>PNBI01000072.1 GCA_003135935.1 Methanomassiliicoccaceae archaeon
ATGAGCAGGTTCTCGTAGCCGGTCAGGCTTGCGTCGGCCGAGAGCATCTGCGGAACGTACCCAATCGTTCTGCGGACCTGAGAAGCATGTTTGACCACGTCCAGATTGTTCACCATCGCCCGACCGGAAGTTGGCGGGAGCAGAGTGGTCAGCATCTTGATCGTTGTGGTCTTACCGGCCCCATTGGGACCAAGAAGGCCGAAGATCTCCCCCCCTTCCACAGACAGATCTAGAGCGCTGACGGCAGTGAATTTGCCGAATTGGCAAGTTAGTTTGTCTGTTTGTACTGCGAGCATTCACATGACTCCGATTCATCGTTTAAGGCATTTCAGGTGTAATTAGTTCATCACTTGGGCTGATCTGGCATATCTTTGCCCAGAAGCTTGGGCAGGGCCACTTTGACTCTTTCGAACGTGTCATTTAGATACTCAAGGTCTTCGTCATTCAGGTGGGAGAGGTCCTCCATCAGTTTGTTCTTCATCCTCTCCCTACGCTCAGCCATGAAGGATCTGCCATTCTCGGTCAATGCCAGATTCAGCACTCTGCGGTCCGATGGATCTGGGGTTCTTTCCACGTAACCCTCTTTCACCAATTGATTGGCTATTTTGGTCAGGTTCTGCTTGGAATAGGAAAGCGCCTGAGCGATGGAGGACATCGAAATCGGCCCTTCTCGCTTAACCACCACGAGTACCGAAATACGGGGGGAGAGAGGGCTGATCCCACTTGCGTCAGGCCTTATTATTCTCCTGTGGAGCACAGGTACGGTTTGGAACATATCGTCCGCAATGGCGTAGATCCGTTCGTTACGGTCCATTTTTGATTTCAACCTCTTGAAATGATAGTACTCAAGGTGTATAGTACACAAAGAGTACGAAATGTCTCATTGTAAGCTCGATATTTATTACCGCCGCCAAGCGCCGTTAACCAGGGGATCGATGATCGAGTAGTTTGGTTAGAATGGGATTACTGACGAAATAATAAATCTCATCTCGAACGAAGCATTGCCACTGGTCCGAGCAAAGGTTCTTATGATGTGCCTTCAATGGTGCGATCGCTTGGTTACGTCAAGAGAGATAAGGAAGGCAGATAGAGCATGATGGAAGATAATTGGGTCTGGAGAATGATATCTGGCCTCATCCTCGTGGTCTTGGGCGTATTGCTCCTGACATACACCGGGATCACCATCCTGATCCTCATTCAGCTGTTCGGGCTGTTCATGTTCTTCTTCGGGATCTTCGAGATCCTGTTCGGGGTCCATACCCCGAAGGGCAGCCCACATAAGTGGCTCTTTGTGCTCAGAGGCTTCCTGAGCCTCGCGGTTGGCTTTTTAGCCTTTCTGCTACCCGATATTACTCTCGTCGTGGCCATCTATCTCATTGCCGCCTGGGCTATCCTGTGGGGAATGTTCGAACTGGCGGCCGCCTTCATTGGGGTAGAGGATATCCAATTGCACGTTTATGGCCACAAAGGAAGGTGGTTCGCTGTGGTTGCTGGCATCTTTGCCATCGTCCTGGGATTGGCAATCGTCTCATATCCTGATGCGACATTGGACGTGATCGTACTATTGTTCGGCTTTGTGATCATCGCAGTAGGACTTTTCACCGCAATATCGGGATTCCATTCAAGGCATAAGAAGAAGGATCTGGTCCATGGTGATAAGAAGGATCCGGTCCAGGATGAACAGAAAGCGCGCAAGATAAGAATCGAGGGGACCTAATATTCTTCACAGACCAGCAGACCCGAACTCTTGCATGATTCCTGCCATTCATTTCCCCAATGTAGATAGAATAATCATTGCGATAGCCAGGGTGATACCTGCCATTGGTTCGCCATGGAGCATTCACAGATCCTCGGGGGCGAAGCGCAATGCCTCTATTCTCGCATCTGCCATAATTCCTGATCGAAGAAAGGAAAAGGGAAAATGTTTGATTGGCTCAATTCTCAAAGCTGATGCTGATCTTCTTGGAGGTCTCCAGCCTGTTAAGGAATTCGCCTCCCCAGTGGTGGAGCATCACATTGCGGCCTAAGTCCTCGGTGAGGTTCACCCTTCCAAAGCCGTTCAGGCCATGGTAGTGTGCGATCACGATATACCTGCCCTGGGCGAGCTGGAATTCGACTTGGCCGTTAGCATCGGTCCGTTGCTCCGCCACCTTCTCCAGCACTATGGTCGTGGTGTTGTCCACCTTGGCCACGTTGACGGAGTAGACAAGCACCAATGCACCTTCGATCGGGACCTTCTTTCCTTCGACATTGGCGCCGACGGTAATCGTGAAGTTGTGCATCGCCGAGCCATCGTTCAATGGGGTCGATCCTATCGAGGTTGGAGCGGCCTGATCATTAATGCTCACCTGGGGGGTCTGGTCATTGGCCAGCGCGCCGGGCGCGATTACCACCAATGCTAGTCCTGCGACCAGCAGGACCGCTATAGCGGCGAATGCCCCAGTTATCATCCATGAGGAATGTTTCATTTCTATGCCTCTAATCAGTCTAAGTTCGAGTGCTTATATCCAGCTTAGGAACACATCGTCTGGACGAATCATTCATAAATCTAGAGGCTCTTCCGACCTCTGACCGATATGGTGCTCAGATGCTTCCACCCCGATGGTTCCTTCCTTACGACAGCATAATCCAGATCTTGACCGCAGTGATCGCTTTGGCGGTATGTCTGTACGCCTATAGAGGCTACAAATGGACCCAGGATCGGACTTTGCGAGGGCTCCTTATTGCCTTCCTCCTACTGGCACTCGGATTCTTCATAAAAGGTCTGGCCTTAGGTTATGCCTGGGGATATAGCGTCGGCTACGCCGAGAATGGGACCTTGGTGGGGGTCCTTGAACTTGGCTTCTGGGCCTATTATATACTGAGCATCGCTGCCTATGGGATCCTGGTTTACGCTTACTCGAAGAGATTGGCCGCACCGGGGCTGGCGATGGCAGTGGCGGGCACTACTCTGCTCCTGGTCAGTCCTTTCTTCGAGCTGATTTGCGTGATCCTGTTGCTGGTGATCCTTATTGCCCAGCTGATGCACTTCATGGTCAAGAGGACGCTCAATGCCGAGGTCGTGGTCATGAGCTTCACCCTATTGCTTCTCAGCCACGTCTTCTTGATGTTCAGCCGGGCCAGCGATCTCCTCTTCATCATCGGCGCGGTCATACAGCTGATGGCCTTCGCGTCGTTGCTACTGGTGCTCTACCGCTTGCGAGGGGCGAAATGAGCGAGCCTAGCCAGAGATACCGGTCAAAGGGACGCATTTTCGCCGATATACTGCGAGCGGTGCAGCGGGACGGCCAGGCAAAGGTCACTCACATACTTTACGAAGCGAATCTGTCGCATGAGCGTCTCATCAAATATCTCGGTCAGCTGGAATCATCGAACCTGATCCAAAGACATGACGACGGGGACAGGCTGACCTACTCGATCACCAAACAAGGGGAGACCTTCATAATGGAGTTTCGCAAGATGGAGCAGTTCGCCGAGGCCTTCGGTCTGGACCTGTGATGAGAGTCGACCTGGTCCTTGGGCATTATCATCGAGGATAGGATTATGGCTTTGGAACTGATTGTGCACAAATATGAGCGGTTCTGACCAATATCGCAATCCGATCACTTCGAGCGGTCCTAGCATCCTTGATGCGAACGAGTTGCAACTGACGAAGAAGATATTGTCATTGAGGGAGCACTATGACATCTCCGACCGATCGGGCAACGTCCTTGCCGTAGGGGAGGGCAACCTGATCCAGTTCCCCGCCAAATTCAAGATCACCGATCCGAGGAATGGTCAACTGATCATGCAGATAGAGGGAAAGATCCTGACGATCCGCCATCAGTTCACCATGATGGATAGCTTCGGCGTGGAACTCGGGATCATAAAGAAGAAGCTGATGAAGCTCATCGGGGAGGAGCTTTGGCTCGAGAAGGATGGGAAGGAGCTGATGCGGATTTATGGCAACTTCCTGGAACATGATTATTCTATGGAGATGAACGGAAAGGTCGTGGCCCAGGTGCACCGGAAATGGGTCACAATAAGGGATTCGTACGGCATATCGATCCTGGGGGACGTTGACCACCGCCTGGTGGTCGGAGCTACCATCGTGGTGGAGCACATCGAGGTCGAGGAACGGAGAAATCGCTCGTAATACTCTCATGCCCTAAATGGCATTGTTGGGCGAGACTTCGAAAGAATGCTCGCAGCTGGAACGAGCGCAGACCCTTCCAAACGAATATAAGGAAGGAGCATCCTGAATCAAAGTCATCGGGGGCATCGAATGGCCAAAGTCAACGGAAAGGCGGATAAGGACAGGTCCAAAAGGAAACAGCCGTCCTGGGACGGATCGTCCTCAGTCAAAGCAGATGATGACGATGATATTTCAACGACTGAAGACGCTAAACAGAAGAAAGCGTCGGGGCCAAACGTTTCCGGGTCATCACATGCTCAGGAGACTGCTTCCGCCAAAGGTGAAGGCTGCATAACAGAAGCAACTCCAGTCAAAGAGGCGCTGCCGGAAAAAGGAGAGCCTGCCAATGCTAAAGAGTTCGATTCAAGTTTCGGCTGGGTCGAGCTTCATGGCAAGAGATATGATTTCGATATAATCGTTCATGTGGATGGCTCCGTGACGAAAAGGGAAAAGGGACTTTCCCGGAAGAAGAAGGAAAAGTACGGCCATACCCCCCTGACCAGTAAGGAGCTGAAAGTGCTGGGAAGGGAAGCACCGGAAATGATCATCATCGGGACGGGGCATAGCGGCTCCATGCCCCTGACGCCCAAGGCCGAGAAGTTCTTGAACGCCTACCCCTATTACATCGGCAAGACCCCAGAGGCCCTGGAGAGGCTCGCCATCAGCGAGGGGAAGACGGTCGCGCTGTTGCATGTGACCTGCTAACGCCCCTGTTAACGACCTCAGTTCAACAAGTTCTTCGGAGATCGCTTGGAGTCGGATGCAAATTGGGGCTGGCCGCCAAGCAGAAACTTGTTGATGACTTCCATAAAGATTTGATAAATGCTGTGGACCGGGAAGGGACAGCCATTGCGCAGGACCGACTGTCAGTTCGAGAGGAGGAAAGAATAATGGCCCTGTTCCCTTACGAAAGCGATAAAATTACCACTCTAACAGTATAAGGATCCGACTAACCGCCCAATGAAGCTACGATAGGATATTATCCTGATGATCAGATTCCTAAGATGATATCCTCCGGATATCCTTGGCAGACCTGAGGACGGAGAGATTTCTTGCGCTGATCAAGAAGGTCCTCAGGTCTGTTTCGAGAATGAAATGATGAAGAGGCGAACGGAAGCCGATCGACCCATGAGCAAGGGGAGATGGCCTCCGCGCCGCCTTAGCCCAATTCAGTCTTCTGGCTATCCACCCCTCCGTTGGTGTCTTCAAGGTAAGCTGTCTCGCCGTGAAGGCCGAAGTCCAGGCCTCCCTTCTCGACGCTCTCGCTCACCCTCACCTTCGTGACCTTGTCTATCACAAAGAGCATTACGTAAGTCACAACGAACGCCCAAATGGCGGCCAGAACCACAGCGGCAACCTGCACTCCGAAGAATGTGGAGTTTCCTTCGATCAGACCCTGCGCCCCGGCAGCGTTGACAGCGGTGGTCGCGAAAACACCCAACATGACGGCCCCTAGGATCCCGCCCACGCCATGAACGCCCCAGACATCCAGGGCATCATCCCAGTTCCTCTTGTTCTTGTACCAAATCGCAATGTAGCATATCAGACCTGCCAGGAATCCGATGACCATCGCAGCCCAGGGAGCGACGTAACCAGCGCATGGGGTGATGGTCGCCAGTCCGGCGATCGAGCCAGTGAGGAGGCCGAGCATCTTCGGTTTCTTCTCGAAGGTCCAAGCCAAAGCCAGCCAGGTGGCGGCGGCCACGGATGCGGCGAGATCGGTGTTGAGGAAAGCGATGACCGTGACTGAGTTAACGCTCAGCTCGCTGCCGGCGTTGAAGCCGTACCAGCCGA
>PNBI01000004.1 GCA_003135935.1 Methanomassiliicoccaceae archaeon
GTCCTAAATATACTCCAGTAAAGCATAGAAGGAAGGTCCCCTTTAACCCAAATATCAACGTCACCTCGGATTTCAATAGCCGAGTCCAGCGAATCAAAGAATTGGATTTTGAGCTTGATCGATTCGTTCTTACCGAGAAAGATTACGCTGAATTGGTATTGGATGCCTATTCGACCAATATTCATTGGTCTACCAAAATAGAGGGTAATCCTCTTTCACAAGCAGAAGTCAAAAGAGTAACTAGAAGAACCCTGGTAAATGGCATCATTGAATCAGATGCTGGTCCAAATCAAGAAATCATAAATCATCTTTTGATCTTCTTAGATAGAGAATTGACAAGCTACGAATGGACTAAGGAATTCATTTGCCATTTACATCGATTGCTCCTAATGAACACAAAGACAAATGCAAAAATAGGCGAATATAGAAAGGGCGATTGCATTATTGAAGAGAGGGGAGAACCAGTCTTTTCAACTTGTCCACCCAACTCAATAGAGGAAGAGATGGGCAGTCTAATTGAATGGGTGAATAGAAGAGGGCCTGCATACGATCCAATTGTTACAGCTTCAGTATTTTTTCACGAGTTTGAAAGCATTCATCCGTTTGAGGATGGAAATGGAAGGCTTGGTAGAAGCCTTTTCCACCTATATTTGATCGGTCATGGATTGAAGAAATCCAACCTATGCAAGATCGACTATGAATTACTCAGCCATTCAAGTTTATACTACAACATATTGGCTTTTACTGACGAATCCCAAGATTATACTCCATTGACTGAACTATTCTCTATTGCAGTCTTACATAGTTACGAAAATGCGGTGTCCTCCCTTACTGGAAAGGACTTGTTAAGCAATTTAATGGATGAGAATTCTAAACGGTTAATCACGAAAGCCAAGCAAAAGAGTGATTGGTTTAGCATAAGAGAGGCTGTAACCTGGCTAGACAAAATTGGTGAGCAAACGGTCCGGACTAGGTTAAATGAATTAGTTGAAATGGGAGTCCTGGAAACAACGGGAAAGACAAAGGGTCTGAGGTTCAAATTCAAGGTCCCTTTCTCAAAGACAATAGAGGCGATCAAGTCTCTGGACTACTATGGTTCTCAACAAACAGATCACTCTTGAAAACCGGACTTCCTATTTCCGAAGGTGCGTCAGCTCTAAACCCGTTTCCGTCAGTCCCTTTCTACTGATCCCTTCGCCGCACATCTGGTGATATCTTGAAAAGCTCGAATCGTTCCTTCCTTCTATCAGGAGGGCACTGAT
The DNA here is from genome assembly GCA_003135935.1 of Methanomassiliicoccaceae archaeon. GTDB lineage: Archaea > Thermoplasmatota > Thermoplasmata > Methanomassiliicoccales > UBA472 > FEN-33. The sequence continues at coordinate 1,263 of PNBI01000004.1, forward strand.
TATCTTCTGATTGAACGTGAGATGATGCGCCACTGACGAACCAGCAGGTCCACCTCCAACGATTATGACACTATAGTGTTTCACGAAGACCGCCTTCCCATTGCTTGAGCCGACCTCTCTTTGGCATCATTATCCCTATGTGAGATGATTAAATACCCTTAGCACCGGTACATCCTTTCAAGCGTTTTCCGATGCGGAGTAGAAGCAATGGCCGGAGAACGACCGGATATAAGCGGAGGAGGTGATTGTATGGCCGATATGAAACTGTTCTGTAGGAGCATCAGCAGACACGTCATGATACTGGGAATCTTAGGGATTATCTTCATGATCGCTGGAATAGCGGTCACGACTATTCACAGCGCATTACGGGGGTCAGGACTGGGCTGGGGCTTGATAATCCTCGGGTTTTTGATGCTAATCATTGGTGTCTGGCGGTTCGCAAACAAACAATAAGACCGCATTCCCTTTTTTAATCATTACACTTTTTCTACGATCTTACTTCCAGCAAATGTCATTGAGAGAAGGGCGTTTGGTGAATGCTTCGGCAGGATGACCAAGGACCGGATAGGGGATGCGGTGAGGTTCAGGGTCTGAGAGATGTCGTACGAACCTTGACCTCGAACGATATTTCCACGGGGTAAAAGAATTTGAATCTCACATTATTCTAAAGGATCACCGCAACGCTTAGATTCGGATTTGCCTTTCGTGTCCTCGGTGGAGACGTGATCGAAGTCCTAAAGAATATCTACGAACGGAGATCTGTCAGGAGTTTTAAGGAACAGGTTCCGAGCGACGAAGAACTAAAGGAAATAATAAAGGCTGGCACGTTCGCACCGAACGGAACGAATGCACAGGGATTAAGGTTCGTGGTGATCTCGGACGCCGCCCTCTTGAAGAAGTATTCGAATGTGGCCAAAGCCCTCTTCGTGGATATGATCAAGAAACAATTGGAGAAGCTCCCCGCGGACAAAGCAGAAGGTCCAAAACGCATGATGCAGACGTTGTCAAACCCAGATTTCAATATCTTCTACGATGCTCCGACATTGATCCTGGTATTAGCGAACCCTTCGTGCCTGACCCCAATGGAGGATGGAGCGGCTGCGGCTGAGAACATGATGCTCGCCGCCTGGTCCGTGGGGATTGGAAGCTGCTGGATCGGCTTCGCGAACCCATTGCAGCATAGTGCAGAATTCCTAAACGAAACGGGCATTCCTTCCGACCACCGACTCATAGCACCAATCATCCTTGGCTATCCGAAGAAGGCTCCACCGAAGGGCAAACGCAATGAGCCAGAGATATTGAAATGGATTCGCTAGAGAGTGTAGTCCATTTGGAGCAGAACCTGAACTCAGTTACCTTACCTCACTTTATTTGATTCTTTAGGGGACACGCTGAGGTTCGGCCGTGGTCATAAGATACGGCCACGCTATTTTTATTTGTGATCCATTACCGTTTTTCGCTATTCTGACGTCAGGTACCAAGCCCTTTAGCGAACTCCCTGGCCCGAGCCAAGTCATTCTCATCCGGCCTGCCTTTATTTATCCCGCCAGTTAACTTGAATAGCTTGTAGGTATCCCATCCTTTGCAGGCAAAATCTCCTACTATTTTGCACCCCTTTGCTTCTAGCTCCTTCCTCAAGACCTCATGAACGTCGGTCTTGCCAAAGCCGCTCGTAGAGAATATGAAGGCCTTGCAGCTGGATTGGGGCATTTCTGTTACAAGCTGTAGAAGTCTCGCATGGAACTTACTAAAGAATATTCCGGAGCCAAATCCGATTAACTCGTAATTCTGAAGGGCGTGAGGATCGACTTCCTTCGCCTCTTTCAATTCGGCACCAAGAACCTCAGAGATGGCTTTGGCCACTTTCTCAGTGTTGCCATGTTCTACCGAAACATACACAATCAGGCTTTTCATGGTTTGAACCTGAAACCGCACATCCCCAACCCCTTTCATAATTCTTTCTCAAGGTGATGCCGATGTCGAGCCCAATCGCAGGTGAGCTAGGCAGATGAGGGTCGAAGATTTTGGATGAAGTGAGGTTTCGTCCCTGAAAATGCGCAAATAGGCAGAATAGTTCGATTACTTTATGTGGTTGAGGATCATAGCCGAAGGAATATGGCACGCTATTTCCTCAGATCTTTTGTGCTGGCCACGTGGGCGTACAGTTCTCTATTGTGGGTATACANNTGATTAGAATCGTCGTAAATGGGGTGGATGTTCACTGGCCTTTTGTAGACAGTATTCAAGGAATATCTATCTCCGCTGTCGGAGCATTCGCATTTGGCCTGAGCTTCCTTAGCATGTTCGTCTATCTTGGTCTATGGGGTAGGTCCAGATGGAACAGCAAGGTGCCTTAACTTAAGTCGGCCTTCATTAATGATAGGGCTGTGTGATAGCGAACAGGAAGAACGCACCAGGGTTCAGTTATGCCTGGACTGTTTAATCGAGCTGTTACTTCTCCGCGCTAAGATTGAGACGCCGGAAAGTTTCGAAGAATCTACCATCAGGGGTCATAGTCCTCTGAAGCATCTTATTAACAACCTCGTCTCTGAAAGTCTGCTTTTCGCCCCTCTCCAGTTTCGCAAGGAAGGGAACAATGGAAGGTTGGTCGATCCAAAGGACCATCTCGTCTTCAGTGAAAAGGCGGTCGACGTTCTCCATCCATACACGCCATTCAGAAAAATGATGACGCCTAACAAGCTCCTCATAATCGCCTACCGTCGGCGTGAACCAAGGC
>PNBI01000003.1 GCA_003135935.1 Methanomassiliicoccaceae archaeon
CGCTGGAACATCTGGAATATCTTATCCGAATACGCGATGTTCAAACCAATTCCGTTATCTTTGACAGCAAAGGTCCATTCTCTCGCTCCCTGAGTTGCTGATATGTATATCTTTGGCCGCTCCGGACCATGGAACTTGATAGCGTTGCCAATCAGATTCAACATCAATTGCTCCATTTGCGATCGGTCAGCGAGGATCATCGGAAGAGCATCGACCATAATCTCCGCTTTGGCCTCTTCAGCAGGAACCTTCAGTATTGTAAGCGCACTTGCCGTCACATTTTTCATATCCACCAAGGCGAACTCCTTTCCAATCCTGTCCACCCTGGAATATTCCAACAGGTCATCGATCAGCTCACGCATTCTTGATGCCCCGTCGACAGCATAACGCATGTACTCCTGCGCCGTGGGGTCGAGCTTGTCCTGATACCTCCTGCCAAGGAGGGATAAGTAGTTGGTAACCATCCTAAGTGGCTCCTGGAGGTCGTGTGACGCGACGTAGGCGAATTGTTGCAGATCGACATTGGAACGAGCCAGATTCTGCTCTGTCTCCTTCATCCCGGTGATGTCCATGTAAGCCACGAGGGCCCAGTATATCCTCCCCCCCTGATCTTTCATGGGCATAGCTGAAGCAAGGACCGTCCCCCTTGTTCCGTTTAAACGTTGGATATCAATCTCCTCGTGCAATATTGTTTCTCCATTTTTTAGGGCCCGAGAGATAGGCCAATCCTCTGATCTTAGCTGGACGTCCGAACCCGCCTGGTAACCGTTATACTTGCTATATTGGTCGATGCTCTCGACCTCTGGCAAGCTTCCTGCCCAAATCTCATTGGTCTTCCTATTGACGATCTGAAGGCTGCCCTTCTCGTCGGCCACCGCAACTGCGACCGGCAGAGAATCGAGAATGAGCTGGAGGCGGGCTCGCTCCTTCTCAATCGCCTGTTCCGTTTTCTTTCGCGCTGTTATATCCCTTATTGATTCAATGGCTCCAGAACGATTACCTTCAACGTCGAAGATAGCTGTGGAGGTGGCCCAAACGTAAGCACCCCTCCCTCCGTTCAGGGCATTGCAGAATGTCTCCGCATAGAGAGTATTCCCAATCCTGGTAACATAATCATATTTCTTCTTGATGGCTTCATCGTCCAAGGTCAAAAGGTCCAGCAACATCGAACGCCGAATCCCATAGAATGGGATAGAGAAGGCGTGTTCCCCTTGGCCCATCATTTCTTCCTTGCTTACCCCGCTCATCTCCTCGATGGCCTTGTTCCATGCTATCACTTTCCCTTCCAGGTCAACGACGAGTGTAGCATCTGGAAGGAAATCGATGATCTCTGCCAATGTCCTCTTTGAAGCCTGGACCCCTTGTTCCAATTTCTTGAGCCCAAAGACGAATCGGTCAGTCGAGAAAGTCATTATCCAAAGTGCCAATAGGGATGTTGGCCGGTTGAAAAAGAGGATCAAGTAGTCTCCAGGCGGCTTTAGAGGCATTGCGATCAGGGTCAATGCAGACGATATCCCAGCTACAATGAATATCGTCCTCCTTTCGGGGGACCAGATGCTGATCACCGCTGGGACGAGATATAGAATGCTAATCGCAAAACCGATCTTCAATGAGATGTCGAAGAAGAAAATCGAAAAGCAAAGCACCATGCATAAAATCAAGATGTTTGGCTCACTGGGCTCGAACGGTACTTTTGTAGCCCCGGTGATCTCCTTTATGGCGTTATCCTCATCGCTTCTCAGGGCTTTTCTTTCAATAGCCATAGAATCCTTTCACCATTAGACTGACAGATTCTGTTATTATTGGCAATCATGGCATTTAATCGTTTTCTTGTAAAGAAAAGGTTTGAGCTGATTGCTAGAGTGCGAACTAATTCGGATGAAGTGAGGTTCGGTCTGTAAGTCATAATGACGTGATCATGAGAAAGAGTGGACAAGGTGGGATTCTTGCCCATGATTCTGACTGGCTAACTATCAATTCTGCCCTAGATCGGGCAGTTCATCCTCGAGAAGCATATAAGAGATAAGCAAACCCTTTCCCTTCCATTTTCTAATGAAGGTTTTGATTTATCTTTTGAAATTGGATATTGGCAATTCTTACAATTGCGTCATATTGCCATGATGGCGACCAATAGCTAAAATGATCAGGGCTCAGGTATTGACCACCAATAAATGCGCAAATATTTGCCTCTAATAACACCAGACCATATCTCCCGTTTTCATCAGTACGGTTCACGATTGTAAGCGCGTCTCCTAGGGTCGAATTGTTGGTTATATTTTGACCATATTCTAATTGGAAAGAAACATGGTCATTGTAGTTATGCCGCGCATCTTGGGTGGTATCGAAAACCCATATTTGGATTAGGACTTCCAGGGATTCATTTTTGAAAGTTGAGTATGTGGTATAACTGCTATTTGGGGTATTTGGAGGGGAAAATGAAGAGCCACCTAAATCGCTCCATCCCTGCCCAACAAAATCGTTGGTGGCCAGAATTATTCTTTCTGATGGAGTTGGCTCCTTCTTCTGAAGAATGAGGAACGCACTGCCAGCCAGGATGATAATTGCGATTGTGGTGATGGCTATGATCTTCTGTCCTTTCTTATCCATCCGACTCCCTTAGAAGAATTAGGGCCAAGGATATTAAGAATGCCGACGAGAAGATGCGGTGAAATTCGGATTATGAGAGATGAGCCAAACCACCTACCTTTCTTTTTCAATGGTCAGAGTAATATGCTCTGATTTTGGCATCCTGGATTTCTGTCGCCCGAAGTCCAGCATTATATACTGTGGTAAGATTGCCTTCTTCCCATGATGGCATGGTTGCATCCAGTGATACGAAGACTTTGTCACGCAGGAAAATGAAATGGCTTTGGAAGGTATCATTAATAACGAAACCAAGCTGGCCGATACTTAAGTTCTGCATTGACTGAGATTGATAGCCATTGAACACAGCCATGCAGTCATGAGAAGTATTGTAAACGGCCAGTACTAGGAAGATTTCTATTCGATCAATGAAGCAACTGAGATATTGATAGGAGCTAAGGTTGCTTGTAAAATGGAACTGTGGGGCTAGTCCATGGCCATATGACCATTCAGTTCCGTTAATGTCGCTAGAATTTATAGCCATTCTTTCAGCGAGGGTCGGTTCAGGCTTCTGACTCAATAGGACGAAAGCTAAGCTAGCCATAATGACGACAGCGGCAACCATAACGGCGATGATCTTCTGCCTCTTGTTGACCATCCAACTCCTCTAATAGCATTCGCCTTGGGTATCTTAAGAATTGGCAGGGATGCGGTTAGGTTCGGTCATCAGAACTTGGCGTTAAAATCACTTAGACTTCTTGATTTGCGGCCGCAACCAAAACACCGCTACCATAATGGCCAGGATCAATGTCACAGCAAAGGCGATTGAAAAGATATTGAGGGCCGACTGCTGGTAAGCAACAAGATTACGCCCTTCACCATAATAGAAATCCGCACCATTCCCTACAATGATTGGCTGAGTCCAACCATCTGCTGTGGCGATATTGACCTTCCATAGAGAATCGCCTGAAGCGCCAACTCTAAGCACTTCATATGTAAGGTCCTCCCTGTAATGGAGAAGAAGTAGGCCACCATCCTCACACTCACCAAGGATGCTACTGTAGGAAGGGAACGATTTCTCCCAAAGTACGATTCCATCCTCGTTCAAAGCGCAGATGCTATGATTATCAATATCAAAGGCGTAGAGCACGCCCTTTCCATCCTGGAAAACATGGTCTATCCAACCATTGCCAGGCGATAGTAATGCGCCACTATTGAAATCTCTTTTCCAAGATAAACTTCCAGATCTAGAATCGAAAGCCTGGACGCTGAGGATTGAGGTCGTGGCATTGATGCCCCATTTGCTCTCATAGTAATAGATAGGCCCTCGGCTTTGACTATTCGTTACACCAACAATATCTATTGGGGTAATGTCCATCGTCCAGAGCTCAATGCCATCCGAACCATATCCAGATTCGAAGGACCTGTTATCTTTCTCGTAGAACAGGAGCATCGTATTGTTGTAGCCAATTATCGGGTTTGGGCAATATGATGCATTAAGGGTGGTTAAGTCAAGAGCCCATTGCTTTTCTCCAAGGACGGATATTGATACCAATTCATCGTATGGATGAATTGTATAATTACTCAAATAGACCGCCCAAAGATTATCATGCCTTAGAAGGGCTGCTCCCTCCTGGAACTCATCGCACAAGTAAATGGTACCGTTCATGAAATGATAATTCCACAACACATTTCCAGTCCGATCGATGAGCTGCAAGCCACCGTTTGAGGTGCAGTAAAGAGTTCCATTTCGCTCATGGTACTGACCATAAGTACCGATGCTATCGACCTCCCATTTGAGACTGCCATCGCGATTTATGGCCAACAGATTATAGCCAGTGTCCGAGAGGTTCCAGGTTGAAAGCGATTCCTGGGAATATATGGTCCCATCGCTACCGACAATGAGGGCGGAATAACCATTGTTTGGTGCTCCAAATTCATTATTCCTGGAGTATTCCCATGTGACGGTTGTGCCTCCGGCGTTAATATCAAGAATTAATGTGATTCCTGAAATTACCATTAGGAAAGCGACTACGCCAGTGATGGCGATAGTACGCTTAGATGGGCGCCTTGACATCATTTCCTTACCCGCAGTGATAGATTACCAACGTCGATTAAAAAGAATGCCATTTTGAATTAGGGAGATTAGAATTGGCAGGGATGCGGTGAGGTTCGGCTCAAAAATGAATCTCATCATTGCCAGAAGGCAGCATTGACCCAAGAAACAACCATTATGACTGGTCCAATTGCAGCTCCAACGATCAATATCATCGGAAGAAGGTTTACCATTGCATCTAGGCCCGTAATCGCCCAGGAGAAGAAAACCATGAACAGTGTCATTACGATGTCGACATACAGAGCAGACTTCAGGTCCCTCATCAAGGGTTGATTGGAAGTTAGATCTGATACCTTCACGTTTTAGGATGGGTCGTTGTGTCCTTAATGCCTCGTCATGATGCGGTGAGGTTCGGGCTCGACTTCCCTTCTGTGATAGCAAAATGAGTGGACAAGGTGGGATTTGAACCCACGACTTCCGCCTTGCGAAGGCGGCGATCTTCCAGCTGATCTACTTGCCCTTCGGCGTCATGAAATACGGGATAGGCTTATAATCCTTTTCTAGTCGCAGGCATTAATTAGGGAGCTGGAAAGGCTTGAGAATGGAATGCAGGACTTCTCACGGAGTCTCCGAGCGGCTCAACCTTTTCTAATCCGCTTCTCAGCCAACTTGACGATCTCATCCACCATACTTGGCGCATTTCCCACGTAATTGCGCGGGTCCATAATCTTCACCATCTCCTTTTGGCTGATGACCCCTTTGACTGACCTTGTAGCCATTAGCGTTTCGATGAGATCCACTTCTTTCTTCTCCGCCTCCAAGCTGGCTTTGCGCACAATGGCATGGGCATCCTGTCGTCCGATACCCTTGTCTACCAAGGCAATCATCACCGCCTCCGCCATGATCGTTCCTTTTGATAGCTCGATATTCCGCCTCATGTTGGCGGGCCTCACGACAAGGGTGGAGAACACCTCCTCGGTCTTGGTCAAGATGTCATCTGTAAGTACGAAAACGTGGGGAATGATGAAACGTTCAGCGGACGAATTGNNAATTGGTAAGGTCCCTCTCGTGCCAGAGGACCATGTCCTCCAGCGCTGGATAAAGGAACCCTCGGGCTATCCGCGCCAATCCGCAGATGTTCTCGGACGTTATGGGGTTCTTCTTCTGAGCCATTGTCGACGAACCGACCTGCTTCTCGCTGTCGAAGGCCTCGGAGACTTCCTGAATCTCGGACCGCTGAAGGTTCCTGACCTCCGTCGCATAGCGCTCGCAGGAAGTGCAGATCAATGCTAGGAGACCGATCACTTCAGCGTATCGGTCCCGGCAGACGATCTGCGTCGCCGCCTCCTCGTATCCCAGGTTG
>PNBI01000149.1 GCA_003135935.1 Methanomassiliicoccaceae archaeon
TGGAAGCGCTCCGCCACCTGCTCGACCGGCACGCCTTCCTTTTCTGCCCTTACAGTCACGGGAGTTCCATGTTGGTCAGATCCAGAGACCATGAGAACTTCGTCTCCCCGCAAGCGGTGGTACCTTGCGAAAATATCCGGACCCAATAGTGAGCCGGCAACATGCCCGAGATGCAGAACACCATTTGCATAGGGCCATGCCACGCATACCAGTATCTTGGCCATTGATATCTGTTGCGAATAGGCAAGGGGGGATTTAACTCTTGAGCGGCCCAACATCATTGTCGGCGCATCCGAAGGCATATTCCAGCAATGAACAATCACTTTTTTATCAGGGAGTGAATATCGTGAGCCGTCATGCGAATCGCCGTCCTGCTCCAAGATCGCTGCCAGCCGAAGAAGTGCAACATCGAGTGCATGAAGTATTGCCCTAAAGTGCGAACGGGGGTCCAAACGGTGGTAATGGGCGAAAATGGCAAACCGGAGATAACGGAAGGACTCTGCGCTGGATGCGGCATCTGCGTCCATAAGTGCCCTTTCGAGGCTGTCAAGATCATCGGACTTCCAGACGAGCTGGAAGGCGAGATAATGCACCAATATGGCCTGAACGGCTTCCGACTCTATCGCCTGCCAGTCCCTAAAGTCGGCCTTGTCACCGGAATCCTAGGCCCGAACGGGATAGGCAAGACCACAGCGTTCCGCTTACTGTCCGGTGCTGAGATCCCGAATCTCGGCAACTACGAGAACCCGCCGAGCAAGGAGCAGGTGCTTGAGAAATTCTCAGGCACGGAACTTCATCTCTTCCTTGAGAAGGTTTACGCCGGGAAAACCAAGACATCCCTCAAGCCTCAATATGTCGACAAGTTGCCTAGCGTTCATAAAGGAGTAGTGCGCGAACTCTTAGAGAAGGTCCAGGAGCGGATGAGCATGAATGAGGCCATTGAGATGCTCGAGCTGAAGGACGTAGTGGATCGCAGCCTGGGCGAGCTCTCCGGCGGGGAATTGCAGCGTGTGGCGATCGCCGCCACCATTCTGAAGGAAAGTGACGTCTACTTCTTCGACGAGCCTTCCTCCTATCTGGACATCTACCAACGCATCAAAGTGGCGCGGATCATCCAATCCCTAAGCGAGAAGAAGCAAGTGGTGGTTATCGAGCATGACCTTGCCATTTTGGATTTCCTGGCTGACAACATTTATCTAGTTTATGGCTCGCAAGGAGCCTTCGGTGTTTTCGCCCAACCACGGCAGGTCAGGGTGGCGATAAACACCTACTTGGATGGATATATGAGGGAAGAGAATATCCGCTTCCGAGATACCTCCATTGTGTTCGAGGATCGTCCGCCGAGAAGCTCCTGGCAATCGGTCTCTTTGCTGGACTATGACGCCATAGAATGCTCTTATCCGAATTTCAAGGTCAGAGTGGAGGCGGGTTCCATCAGGATAGGCGAATCGGTTGGCGTGGTAGGACCAAACGCCATCGGAAAGACCACTTTCGTTAAGGTGCTAGCGGGAGTATTGCAGCCAACTTTAGGTGGAATTCAGAACAATGTGAAAGTCAGTTACAAGCCGCAATACATCAATCCCGATTTCGATGGCACGGTGATGGAGATGTTCCTGGTCGGAGTGAAGGACTTCTTCCAGTCTGGATTCTTCGAATCGGAGATCGCCCACCCACTTATGCTCAAGCATCTCTACGAAAAGAAGTTGGAGAATCTGTCGGGCGGTGAGCTTCAGCGCGTTGCTATCGCCCTATGCTTATCACGGGATGCGGACATCTACTTGCTGGATGAACCGTCTGCCTATTTGGACTCCAACCAAAGGATGGAAACGGCTAAAACTATCCGCAGAGTGATGGAGAAGCGCGGACGGAGCGCATTGGTTGTCGACCATGACATCTACTTCCTGGACATGGTTTCGGATTCAATGATGGTCTTCTCCGGATCACCGGGCAAACAAGGACTTGGACAGGGACCGTTCGACATGCGCCAAGGCATGAACCGTTTCCTCAAATCGGTCGATGTTACCTTCCGTCGGGACAATGAAACGCACCGGCCACGCATTAACAAACCGAATTCCAGATTAGATAAAGATCAAAAAGAGAGGGGTGAGTACTACTACTCGTCCTGATCAATCGCTTACTCCAACTTTCGGGTATCAACTTCGCATTTCCTGCGTCGGCGGAAATAGAAATACCAAAGACAAAGGATGAAGACCGCTGCGATCACGATTGCAGTGAAAATATCGTATAGGCCTCCCAATGACTCCCAATTCTGACCCATATAATAGCCAGCATAAGCGAAAGCAAAACACCACGGCACCGAGCCAATGAAACTGAGGGCAGCAAAACGGCCGAATGGCATTCTGCAGACCCCTGCCGGCAACGAGATGAAGGTTCTGATCACGGGTAGCAAACGGCTTCCGAACACGGCTATTTTACCGTACTTCTTGAACCAGCATTCTGCCGATTCAATGTGTCTCTGTTTCAGGAAGACATACTTTCCATATCGCAGGATGAAAGGCCTTCCTCCGTAGAAACCGATGGCATAGGCGATTACGGACCCCGTAAGGCACCCTAAACTTCCAGCAAGGCCCACCATAAAAACATCAAGCTTGCCCTCAGAGGCCAACCAGCCTCCGAATGGCAGGACAATCTCACTCGGTATGGGTAGGCACATGCTCTCCAATGTCATCAGCAGAAATATCCCGATGATTCCGATTCCGCCTACGAAGTCCTTTACGAACTGGATTGCCAAAGATATGATGTCCATTGCTGCAGAAGGCAACGAGTTGCGGTAGATTAAAGTTGGTATCAAGGAACCAATCTAAGCTGGATTGGAGGTGAAATTCCTTCATTTGGTCCAAGCCATTCTAACTTGATATTAAGGAAGATGTGCTCAACATTTTGAATTATCGATATCTCAAGCGAATGTTTTTGATGTAGAAACCAATTCACATATCCAGATGGCGAGCAGGGCTGATATTCATGTACACTCCAAGTATTCGGGCCTCGCCCGCCTTAACTTCCTTCGCTTTCCTGAGAGCGTCAATGAACCGAGGGACATTGTCAAACAGGCTGGTCTGGCTGGGTTGAACCTGGTATGCGTTACCGACCACAACACTGTACTGGGTGGGCTCAAGGCAAAAGAGTACGAAAAGGATTTTCCTGGCATTGAGGTAATCGTTGGAGAGGAGGTCAGCACCCGAGATGGTGAGATCCTAGGCCTCTTCCTCCAAGAAGATGTCCCGAAGGGGCTGAACGCGATAGAGACGATCGAACTGATCCGCGCACAGGACGGGTTGGTAATCTCACCCCACCCGTTCAGCAATCATGTGCCAGCTCTTGGCCTGAAGGTCGATCAGCTCAACATCGATGGCCTGGAGGTCCTCAACGCGGGTCACGTTGACGGTTATGCAAATAACAAGGCTGCTCAGCATGCTGCGTCAGGAAGATGGGCGCTCTTGGGGGGAAGCGATTCTCATTCGTTAAACACCATTGGCTGCGCATATACCGAGTTCGAAGGCAATGGGGCAGAGGAATTCCGCCGTCAAATCATCGCCAAGAAGACCAGGCCTGGTGGAAAGGAAATGACCATGTCCCAGGTTGTGGCATGGAGTATGGGCGTTGTCTTCGCCGCAGACATTCTGATATTGAGGTCGATGTTAGGAGGTATTTTGGAGGTAGATGCACAAAACCCGGTGCTGAACAAGATCAAGGAGATCGGGACCTCCAAGAAGATAGTCGCCCTCCTGGGATCAATGATATACTTCACCCCGCCGGTCCCTTTCCTGGTTGGAATAATAGGAGAGCGCGTCGTGAAACGCTTGAACAGCGTTCCAGTCCATGAGATAAACGGCAACACTCCTCTGTTGAATTAGTTCTGGTGCACGTGCAGATGCTCGGGGTCCATGAGGTTGCCAAAGGCGTTAACGACCACTTCGCTAAGAGCCGGGTGAATTGTCTGGCTTCTTGCCAAAGGCAGATAGCTCTGATCTCCGCAGTTCATTAGGTAAACCAAGGGCTGCACTAATATCGAGGCGTGGGGCCCGGCGATGTGAGCTCCCAAGATGCGCATGGTCTCCGCATCAACAATCACCTTAACGAAAGAGTCCTCATCTGCCATTGCCAAACCTTTTGCCGTGCTACCATAAGGGGCGAAACCGACGAAGTATTTATATCCCCGGGCTTTCGCCTCCGCTTCGGTCATCCCTACCGAGCCAATCTCGGGGTAGGCGAACACCGCGTGCGGCACGGCGTGTTCGTCCAACTTGACCTTCACGGTGCCAAATGCATTGTACCAAACCACATCTGCCTCATAATTGGCGGTATGCCGGAACATATTCCTGCCAATGATATCCCCGAACGCCCATATGCCTGGTGCCGATGTCTCCAGGTATTCGTTCACTGTTATGTATCCCGTGGGGCTCAGGGTGACGCCCGTCTCGGTGACGCGGAGCAGGTCGGCATTGCTCCTAACACCAGTGGTAAGCAGGATCTCGTCCACCTCGATCTCCTTCGGATCGACTCCGTCACGATCGCGATGGACCACGACCTTCCCTGACTGGGCGCGTCTAACTTCAAGAATGTCTTGATTCACTCGGATGTCCGCAATCTCTGACATCTTCTGGAGCATCAGGTCGCTTATCTCTGGCTCCTCCCTCGGCAATAGCAATGGGTTATGGCCGATGATGGTGACCTCTACACCGAAGGCCGAGAAGAAGTGGCCGAACTCGCATGCTTTGTAACCCCCGCCGAGAATAGCTAGTCGGCGTGGCAGCTTCTCGATGTCGAATATCGTCTCCGAAGTTTGGTATCTGGCTTCCTCGNNGAAGGTCCTCACTCCCGCTGAAATGATGATCTTCGCCGCATGGATCTGTTCCGGCCCGCATTGCATGGTCTTCGATCCGATGAAATAGCTGCGCACTGGGTAGAACCCCAGCTCTTTGTCAGATGCCACCCCTTGTTCCATGCTCCTCCGGTCTTTTAGGACGGTCTCCCACATGCGCTTTCGGACCATTTCGAAATCCATTCGCTCGATTTTAGCGAAAACCCCGATGCGCTTCGCGTCTTCAATCTCCCTTGCTATGGTCGCCGGTTCGATCAGAACCTTGCTTGGAATACAACCCCGATTGAGGCAGGTGCCTCCTAAAGGTCCATCTTCGACCAGTGCCACCGAAAGATTGCTAGTGCGCGCTCTGGCCGCGACATTCATCCCAGCCCCTGAACCAATGATTATCACGTCGAATTCACGCATATTATTTCCAACGCCTTCGTGCCATATCCGATTCCATTGGACTTAATAATTCTGAAACTTCTTTCTTAAATGAGATTGAGCGAATCGAGAATGCACTCAACCTCGGATCATTCTTTGATGAGAGAACTCGGCTTATGACGCTTGCATTTCCAACAAACCTCGTTCTTGGAGACATTCAACGCTTCGCATTCGCATTTCCAAAGGCCCCTGAGGTCATAGGTGTTGCAGGTCTCACAGGTGCATTCGACTTGTTCCCAACCCCTTTCCGAAGCCATAAAGCAACAGAGGGGGCGGTTATTCATTTAACCTTCGATGACTTAAGCGATGAACTCCGAGAATTCAAATCCTTTATATTTCGTGCCACGGTTCTTGGGGCCGATGAATTTGCGCAAACCAGGTCCATGGCTTCTCTTGGCGAGCTTAGAAGTGCTATTCCTGGTGCATATTGCTGAATTCCTATATCCAGGTTACAGCGTCTCGAAGAATTATATCAGCGATCTTGGAGTCGGACCTGAGCCTTCGCAAGGCATTTTCTCGGTCGCCTTGATCGTCTTCGGGGTCATGGTTCTCATGGCCGCCGCACTGATCAGAGTCGAGGAGAAGAGAAACCTTCTTTGGCTGTTCTTCGGGCTTTCAGGATTGGGAGCATTGGGGGTCGGTGTGTTTAATGAGAGCAACATCGTGCCTCATTCCACCTTCGCATTGCTGGCCTTCGTCTTTGGGAATCTTGCGGCCATTTATTCATTCAAAAGACTCGAATCGCCTTTCTCTTGGATATCGATCATTCTTGGTCTTCTCGGATTGTCCGCGCTCGTTCTGATGGTCACTGGCAACTATTTCGGTATGGGGGTTGGCGGGATGGAACGGATCGTGTTCTACTCCGGTATCTTTTGGGCGTTGGCATATAGCGGTCATTTGCTAAGCGCTGACATCAAGGCCATGCATTCGTTCAATCGTTGATTGGCTAAAGTAGCAAGGAAATGATTCCAGAACCACCTCCAAGAATGACCAGAGCCAAATATCTGACAACCTTAGCTCGGGCGATCGCTTCATAAATATTGAGAGGATGATGTTGCAA
>PNBI01000041.1 GCA_003135935.1 Methanomassiliicoccaceae archaeon
GTTATGGGCCATCACCAAAGTCTTCGCGGCCATGACCTCGAAGGAAGGCCAGACATGACCATGGACGAAGCCGACCTCCTCTGTTACGAAGCCCGAGGGCGAGTGGATGTGCACCCCTTCGAAAGCGATATCCTCGATGCCGACATCATGATTGCCTTTTACGATGTCGATCTCGGGGAAGACCCTCTTCAGAGAATGGAAGAACCTAGGCAGTTCAGAATACTCCTGTTCGCTGGTGCCGGGAACTTGGTGTTTGATATCGCCCAGGAGGATAAGGCGCTCGCTCCCTTCCGCCATGGCGATCAGCTCCTTCTCCATCCTAAGCGTCTGGCTGGGGACGATGATGCCTTTCGATTGCATCTCGTCCTCCATCCCGATATGGAGGTCGCCN
Organism: Methanomassiliicoccaceae archaeon; assembly: GCA_003135935.1. GTDB lineage: Archaea > Thermoplasmatota > Thermoplasmata > Methanomassiliicoccales > UBA472 > FEN-33. Next base: position 392 of record PNBI01000041.1, read on the forward strand.
NCCCGCGCACAGAATCGACCCACCGTTCAGTATCCGCAATGCTGGATGATCGACGACGGGCGAAGCTCTCAGCGACATTTGACAATTCCCGATGGCCAACGCCCGCCCAAGGGAAAAAGCATTCCGGTGGGATGTTCAGATGCCGCTATAGAGCCGCAACGAAAGGAAGGAGGGGAGGCCGCTCGAACGCATAGCCTCTGCCACCTTATCGATGTCGTAGGCAAGCCGCTTCATCTCGAACCGGCGCAACCTATGATCATAGATAATCAGGCTTGCTCGAGGGTCGCCATCCCTAGGCTGTCCGATCGAGCCAGGATTAACGATCGTCCCCTGATCAAGAGGATTGACGAATGGCACATGGGTATGACCTAGCACAAGGAAATCGCAATTCGCCAGGTCAAGCAGCCCCTGGTCAGCGCTCTCTTCTGGGATATACTCATCATCGTTACGCGGCGACCCGTGGAAGATCCCGACCCTGAGGCCGTTCCAGTTGAACGACTTCTTGGCATCAAGCTTGGCAAGATAATCCCTCCCTTCCTGCTTCAGGTTATCGATCGTCCACCAGATGGCATCCTGCGCCTGGATGTTCATGTTGCTCGAGTCATGCGATAGGACTGCGCGATCGTGGTTCCCCAGGATCGTGGTGATCTCGACCCGTTTGAGACGTTCGATCACCTCGTTGGGATAAGGGCCGTAGCCGACGATGTCACCGGCGCACAATATCTGATCGACGCCCTCCTTCGCGATCTGCTCCATCACGACTTCAAGGGCTAGCAGGTTCGAATGGATGTCTGAGACGATCGCCAAACGCATGGCCTTTCTATAATTTCTGCACTACAAATACTTATCAAGCTGCTGCTTTAGCACCAATGGAACGCAGTCGATCACATCTGTTGCGAGCAGGCTGAATCCGAAGGTCTGATATGCCAGATCTCCCGCTGCCCCGTTGACATAGGCGGCGATCCTTGCCGCATCATAGGGAGCGACTCCCCGGGAAAGGAGGCCTGCCACCTCGCCGGCCAGCACATCTCCTGTGCCTCCTACGCTCATTCCAGCGTTACCAGTCCGGTTCAATTTGCAGCGTTGGCCGTCGGCGACCACGTCGATCCGACCTTTTAGGAGGATCGTGAAGCCAAGCGCTTTGGCCAAATCCATTGCCGGCTTCCTCCGCATATCATAATCCGCCGGGAGCTTTTCCCCGCTCAAGGTCATGAATTCGCCAGCATGGGGCGTTATGACCCCTGCCTTTCCTATTAGGACGCTTCTATCCTCTGAGACAGCGGTGATGGCATCAGCATCGATGACCAGAGGCTTGTCGCATGCCCTCACGACTTCCCTGATCGCATGCAACGTCTCTTCGGCATTGCCCAGCCCAGGACCGATGAGGACCGCATCCACTCTCTTGATCAGCTCCATGACTCTTGGCACATCCTTGTCGGTCAGGATGTCATCGGTGAGCTCATGCACGATGAAGTTCGGAGAATAACCCGCGACCGGCAGATAGGAGCGAGTAGGGGTGGCAATTCGCACCAAATCGACCTTGATGCGGTACGCCCCAAGGCCAGCTAGCGCGGGTGCGCCGGTGTACGGACCGCCTCCAACGACAAGGACACGCCCGTTCATACCCTTATGGGAATCTGGCGAAGGCAATGGGTATAGAACGAATTCCCCTGGGCCGATGTACTTAGCCGCATCCGACGGTATTCCGATGTCCATGACCACGATCTCGCCGGAATTCTCCTTGGTCATGCCTTCCTTCATATCATGAAAAGTAACGGTGATTGTCGGCCGCACCATAATGTCAGTCCCGAGGCCAGAGGGCACGTCCACCGCCACCACCGGCCGGGCGGATTGGTTGATACGTTCGATCAAGCCGGAATAGGGCTCAGAAAGATTGCCCTTTAGTCCTGTGCCCAATAGGGCGTCGATAATGAGATCGTAGTCTGCCAACTTGACGTTATCCACCAACAGATCCTTGACAGCCAAAAATGCCTCCCTTGCGATCGCCGTCTTGATCTCCCCAGCCGGGTGCGCCAACAGCACGCTTACCTTGTTATCTCTCTTGAGGTAGCGCGCCGCCACAAACCCATCTCCTCCATTGTTGCCAGTTCCGCATGCGACCAGTATTCGCTTTCTCGAACCATAATGTTCGGAGACGACTTTGGCGACAACTCGCCCCGCATTCTCCATCAATTGGCTGGTCGGCACGCCAAGGGACTCAGCATTGATGTCCAGTATGCGGAACTCGGTATAGGGAAGCATAGGCTAAAATCATCCTTGCTAGTGAATAATGGTTTGCTTCGTCCAAGGCGCAAACGTTATTATTCGTTCAACGTTCTAAATGCTGGGTCGCAGAGCAATGACTGATATACGCAGATTGGTGCTGGATGTGCTCAAGCCGCATCACCCTACCATTGTTGAGCTAGCTCGAAAGCTGAGCGTTCTGGATGGGGTGTCCGGAGTGAACTGCACACTGGAAGAGGTGGACCAGGAGACGGAGAGCATAAAGATCACTATTGAGGGCAGCGCGCTCGATTTCGATGCCGTCGAGTCGGCGATATCGGAGACTGGTGCCGTGATTCATTCGGTCGATAGCGTTTCCGCCGGTAAGAAGATGGTCGAGGAAGTGGGGACGCCTCAGGATCGCTGAGCGCGAACCAAGATTTCCCCGACCTTCACCATGAGCTGGCTTTTGGGTATTGTTATAGGCACCAGGGCGCGCCCTTTCTTCAAATACCACTCGCCTGGATAGGACTTCTCCTCCTCCACGGTGAACTCGACGCCGAGCTTCTGCAGCGCCTTGGAAAGCATCTCCAGGCTCGGGTCCGGCACCGCGAGGTTCTTGTTGACCTTGCGGCCTTGGGCTCTAGTTAGATTGGAATCAAAATACTCAGGCCAGAGCACCCAAGATTTCTCAGTGTCCATCGTGATCACCGAGTAATTGGTTTAGCGGGGGGAAGGCTCACTTCACCAATACCGCGTTTATCGCTCCATCTTGGCCCGGACGGGAGGTCACCTTTGCCATTCCCAAATCGGTCTGGATGATAGCGCCCTTGTTCATGATGTTGCGCTGGACGTAGTTGGGGTTGGCCGAGTTCTCCTTGACGGTGATGATCTTCGCCTTCTGGGTCTTTTTGGTGGTAGGGTCGATGACGTTGGCATAGATCGCCTTCAGCATCCTGACCTTCGAGTTGCCTCCGCGAACGCGGAACTTCTGCAGTCGGGTCTCACCCAGATATGTGAATTGAGCGTCCCTGCCGATCTCGAAGCGACGCTTCTTCCTTGATAGGCGCAGCCTTCCGCCCGAGGGCTTGCGTCGTGATTTGCCTTGCCACAATGACATAGTTATCCTCTTGGCAAAAATGGAGCATTGTATAAATAGGTTTCCGATGACAAGAACCACATTAGAAATTATACTGGTGGAGAACTGCACTACTGCGAGCCGCATTCTAATAAGGGTACGCAAATGCCCTGGAAATGTACGGCTGGACGTCTAGCTCCCACCAGGCAAATGCTCGGACACCGGGTCAAGTAAGATTCCTCGCACGCCACTGTCGACCTCCAAGATCGCAGAGAGCCCGTTCTTGGCCGCGCCTGGGTTCATATATAGGATGCCATTCTCTTCGATGATGCCCCGCGCTTCATGGATATGTCCCGAGATGACTGCTGATGGCCTGAACTCGTCAACCAGTGTGTGGATAGCTATGCTTCCTGCGTGTCTCCGGGCAACGGTGAAGTCATTGAAAGAATAGGGCGGGCAATGCGTAATGAGCACCATGTCTCGCTCCATTATCGGTCTGAGGCCCTTCAATATCTCCTCCTCTGGCATCTCGAAAGGGGTGTTGAAGATAGAAGTGTTCGCCCCTCCCCAGCCTCCGAACATTCTCTCCCCAATTCTAACCTTCTTACCATGAAGGCATATGGCATGCTTCTGGATCTCCTCGATCGTTCCATAAGGATCGCAATTGCCCGGGACGGCGTATGATGGTCCGTTCAGTTTGCTGAGAAATTCATCCGCCCAAGATGCCGGGCCGAAATGGGTAATATCGCCCAAGACCAGGAAACCATCGGCCTGATGCCTAATGGCAAGATCGTTCGCCCAATCGATGACTCCTTCTCGGCAATGGATATCGGAGAGAACCAGGAACTTCATCGTCGCACTGTGCACGTGAAGGGAAGCGCTTCGATTAGAGCTTACCGGTCCTCTAGAGGGTGATCCCGAAACTGAGGTTCTGGAAGACGAGCAAGTATGTCAATAGGTATCCGATTATCGCCCCTCCATTTAGTAAAGGTAGCCCGGCCTGCGGATTGCCTTTCAGCACGTAGGTCATCAAAGCGAAGAAACCGATCGTCGATCCGGCGACGGTTCCGATCGCTACCAGTATATTTGCGTCTGGAATCGAACCGGCAGCAGCGGGGAGAAAGACGGCCGCGGAAACCGCCAGTATCGACGGTATGACCGCGTCCCCCACACCCATGAACATAGCCTCCCTCTCTTCTGGTGGTTCGGAAGCGATATGCGTGTTCTCAAGCTGGGTCATGGAGAAATCCCGTTTCTTCGGGATGACGAAGACCACTGGCAACTTCAGCGGGACCACGCCTTCTGCCAGGGCGATCATATGCTTGGTCTTGTAGACCGATATGGCATCGTAGATTGCCAAGGCGATGAGCAATATCAGGACTGGCAGTATGCTCAAGGATAGACCGAGCAAGATGGCTGCTCCCAGTCCAATGATGAATCCTATGGCATCCACCACGTACCACTCAGGCTTGAACAGCAGTAGCCCGATGAGCACCAATCCAATGGCAATTGATCCATAGATGGCGAAGTCGACATTGGGAATTATTTGGTAAAGCAATGGAAGCATTACAACGAATGTCGTTGTCCCCACAGCGAAAACGAAGATCGCCTTGATTATCTTGCCCAGTCCGTACTTGATGAGGACGAGCATCAGTCCGGTCATGGCCAGCAGCATCACCACGTAGATTATGGGGTTCGTTGGGTCATTAGCATTCGGGAAAGCCTGATAGTCCGACGGGTATAGTGGCACCAAGGCCAGAGCGAGCAGCTGCATGCCGACGAATATGATGAACATCAGCAATATCGGAAGCTTGCTTTTCATCCAGGGTTCTGATAGAGCAATCGATAGATAAGCATATCCAATCCAGCTAGCATGTTACATGATTTGGGGTCAACAGAAAGGTAGTTTCATATTTCAGGTTGGATTTGCCATGTCGATGAGGGCGACGAGTTACAATGAATTCTTTCCCGACCGCTATCAGCTAAAGCTCGAGGCGGCGAAGGACATCCCTAGCATCTTCGAGATAGTGATGCAATCGGTCAAGGAGCAGATGGGCTTCGTGCGCTCTGGCCTCCAGCTCGGCCTTTTCGAATTGGAAGATAGCCAGGGGCGCTTCATCGGTTGCCTCCATCCCTTCGGCACGAACATGATCGTGGTGAACAGGCTGCCATTGGAACGGGTCAGAGAATCGTCGCCCCAGCTTTGTAAATCGTATCTATTCCATGTTCTTTTGCACGAGTACTTGCACACGGTCGGCATATGGGACGAGGTCGTAATCCGCGATGGGATATTGTCATTGGCCAAGCAGCTGTTCGGGGACGATGACCCATCAACGAGGCTGGCAGAGGACTTCGAACGGTTGCTTCCATTTATTGTCTTTCCGCCCAAGATGCACCTTCCAGATGGTATTGATATCAAGCTGTTGTAATTTCAGTTTTGCTATCCACCTCTAACCGAGTAGCCAGCTTTGTTCAGAGCCCAGGCATGCTCTCGTTCCCGGCACCGGCGGAATGGCGGTTTGCGATGAGATAGAGCGGGACCGATGCTGCAGCAAGGGCCGCCCCGATGTACATTGCGGCCTCCAGAGAGGAGCTATCGATCAATGGCCCCAAGGCCAGCGTCATCGCGCCGGCAGCTAGGTTGAGCAGCGAGCTCAGCACCGCTAAGGTGGACGCCCTTATCCGAGAAGGTATCAAGGAATTCCGCCAGATCATCACGGTCGGCATCGCCAGTCCGCTCGTGAAACCGCCTATGGCGAACAACAGGCCCGCCAGCAGGAAGGTGTGGACCAGCGGCTGGAGGATATAGGAGGCGAAGAGGATGACTCCGGCCAAGGCCAGCATTCGATGTCTCCCGAGTCTATCAGACAACTTCATCGAGAGCAGGTTACCGGCCACTATGGAGACCATAAGCGCGGAGAAGTAGATTCCTAGGAACTCCTTTCCCATCCCTTGGAGAACGAGGTACGGCTGATAGATTATGAAGTAGACGATGATCGCGCTGGTGCGGAACATCTCGGCATAGGTAAGGTCCTTCAAGGCGGCGCTGTGCCGGAAATGGGATAAGCTTTCCTTCACCAATCCAGCGAAGCGGGAGCTCTTCTCGCCGAAGTTCTCTTTGAATAGGAAAAAGGCGAAGAGCGTTGCTACCGCAGTCAGAGCTGCTCCGACCAGCATGGGGAGGTTGAGGGCGAAGGCCGCGAATATCGAGCCGACCAAGCCCCCGACTATTCCGAGAAGGTTGCTGACACTGCTGTTCAATGGGAAGGTCCGTTTCGCCTCGCTCTGCTTATTCTCCGCTCGCAGCGAATCAATGAACCAGGCCTCGACCGAACCGTTGATCAGGGCTGCCGATCCTGCCAGGATTATCTCGGCCATTAGGAAGTAAAGAATTGAAGAGGATAGTCCGTAGACCATGAAGCCGAACACATTGATCGCGCCGCCGATCAGCAGCGCCCTCTTCCGGCCATGCCGGTCCGCGAAATCGCCGGCGAACAAATTGAATATCGCCAGCGCGACGAAATTGCCTACGAAGATCAGGCTGATGTCGGTGTAGTTGAGCCCATTGACCGTCAGGTAGATGATGTAGTAGCTCTGGAAGACGAAGAACCCGGAATTGAGGATCGCCGTATAGGCGATGTACTCCCGGGAAGTTCTTGATAAGGGCATTTTCCACTCCACGAAAGCCTTTCAGCGATCAGCCCTCGTTGGCAAGATGCCCCTCAGCCCTCAGGCTCAGCGGGTCGCCGGCTCGGTGGTCAGCTGCCCGAAGGCGACGTTCCCCGACCGCTTGGCGATCTTAACCCGCACCTTGGCGCCCTTCACCGTTCCAGGCACATAGATGATGTAGTTCTCCTTCCTGGCGACGCCATCGCCCTTCTTTCCGACGTCCTCGATCATGAGGTCGTAGACGTAGCCTTCCATGATCGCGTCCTCTTCTGGGGCCTTAGGCTGCTTGCGCACGTTGACCGGTCTGTGGGCGCCGCAGGCCTCGCATTCCAGGATGAGCACTCTGCCTTCTTTGTTGATGCGCGTGTCTGGCCTTCCGCACTCGGAACAGAGGACGAACGTCTCGGTGTAGGACATGATTCGGTCGGTGATCTGGCTCGGTGCTAGCTTGGCTTTCAGGATGAGCCTCCGGCCCTCCACGTGTCCGGGCGTCCCCAGCTCGCGCAATAGATACTGCACCAAGTGCTCTGGCTCTCGTCTCAGGGCGTCGATGATGTCCCCGAAGTTGCGGACCACCGTGGTCTTTCCCTCTTGGAAGATATCCGGCTCCGGCACGGTGAAGCGCTCATGCTTCTCAATCGTTTCCGGAAGTTGGGTCTTTGCCCTGTCAAGTAGTGAAAGGTAATCTTCGTCAGGCATTGTTATCCAATCTCCAAGCTGAAACCTGTTTATAAATGTTAGGTCCGATGGCAGGAGCCAGACTAGGTCTGGTACTTGCGACGGATGGCGGCTCGGACCAGTCCGTAATGCAACGGGCTCGGTTTCTGCGGTCGGGACTTGAACTCGGGATGGAACTGCGCGGCCATGAAATAGGGATGCCCTTCCAGCTCCCCGATCTCCATCTTGATCCCGTCCGGCGAGCGTGCGGAGAACTTCCAGCCGACCGATTCCAGCTTTTCGATGTACTTCGGGTTCACCTCGTAGCGATGGCGGTGCCGTTCCATGATCAGCGTCTTGCCCCCATACAGCTCGTGAGCCATCGTGCCCTCGGTGACCACCGCCGGCTGTACGCCAAGGCGCATGGTCGCGCCCTTCCTCTTGATGTCCCGCTGCTCCGGCAGTATGTCGATCACCGGGTAGCGTGTCTCCGGGTCGATCTCCGTGCTGTTCGCGCCTTCCATTCCTAGCAAGGCTCGAGCGATGTCGATGGTAGCGATCTGGAAACCCAGGCAGCAGCCCAAATAGGGAATGCGGTTCTCCCTCGCGAAACGGGAGGTCATTATCTTGCCCTCTATCCCTCTGGAACCGAATCCACCCGGTATTAGGATGCCGTCGACCTTGGCCAGATCGGCGGTGATCCCCTTCTCCTGCACCACCTCGCTGTCCACGAACACCATCTCAACCTTGGTCTCGAGCTCCGCCCCGGCGTGGTGGAACGCTTCAAGGTGGCTGATATACGCGTCTGCCAGATGAGTATATTTCCCAACACAGGCGATGCGGACCGTCCTGGTGGGATTGGAGATCCTGTTCAGGAAATTCTTCCATTCGGTCAGGTCCTGCCCCTGTGACGTAAGTCCGAAGCGCTTCAGGATGTAGTCAGTCAATCCCTGCTCTTCCAGTATGATCGGCACTTCGTAGATCGATCGCGCATCTGGCGCCGAGACCACCGCTTCCAATGGCACGTCGCAGAATAGCGAGATCTTGCGCTTGATGCTGTACTCCAACGGTTCGGTCGCCCTTGCCACTATCGCATCTGGCTGTATGCCTAATGAGCGCAGCTCCTTCACTGAGTGCTGTGTGGGCTTGGTCTTCTGCTCCCCCACCGTTCCGAGTATGGGAACAAGGGTGGTATGGATGAACATGCAGTTCTCGCCCTTCCCCAGCTCGGTGTTCATCTGCCTGACCGCCTCCAGGAAAGGCATGGACTCGATGTCGCCGACCGTACCACCGAGCTCTACGATGCAAACGTCCGCGCCAGTCGCCTCCGCGACGGAGCGTATCAAACTCTTTATTTCGTTGGTGATGTGCGGGATGATCTGGACGGTCTTTCCCAGGTATTCGCCCATCCTTTCCTTCTCTATCACCGACCGGTAGACCTTCCCGGTAGTGATGTTGTGATCGCTGGTCAGATTGATATCCAAGAACCGTTCATAATTGCCTAGGTCAAGGTCAACCTCGCCGCCATCGTCCAGCACGAAGACCTCGCCATGCTCGAACGGGTTCATCGTGCCCGCATCGATGTTCAGGTAAGGATCTACCTTAATCGCCGTGACCTTCAATCCACGCGAGATGAGAAGCCGCCCGATCGAAGAGGAGGTTATTCCTTTGCCCAAGCCAGATATTACGCCACCCGTGACAAAAATATATTTCATCGCATCCACGGGATTGCCAAATCCGTTTGGGCGTATTTCATTCTTTGCACGATGGCCAGAATAGTACGTCGGGACATAACCCGATCCCGATGATGATTTGAGCTTTCGAGTCCAAACTGAGACGTCCATGCTCCGCCTTTGTCTTATGACTCATAACAAAGTAGCATCACGCCCATGCCTGAAAGTAACCTGTTCCGAAGTGGCCTGCTATATCCTCTAGGTATTACGCTCTCGGCTTCTGGCCGAGGACGTGTTCAATGCCACGGCCGCGCGAATGAGAGTTTTCAGAGCCTCCTCGTTAATCTTGTCGCCTTCGCGGAAGTCGATAGCGCGCCACGCTTTAGCCTCGAGACTAGAATTGAAGAGACCTGCGGGGTCATCCAATTTGGCGCCACTGGGAAATGTCATCTTTACGACATTCTTATAGATCTCGCAGGTGCAGATCAAACCGTCGTGAGACCAAACCGCGGTGCCTAGCGGATTGGTCGGCTTTATCCACTTCACTTCCTCGACGACCTTGGGGTCGGCCTGCTTGATCAAAGCGCGGAGGCTGGAAAGCATCTCTCCGCGCCAGTCGCCCAACTCCCGGATTCTCGCGTCTATCAGTCGGGATGCCGATTCGCCTCTATGGGAACCACTCTTTTTCACCGCCTCGCTGACTTCAGTTGTTTCTCTCCTTTTAACTTCCCTTGTCGCAGACATATATCATCAGAACAGCTGCATTTCTCGTCATATATGAGGCTTTGTTTAGATAACAGGATTACTAGCGAGGTTTGCTATTATGAACTGCGTGATAGTTGTGCGAGCGGTGCAATTTGAACTCGATATTCGTATTATTAAGACAAATAAAGAAAAGGGAGAATTGTTTCACCATCCGAAGGCCTCGGTGCAAAAGAAAATTTAATTGAAAACTAGCAG
>PNBI01000148.1 GCA_003135935.1 Methanomassiliicoccaceae archaeon
TGCCACTGCGGCATCAACATCGGCGGCGTCGTCAACGTGCCGTCGGTGATGGAGTATGCGGCAACTCTCCCCGACGTCGTCTACTCAGGGATGAACCTGTTCACCTGTTCTTCGGACACGCAGAAGAAGATCAGGGAGATGATCAAGGAGCACAGGCTGAACCGGGTGGTGGTGGCGTCATGCTCGCCCCGTACCCATGAATCGCTCTTCAGGGAGACCTGCATGGACGCTGGGCTGAACCCGTATCTCTTTGAGATGACCAACATCCGTGACCAATGCTCATGGGTGCATATGCACGAGCCGGAGAAGGCGACGGAGAAGGCCAAGGACCTGGTGCGCATGGCCGTCGCCAAGGCAAGGCTGTTGAAGCCATTGAAGAAATCCAAGCTAGGGGTGACCCACTCGGCAGTGGTATTGGGAGGAGGATTGGCCGGGATGACCGCCGCCCTCAACGTCGCTGATCAAGGCTACGCCGTGCACCTGATTGAGAAGGAGGGGCAGCTCGGAGGCAATCTGGCAAGGCTCCATCACAAGGAAGGAGATCGCACGCCGAAGCAGTTCTTGGACGAGCTGATTGGCAAGATCAGAGATGCTCCTAACATCACGGTGCACGTCAACACCCACGTCCTAGATGTCAACGGCTTCGTTGGCAATTTCAAGGTCAAGACCAGCGACGGCGAGATCGAGACCGGAACGATCATAGTGGCCACTGGTGCCAACGAATACAAGCCGAGCGAGTACCGATATGGCCAGGACAAGAGGGTAATCACCCAGCTCGAACTGGAGAGGCAATTGGACGATAGGACCTTGAAGGCTCAGAGGATCGTGATGATCCAGTGCGTTGGCTCGAGGAACGAGCAGGTGCCTTATTGCAGCAGGGTTTGCTGCACCGAGGCGGTCAAGAACGCCATCGATGTCAAGAAGGCTAGCCCGGCAACCGAGGTCTACGTCCTGCACAAAGACATCCGGACCTATGGGTTCAGAGAGGACCTGTACCGAGAGGCGGGAGACCTTGGCGTCAACTTCCTGAGATTCCCGGAGGGCACCACGCCCACCATCGGCGACGAGGCAGGTCATTTGGAAGTGACCGCCTTCGATATGGTGCTCAAGGAGGACGTGATGATCAGGCCGGACCTTCTCGTGCTGAGCGTCGGCATCAGGCCCAACGAAGGGAATGAGGAGTTGGCCAAGATGCTCAAGGTCCCATTGAGCAGGGACGGTTACTTCCTGGAGGCGCATATGAAGCTGCGGCCGGTCGATTTCGCGACCGAGGGGGTGTACCTCTGCGGGATAGCGCACAGCCCGAGGTTCGTCGACGAGACGATCTCCCAGGCGCTGGGCGCATCCGCCCGGGCGTGTATAGTCCTTTCAAGGGATGAGATAGAGGTGGAAGGCATCACCGCGACGGTGAACGCCAACCGGTGCACCGGCTGCGAGCTGTGCATAATGGTATGCCCGTTCGGCGCGATCGAGAAGATCGATGCCAAAGCGAAGGTGAACGAGGCGCTGTGCAAAGGCTGCGGGACGTGCAATGCGGTCTGCAAGTCCGGCGCGATACAGCAGAAAGGGTTCCAGGATGAGCAGATCATCGAGGCGATCGATGCTCTGTTCTGCGAGGAGGGGGACGAATGAGCGGAAGTCAGGCTGCACAAGGCACCGAGCCAGGAACGCTAGCGACCGGAAGCGCAGAGGCGAAGTTCGAGCCGAAGATCGTTGCCTTCCTATGCAACTGGTGCTCATACGCCGGCGCCGACCTCGCGGGGGTCTCGCGCCTGCAGTACCCGCCCAACATCAGGATAATCCGGGTGATGTGCTCCGGCAGGATATCGCCGATGCTAGTGCTCCGCGCGCTGAAGGACGGCGCCGACGGCGTTCTGGTGTCAGGGTGCCATCCGGGCGATTGCCATTATCTCAAGGGCAATCTTTACGCGCGACGCAATCTCCAGCTCCTGCGAAGCATGCTCGAGTATTACGGGATCGAAGCCGACAGATTCCAGATGAGCTGGGTGTCGGCGAGCGAGGGCGGTAAGTTCGCGGACGTGGTGAAGACCGCCGTGGAGAAGGTCAGGAAGCTGGGGCCGAACACGAGATTCAAGGTGACCGAAGACCGGGACGGGGGCGCGTGAAATGAGCGACGAGAAGATCCGAGAGGAAGCGAAGAAGGCGCTGCGCGAAAGGGGCCTGAAATGCGTGATAGGCTGGAGCGCGGACGGCACCCCGTTCTTCGCCGAGACCGAGGAAGATATCGATAAGCTCTCGTTCAACAAGGATTGTGCCAACAACCTGGTGACCTACCTGACCACCGAGATCCGGAGCCAGCGTGGTAAGACCCGCGACGGGAAAGACAAGATCGTCAAGCCGGTCGGCATCGTCGTCCGGGGCTGCGACTCGAAAGCGCTCCGGTTGCTTCTGAACGAGAACATTCTATTGCGGAAGGAGATCTTCATCATCGGTGTTCCCTGCACTGGCGTCGTGGACAAACACTCCGGAGGCGCGCTGTACAAGAAATGCGTGAAGTGCGCCACTCGGAACCCGGTGGTCTATGATGTGCTCGCATCGGAGAAGGTGCAGGAAGACGAGAAGGACTACAGCGAGATCGAGGCCATCGAGAGGATGTCGCCCGAGGAGCGCTGGAAATTCTGGGAGGAGATCTTCGCGGACTGCATCAGGTGCCACGCCTGCAAGCGCGCCTGCCCGGTATGCTACTGCGACGAGTGCCTGCTCGATCCGACGGATGTCGCCATCAGCCCGACCACCACCGCCGACGAGAAGGCGCACCGGCCGAGGTGGGTCGAGAGATCGGTGAACGTCCGAGAGAATCTGGTTTACCACCTGGCGCGGATGCCGCACTTGGCAGGAAGATGCGTCGACTGTGGCGAGTGCGAGCGTGTCTGCCCCAAGAGGCTTCCGCTCAGACTGCTCACGGCGAAGCTAGAGAAGGATGTCAAGGAGATATTCTGCTACGAGGCTGCCAGCGAGGAAGGCCAGAAGCCGCTGATCGCCATGTCCAAAATGGAAGATGAGAACGAGTTCATAATGTAAACGGGGAGTGGAGCAATGAGCAAATACGTCTTGAAAAAGGATAAGGTCGAGGGCGCGTTGAACGCGCTCGCCAATGCCAACGTGGTCTACATCCCCGTCAAGAACAAGCGAGGCCTGGTGGAATACAAGGAGCTTGGGAAGGACGCGTCCGCCACCGACATGAAGCTCGACTGCAGGCCGGACGTGCCGCCCAAGGCAATACTGTTCCCTCAGACGCAGGTCCTCTTCACCTTCAAGAAGGTGGATGGGAAGATCACGATAACACCAACGGAGCCTGACCCCCGGGACAAGATCATCTTCGGTGTAAGGCCCTGCGACACCGTCGCGATCTCGGTCATGGACAAGGTCTTCCTGGAAGGCAAATTCATTGATCCATATTATAAGGCGCGGCGGAGGAGGGTCGCCATCTTCACGGTTGCCTGCGACGGCCCTGCCGACCCGAACTGCTTCTGTCCTTCGACCGGCGGAAGTCCAGCAGGGACGGAAGGCAGCGATGTGATGCTGTACGACGTCGGCGACTCCTACTTGGTCGAGGACATCACCGAGAAGGGAGCGAAGTTGCTCGAAGCCCTGAGGGGGGACCTCGAGAAGCCTTCCACCGGACAGGAGAAGAGGAAGGACGAGATTATCAGGAAGGCCGAATCCGCGGAGGGATTCACCAGAAAGATCGCGGTAGAGTCGATCGGCAAGCTGGATTCGTCATTCGACAGCAAGTACTGGGACGACGTCGCCAAGAGGTGCCTGAGCTGCGGGGCCTGCACTTACTATTGCCCAACATGTCACTGCTTTGATATCAACGACGAGCCGGGCAGCAAGCGGGTGNNCTCCAACTTCACGATGCACACATCGAGCCACAATCCGCGGACCGCCAAGGCCCAAAGGCTGCGGAACAGATATTACCACAAGTTCAAGTATTCCAAGGACAGCACCGGCCGCTATCTTTGCGTTGGCTGCGGCAGATGCATCGCGCTGTGCCCCGCGGGTCTGGACATCACCAAGGTAATCAGCGAGGTGAAATGATGAGCGATGAGAACCATTACCTTCCGCATGTGGCGGAGATAACAGGCGTCACGCAGGAAACGACCGGAGAGAGGGCGGTGAAGACCTTCCGGGTCGCTTTCAAGGACAAAGAATTCCAGATGAAGTACAGGCCAGGGCAGACCTGCATGGTGTCCGTGTTCGGCAAGGGCGAATCGATGTTCGCCATATCCCAATCGCCAACGAAGGGCTACATCGAGTTCAGCGTCGTGCGCACTGGCCGGGTCACGGAGATGCTGCACGAGCTTGAGGTCGGGGACGAGATTGGCATCCGCGGGCCCTACGGCAACGGCTTCCCGGTCGA
>PNBI01000011.1 GCA_003135935.1 Methanomassiliicoccaceae archaeon
GGATGAATGAGATGCGAGCCATCATCACGCTGGCAGAGATGAACCGACCAATGACGATAACTGAGATCTGGAAATCAGGTCCGAAGTTGACTGCCCTCTCGACTGGTGGCGAAAAGAAATTCAATAAACCTGGGCTCACATCCGCATGCAAGCGCTTGCGCGAACTGGGCATATTGGAGATAGCGAGCGATGTTATCGGGTGGCAGGCGAACCGGACCCATTACCGAATCAGGCCATCGATAGATACCCTGTCACTGATCGATGAGCGATTGGGCTCGAGCGTGCTGTCCATAGTCAGACAGGGAGCTTTCGGCAAGGCTGTCATCTCCTCCGACTCGACGCAATATCTTTTGCGCCGGTTGGTCGGCACAAAGTTGCTGGATGAGCGGAGGCGTCGAGGCGAACCGGATCCATTGCTCCCTGAAATGGACGTCAGGGATATCGAGTTCCTGGGGAAGGCGTCCACGCTGGCATTGGAGGTCCTCACCGACCCGCATTGCATACTGTACGAGACACCGGAAAGTGGAGGTATGCATCTCGATCTGTCTGTCAAGGTGAGAAGGTTGCGGGACGTAATGGCAATGGCCCTTCTCTTCGATCTGCAAAAGAGCCATTCGTTAAGGCTGGCAGCAGAGGGCATCTCATTGGCCTCTTGCTACGATTTTACTTTAACCATCGGGACCGAGACTCACCGCTTCCAATCCAGCTTCGATTCCAAGAAACTTCTGATCGAAATAGGAGGGGCGAGAGAGAGGAGAGCCAAATGGGCGAAGAGTAGCAGGTCGGAAGGAACGATTACAAAAGAAAGCGGAACTCGTGAAGGCCAGAAACAAGAATCAGGAAAGGAGGAATGATATGAGCGAAATAGGAAGCAAGACTAAAAATAGCGCTAAGGTAGACCAGAAGAATGATAATGAAGGACCATGTCAGTCTGTTTCAGTGCGGCTGAAGGCAAGCGAGATGACCCAACTGAGATCCGTGGCGGAAAAGACCGGCCGCACCATCACCGATCTCGTGAAGGCGGGCGCGGGCATAGGAGCTGCGTTGACCGACCTGGTCTATAAAAAAGGATTCAAGGAGGGTCACGATAAAGGAATCCAGGAAGCCAAGGATATGTACGCGGTGCATGCGATGTGCGCCAACTGCCATGACGGGATCGCGATAACAAATGACGAAATGCGCGATGAAGCTGGATTGTTGTACACAAACGAGTTCACTTGTTACCATGAAGAATGCGGTATACCAAGGGAAAGGACCGGGGTCGAATTACGGAAGTTCAGGAAGGAAGAGTAATCAATCGGTCTCGTCAGGGATTTATTCTTGGCATTGCTCAAGATTCGACCGGAATAGCTGACAAATGATGCAAGGCTGGCAAAGAGCATGCGTTTCACTCGCCAAACTTAGTTGCTCATATTGCAAACTTACTTTCATGGCATTTTGAGATGTAGCAAGCATGAAATTGCTATTGGCAGAGCCGACATATTGGAGGAATTTGTACAGGCGTAATGACTATGGGCGTAAACCAAATCGCGTTGGAAGTGGTTGCATATTCGCATCTAATCATCGCAGTCCACTAAGTCATCTTAGCGTGCATCGCAAAAATGGATAAAAGCGGATACCACGAATGGCTCGCTGAAACCCGCCCATCCGTGCATTTTCTCGATTGCGGGCAGAAGGTAACTATATAAATCGATAGAGAGCTGGCCTTCATATGAGCCAATACAACGAGTTCTTCGACCATCTTTCTCAGAGATTAAGTGGACAAGGGTTCTCCATCACCAGGAACATCGCATCGGAAAAATACCGCTTCGAGCTGGTTGCTGCTCGAAGTGCGTTCGAACTCTCGAAGTTCGGCAAGATGACCCGTTTCATCATCGCTTCGACCCTAAACCCAGTCGATACAAAGAAGGTTAAGGATTATTCATCGAAGGCCACCAAGTATGCATTGGATAATCGTCAGTCTCTCCTTCCACGGGGGTTTGGTGGTAGCCTCCTCGCCGTCCCGGTCATCGTTTCTGACGACCTCACCGAAGACATGAAGAAATGGCTGAATGAGACTCTGGCTGAAAAGCATTATGCCGCATTTGAATTTCCAGTTCTGATCTCACCAAAGGAGCGTCGGATTTACTACTGTAAGAAGACTCCGGCCTGGGGGGCAGCGTATTATAGCGGGTTCCGTAAATTCGTCGAGCAGGAGCTTGGTTTCCATTGATAGGTCAAAAGAAACGAGCCATCGGACGTGATTATTCTCTTTCGGTATGGAAGGTATCTTCCATTCATCTCAGGGTTCATCGAACCTTCAGGGAGAAACGTCATTTCTGAAATCGTTTTCCTTCATCGCTTTCCGTTCCGGGCTAATGTGAGGATGTCAGACAAGTGAAATGGCACTTGTCACACTCCATTCACCTCCCATAGAAGTTCGCTTCGAATACTTACCGTTTGTAGGAAAGGCGTGAGCTAAATTGCTTATCAGACAGTTGCTCCTGGTCGCCTCAGATTCATCATTGTTGGGGTGACGAAATAGGGTTAAATGTCTGTAAAATCGGTTATTCCCCTCGCCCTTGAATTGGCGAACTTTCAAAGGCCCTGGGTTTTCATTTTTTGTTAAGTGACGGAAAGAACATCGGATATCACAAGAAAAAGGCCGAATCGGGAGATGGACATTCTTCATGTCCTCAAGGACTAGACTTGAAACTGCGACTGAACCGTGATAAGGAAGCCATGCGAAAGTCGATTTGATTGTCACGCCACTGCCCTGAGCTCCATTATGCGACTAGCCTATAGAAGGGGGATGAGAAAAACTAAACCGCAACAATTTAACACAAAGGACTTTCCAGGTCAGGCCTTTAGCTCATATCTCACGTTCAGCTCCTCCGAGAGAGAAGATCCGATGTCCATCATCGAGGAGTTAAAATGGCTCTCTAAGGAGAATGGTTTTTAGCAGCCATTCATGGACATTGCACGACAGTCAAGAATGATCTGATGTTCCGCCACAGTGTATCCTTTTTGAAATAGAATAACTATGCATGTTGAAATCCTCGAATTGGTTATGTATGGCTTTTGTCAACCGAAAACTGGGCTAGAATCTGCAGAAGAATCCTAATGGGATGCGCCAGGCAGTTTCATCCGAGACAGAATAACAGTCTCGAGTCCGAGACGCAATGCAAGATGTTAAGCAGTTTGCCTTCGATATGGCTATAACATTACCCTTCAAGTGAGCTACCCAATCTAAACTCGGCCAATCAGATATTCGAGAATGTCAAAGTTGTGGTTTACAAGTAATGAACGTCTACCCTTACTGAACGAACATAGCCGTTGCACTAATTCTGTCTGAACAATGTTGAACCAAGATGATGGACCGGACTGACCTGGTAACTCAATTCTGACCTGCTAACCGAGTTCCTATTCAAGAGCTTAGCCGATCAATCATAATAGACTGCATCAACGCCAGAAATGGGATGAGTTGCTCTTGAATCGACAGTCGAAAGGTCGGTGGATTTTCCAGTTTTGTGATACAAAGATTGTTGCTGTCATCACTCTAGAGTCAATTGCTTCTCCATCCAATTATACGGTTTCGTGTTCCTAAGTGCTTCCGGCAATCCACTCGTTGCAAGCTGGCAGAGCCTCTTCTTGTTCGTGATGCTCTTTTGGAAGACATTCACGCGAATGCTCTGTTTCCCCTTTTGGAAGACAATGAAATCATCATTCAGTTCGATTCCAACAATGTCCTTCCACGCTATTTTCGAAAGCGTCCTTTTCCCCTTGTGACTCTCTATGCCCTCTGATGAAACAACGGTGAATAACCTGGGGTCCTGAACGACATATATAAAAAGGATGGGCGAAACGAGAGCGATGAAGAACACCACTCCTCCCCATCCAAGGATCCAGGAAAGGCTCGTTCTCGAGAAGTAGTCCGGAGTCCATGTCGGTGTCCCAATGACCCAATACAAGCCCAGATAGGCTAGGAAGAAAATCAAAGGAATCAGCGCTGTCGAGTTAAGGTCTCTTTTTGAAGGGCTGACGACAAAGTGACCAGAACCATTGTCCGTAGTCGGGTTCTCTCTTGCGATTCTATCTATTTCGACCTGGGTGGCTATACCAATCCTAAATAAACTGACCGATAAGATGACCTCACATATCAATAGAAGTACAGTAATTGGATCTGGAAAATTCATCAATAGTCACCTTTGCTGCCCTTCGTAACTATGTCAAAATTACCCCCGATAGCCCAAATATGTTCATGGATTCCAAAGTGGAGGCAATGTTGCCAAGTTAATTTGGGCGGTCCCCCTTGCTCTGTTCCCCTCATTGTCGCCAACCCTTTTCTTCTATTGTTCAGTTTTTTCTGTATTTTTCCGGTCATCTCCGAAATTTTTATCATTTACTCAGTAAACGGTTTGGCAAAGTGATCGACAATGCCTTGGATCAGGTTAATGTCTGCCGCAGCAATTCCAGAAGCAACAACCTGAGTATATGACATTGAGCCTTTGGAAAGATCCTCTGGTCCAGGTGACAAACCGCCAGAACTCATCGGAACCTTACTGAGTCCATATGCCGCTGCGTTACTGAAGCCTCCTTCAAAGAAGTTAAAGACCAGGCCAGGTCCTGTTATGCCTCCTTCCTTACCCCCTGAAGCGACCATCTTGGTGGATTCACCGGCAAGATAGGCTACGTCTCCTGCCCCACCTCCAATTCCAAATGTTGATAGGGCTTTTCCAACTGGTCCGAGTTTGCCAAAAGCCTCTGCTGCCGCTCCGATGAATCCACTCGATTCTTTGAACGCTATCGATGACAGCCCTCCGGTGAACGCTCCGGCTGCACCCAAGATAGCCCCTTGCACGCCCGCCCCAGCCGCGTCTGCCCAATCGATAGGCCCTCCGCGCTGAATCTGCTCAGCAATGTTCATACCGACGTTGGTCAATGACCCGATTGCCGCTCCACCGGCTATTGCCCAGATAGGCGAGGCGATGCCTGCAGTCGCAACAGTTGCGACAACACATATGGCCACTATTGCGATAGTCTGCCAATTATCAACCAACCATGAA
Source organism: Methanomassiliicoccaceae archaeon (assembly GCA_003135935.1). Lineage (GTDB taxonomy): Archaea > Thermoplasmatota > Thermoplasmata > Methanomassiliicoccales > UBA472 > FEN-33. The sequence continues at coordinate 5,046 of PNBI01000011.1, forward strand.
TAATCCGCGGAATTCATCATTTCCTGTGTTTTCGCCAATGACCCATATATCATCGGATAGCAACCAGATGGGTCGACAAGCAGAAGCGGATTGTTGACGCAATAGACGAACCGATCTAATGTCTGTGGGATCGATAGTCTTCCAAGCACAGGATCCATCGATATGAACCGCCCGGTCGATGGGTCGTAGTACCTCGCCCCGAGGTATTCCAGGCCGGTCGACGTGTCGTTCTTCTCGCCAGTGTAGGTGTAGTTGTTCGAGCCAGTGGTCTTGAAGGGCCCGCCGAACGGTTTATAAGTCAGGGCGGAGAAGACCGGATTCGAGTCCTTGACGCCGTTCTTCAGCACCTGCCTGGTGGAGCCCAAAGCGTCAGAAAGGTATGCGTAGGCCGTGCTGCCATCAAGCTGCCTGACCTCTAGGAGGCCGTTCAGGTAAAGGTACTTGTCGCTTCTGCCGTCCGAAGCGAACTGGCATAGCGGGTCATGCCCCTAGTAGACGTAGACGTTTGTGCTCGAGCCCTCGACCGTCTTCGCCCGCGCTCCGTTGGCATCATAGTAGTAAGTCGCCAGGGTGGAGGAGAATACGCCGCTCACGTATTTGTCCACTCGCACCAGCAGGTCGAAGGAGTTGAACTTGTGCTTGATCTGCATGCCATTGGCCAATTAGATCTCACCTAATCCGAATCAATCGAATTGGCCACAAATAGTTTTAGAATCGCGACTAGGGAAGGATACGGATTTTCCTATCTTTCATCAATTCTTGTATTATTTCCTTCTTATTGAAAATGCATCTCGCGATATATCGTGGCAGCCAATCTCATTACTTGATCTTTGAAATAGCAATTGTTCTTTCGATTTCAATCTGGTATTCTTCTCCACGCCTCATCCAAACGGATGTCATATGATGGAATTTCCATGAATCCAATGATGATTTCACTTTCCCTTATCCGATAATATATCTCACCCCTTTCAGCCAGCGGATGCAACCGGGATGACAGCGACAATCGCTGCAATCTTCTGTCCGTCTGCTGACCATCTAACTCCCGCGGAGAGATTCTCATCAGTGAGGATGAGGATGACGGTCTGGAGCCACTGGACGTTGACCCGTTTGTGAACTTCCTGGGTTGATAGCTTCGCCCAGTCAACGAAAATTGGCGTCGAGGGAAGGGGACGAGAAATACTGGAGCACGCTTCATTGGATCATTTGGGTGCTTGGCATACACTTTGCCAGCGTGATCGGGGGGCCCCTGTACCTATTGGCCGCTTGCGATTCTGAAAGACAGATAATATCGACACTCAAAACAGAAACGCATCAATTCTCAGGCATCAATGACCTAAGAAGAATCTTGATCTTCTCCTCTGGATACTCGAGTTTCCTATGCTCCAGCTCATTCTGAATCCCGTGGAGGGAAGAGATGCTCATCACCTCAATGGGTTGATCCTTCTTCTCAAGTTTCTCCAGTATCCTCCAAATGGATGCCTTCGCGAGACGTCTGTCTTCGCCTTCCCATTCTCGATCGATGATTTCAATTGCTTTCTTCAGGATCCTTTTCGCATCCTTGATCACGATAAGGTCTTCTTGATCTGGGAATAGGCAATTTGTCAAATCTATACTATCTCGGAAATGGACGAGTTCGAGTTTGGACTTAGTAAAATCGACATTCATCATTGTATTTTCTGGGACTTCTTTCCCATCTCTAAAAACGGGTGATCTGCTCGGGTCTTTCCTACCCCTGAATGTCACGCCATTCAATCGACCTTCGAAAGTGCAATCGGAAAATTGTGATCCTTGAAAATCTATCAGGTTCATGTCCAATTTGAAAAAGCATTTGGAAAAAGATGGATAATACAAAACCGTGATCACAAATTCTCCCCTGATAAATCTGCACTCATCAAACTCACATCTCTTATCTCTTCCGAGGTCCAAAAATATAGCATCATTTTGGCAGTCAATGAAATTAGTTCTGTGAAATTTGCATCCTACAAATCGAGAACATAGAAATCTCAGGTTGCTGAAAATGCAATGGCTAAATCGGCAATCAATCCAAGTTGTTTCGTCAAATAATGCCCCGGAGAAATCATATCTTTCGAAGCTTAAATCCGTCAAGATCAGAGGCTCTTTATGAATCTGCTGATTGTATTTGCCCAGTCTAGTTCTCTTGTCTTCTTCGGTTTGTAAAACGGCCGAGAATGGAAATCCGCGAAGGTCAATAAGCTCTTCATTCGTCTTATTCAGGAGAGATTCAATTAGACTCATATCACCTTGAATTAGTGCATCTGCAATTGATTGAGTATGTGGCGAGAAATCTGAACTTCCCTCCTGCTTATACCATCGATCTCGATTGGGTTCGGCCATTATTGTCTCATCTCCTAATATAGTACTCCGAATCCTGGACCATATACCCTCATTTGGTAAAGGTTTTGATGACAATAAGTGTCCCAGTTAGTCTCTGTTGTGACATCCCACCAAGCCGGTCCATTATCTTTTAGGATGAAATCCGGTCCAAAACCCCCCGGTTTAGTCCCATAGAATAGATCGCGTAATTCTCCGATATCGACCGACCCCTGGAATTCATCCCACCATAAATGATGGATCTGTGTCCCCCGCATTAGAGGTGTATCATAATCTCCGGCAGCATCAACAATGGATACAATCTGCCTGTTATACACATTCAACATGGCCGTGATATCATCAGCCCCTCCTTTCGTCATTCCAGGCGTAACGAATTCTGAATAATCAGCCATATTTCGTTCGGCGCCACCACCCAAGGTATTGACAACCTCTCCAACGTCAACTCCCGAGCCCATTTCGATTGCTGGGGCTGCTTCATCGGCTGCTGGGAGATCCTCATCCAAAAGTTCTCCTGCGACTATTCCGCCCCAACCACCGGATTCCAAAGTTGCTATGGTTGCGACAACAACGATTACGGCGATGACAATCACAACCGGATGCTCGGTCACGTAGGTTGCCATTTCATTACATGCGGTGACTAGGTTGCCAAGAGGGTCGAGCTTCTGCCCCTGATGATAGTTCATCGTGGCAGGTACCCCCATCCCTGTCGGGTCCGTATGCAATAGCGGACTGTTGAGGCAGTAGGCAAACCGGTCCATTGTCTGCGGGCTCGAAAGTCTCCCTAGCAATGGGTCCATCGAAATGAACCGTCCGGTCGATGGGTCGTAGTACCTCGCCCCGAGGTATTCCAGCCCGGTCGACGTGTCGTTCTTCTCGCCGGTATAGGTGTAATTGTTCGAGCCAGACGTCTTGAAAGGCCCCCCGAACGGCTTGTATGTTATAGCGGAGAATACCGGATTCGAGTCCTTGACGCCGTTCTTCAGCACGAACCTGGTCGAGCCGATCGCGTCCGATATGTAGGCGTACGAGATGCTCGAGCTCACATAGCGCATCACCAGGTTCCCACCGACGTAGATGGAGCAATTGCCCTTGCCGCCGGTGCTGATATCGTAGAGAGGATCAGTCCCCACATAAACCAGTTGAGTGGTGGTCGATCCCTCGACGACCTTCGCCCTTGCTCCATTGGCGTCATAGTAGTACTGCGCCACGCTGTTGTATGCTCCCCACCCTCCGGAGTAAGTCGACTTCTTGACCTGGGTCAGTTGATCGAACGAGTTATAGGTGTAGTTCCAGCGGTTGAGGTTGGTATAAACGGTGTTCTTATTGGAGACTTCACCGTTGGCATAATAGGTGTATGTGTAGGAACTGTCGTTCGAGAGCTTATTATATGCTCCGTAATGATAGGTATGAGCCGTGCCATCATTCATCACCTGGCGGTTTCCCATCGCGTCGTAGGTGTAGCTGATTGTATGGAAGGTGGTGTTCGCCATCGCATTGGTGAGCCGATTGAGGTAATCATAAGTATAGTATTCATTTCCTACTGCCGAGTTCCCCGATTTTATGGCCACCACATTCCCGTTGGTCGAGTATGAGTAATTGAGGTCAAGGAAATCCGCTCCACCTGAGCTCTTCGCCATTATCCGGCTCACCCAGTCACGGTTGTTATAGGTGTAAGTTATCGTGGAGTTCCCGTTGTTGAACTTTTCTGTTGCGACGGTATCGTCATGATTGTAGGTGTACTGGATGAGGTTGGTGCTGCCGCACTTCACCGCGCTCAGGCGGGCATAGCTGTCGTAGCTGTCCGATATTTTCACATTTCCAGGATAAGTTGTGGTCAGCAGGTTCCCGTCAACGTCATAAGTGTAGTTGAGCCAGTAACTCGTGGTCCCGATCTTCTCTATCATGCGGACCAAGCGGTTGCTGAAATCATAATAATAGTTGACGCTGCCCAGGGAGTTGGTCTCCTGGATGATGTTGCCATCGGCATCGTAGTAGGTGCGGATGGTATCGCTGTTGCCGATCGTTCGTATAAGCCGACCGGACGCATCGTAGAGCGACTGAGTCACCGATCCATTCCTGGCGGTCTCGTTGAGAACCCGTCCAGCCAGATCGTAGGTGGTCGATTCGGAGTATTTGGTCGATCCGGATTTAATATCGGGGTAGGTCGTCGTTATCAACCTTCCCAGCGAGTCATAGCTCATGCTGGTAACGTTACCATTCGCAGCACGTACCGTCAGAAGTTCTCCTACGGCATTGTATGTCATCAGGGTCTGGTTGTACTGGCTCGGGGAATTATATTCACGTGTCGCGTTCAAACGGCCGAGGTTGTCATAGACCCAGACGGTCTTATGTCCTAACTCGTCAGCGAACGTTACCGTGCTGGCCAGATCATTATACGTGTATGAGGAAACTGAAGTGTCGTTATTCTTGACCGTCAACGTCCTGCCGAGATAGTCGTACGTGGTCCAGGTGCTGGTGCCCTCGGGATATTGCACTACGCGGACTGCTTCGTCCAGCCAATTATAGTAATCGTTCACTGACGAGTAGCTGCTCGCCCCGGTCCCGTAGCGCACCGTAATTATCAAGCGTCCGATGCCATCATAGTAAGACGTGGTCTTCAGGCGCAGCGCATCATAAGAGATGACCTTGTTGTGCGTATCATCATATGTGCAATTGCTGTATGAGCCATCGGTGTTGTTGGTGCGAATGAGCCGCCCAAGGGCGTCGTACTGATAGCTGGTCTTGTGCCCCGCTACGTCCGTAATGGAGAGCACCCGGCCATTGTTGGTATCGTACTGATAGCTCGTGCTGGAGAAGTTGCTGCTGAGGCTGAGGTCATCGAAATAGATGCGGAAGGTGTCCGCACTCGCTCCCGAGCACGAGGTGAAGAGTTCGACCTTCACCTGGTTGCACAGGCTCCAATTGATGTTCCAATCGCTGCTCGGGTTGAGCTTCACATTGATCCAGGTGCTCATGGTAGGCTTGCCGAAGATCACCTTGGTGAACGAATCCGAGGCGCTCTTGTTGTTCGTTCCCTGGTACCAGCAGGCGAGCCAGTAGGTGTAATTGGCATAATTGTTGCCGCCGCTGTCGTACAATTTGAGCATGACGCCCGTATTCATCGTGTCCCAAGTACTGCCATCGTGGCTATACTGGTCGCAGTACATCCACAGCGAGACGGTGCTGACCGATTTCACGCTGAGCACCTTGTACATCATCCCGGTCCCATAGTCCGTGCCGTCGCCGGGTGCTCCGCTGACGCTGTTCTGTTCGGAATGTGTTGCTGAATGGGATTGCGTTGTTGAGTTCTGATTGAGCATCCAGGCCCTGGTCGGCGATTGATTCGGTATCCAGTTATTGGCGCCTTCGAAGTTCTCTGTATGCTGGGTTATGTCCGCCGAGTCCCAATGCACCAGGTCGTCATAGTAAACGTTGAACACGTCGTTCGCGTTGGCATTTGTGACATTGATGAAAAGCTCCAGCTTGACCTTGTCGCAGCGGCTCCAGTCGATGCTCCAGTCGTTCGACGGATATAACACCTGATTGAGCCAAGTATTGTTGCCCGGGGCTCCATGGACCACTTTGATGTTTGGGTCCGTCGTCGTCCGGTTATACGTACTTCCCTTCCAGCACGCCAGCCAATAGGTGTAGGTGGCATAGTTGACACCGTTGGAATCGTAGAGCCTCAAGCGAATGCCCGAATCGAGGGTGTCCGTCGAACCTCCCCGGTTCGAAAAACTTGTCACATACATGTTGAGGGACAGTTTGCTGATCTTGTTAGTCTTGTAATCCTTAGACATGGTCTTATTGCTGGTATAAGGGGGCAGGGCATTGCTTATGCCTAGGTTGATCGAGCAACCGGTGGAATAGACCTGAGCGGCCGAGTACTGAGCCGTGATCCAGCTCATATTCGATGGGGAATAGCTCAATACCCAGCTCCTGTCCCAATCGAAGTTGTCGATCATCCCGCCGGTGGTGGTTGTGGTGGGATAGGTGTTCTTGTCCGCCGAGGTATACTGATAGCTTGTCATCCTCCCTGTCGGGTCATAGGACCAGAGCAGATTGCCATAGATGTCATATCCAGCCCTAGAGTAGGCCCAGCCGGTGCCCAGGCTAGACTTGGCCTCGACCGGATTGCCCTCGAAGTTGTAGCTGATATAGGATTGCATCTTGGTGGTGTTCGCGTAATCCTGGTAGGTCATCGAGCCGACCTGGCGGTCATGGATATCGCTCTTGATGATATTGGGATAGAAGGAGGATGCGGAGTAGGTGAACCAATCCCCGTTGTAGATTTCAGATATAACTGGGCTAGCGTAGATCAAGGTGTTCCCGATCCATATCTGGAAAGTCGCCGTGATGGGGAAAACCCCGCCGTTCGGATACGGGTTAAATGTCACCGATCCGCCCATAACGGACTGGGAGATGGTAGCGCCACCGGATATCACCATTTTGACAAGCCCGCCTGAAGGGAGATTATTAATGACGATACCAGCAGTATTGACCGCCGAGAAGTCCCACTTGGCTGTACCTCCGTAAAGCGCGTAATAGATGCCGGTGATCGAACCAGGGTCATAGAGGTCCGACGATGGGGCGATCAGTTGGAGCCATGTTCCAGTCACTTGGGGGATGGCCCCGATGTATGTGTCATAACCCTCAAGCTGAATCCCCAAGTGGTTTGAATCCCCGATTATGTCCTCGTTCGAACTTCCCCCTCCCCAATAGACCGCCGACCACGTCGAACCTGATGAGTATACCAGCTCTATTTCCTGTGGGATCTCGCCGTTCTGGAGCATGATATATTGGATGAGGTCCCCGGTGTTCGACATCGACCCTCCAACGAAGCCGTGATAGTGGACCTCTGGTGCGTAAGCGCTAACATGATATTGGGTCCCGCTGACCGCAGCATTGGAGTCCGTTACCCAGGGAGCGGTCGAGCCGTCTCCGCCACCATGGTAATATGTCCCCGGGAATGGGCTGTCGTCCGAGATCACGTCCAAACCTCGCGTGTATCCGATCACGGTCTTGCTGATGCCAGAGACCTGTGACGGAGCGATGAGCGAATAGGCATCCCCGCCCCAGACGTTCATGGTCGGGTTCGTGAGCATCGTGTCGCCGATCTTTGCAAGGATGATATAACAGGGATTCGCGTTGAGCGGAAGGGCAGACATCGTCAGCGAACCGGTCTTGCTCTGTGATAATAAAGTGCCTCTCGAATCGTACAGCTGAGCGAGGTATCCGCTCAGGCCGCTTATGCTGACAGTCAGGCTGCTGTAGATTCGGACGTTGTCGAAGAATATCGTGGTCGTCCCGGACCCTGAGTATCCTGCCTGGAACCGAATGGTGTTCAGTATCTCATGTGCGGTCTTCTGCATCGAGACCCCGCTCAATTTCAAAGTTCCGTTGATATACACATTATAAGTGCCAGCGTTTTGGTTCACGTAGAAACCGACATCATACCAGGTGTTCGCAGCGCATGGAGCGACAGTCGTGTATGTAGTCCCGACATAAGTTTGGAAACCTGAGGGGTTGATCGAAAGATAAATCTTTTCGCTCCCATTTCCGGTGACTATTATCCAGCTCTCGATCGAGGTCGCTTTCGCCATGAAGGATGCCTGGATATAGAAGCCTCCGGGCTGAGCGGCGAACGCATGGGTGAGCTGGGCGTTGCCGACCCCTCCATCGTTCCTCTTAATGCTCACGGACGGTGCATGCGGAGGATCGACAGTGCCGTCCAATGCGGCGACACCAGCGGTCAACGAGGCCGTCCAGGACGAGTAGTTCCAGTTATCGAATGAGTCGGAGAATATATCTCCCGAAGTGGTCTGCCTTAGGAGCCCTTCGCTCTGGAACGATTCTTGCGTCGAGGTGTTGGCATACGAGGAGAACGTCTCGTGGCCGAGCGCGTCCTTGGTGTATACGACATTTCCCCAGTCATCGTACGCGGTATAGGTCGTATAGTTCACGGCGGTGGAGTTGCCCTTGTAATTGTCGACGCTGACCGGCTGCCCGAATGCATCATACCAGGTCCTCTGGGATTGCATCTGCACTCCGGTGGCGTTCTTCGTGGTAACGACCATATCCTGCGCTGCCGACTTGAAGGTGTACTCGTTATATCCCTGGATCTTGGCCGTCTCGTTGTAATTGGCGACATTGCAGAAGATCAGCTGTCCGTCCACGACCTTGTAATAGAAGTTCGTCTGGCGGATCAGCGGCGTTCCGGCGGTGCTCCCGTTCCTGATCACCTCGCTGGTGACCAGCCAGGTCTTGTACTCCGTCGATGCGGAGTTGTTATAGGAGTATGTGAGGGCGAGCTTCCCTCCGGTCGGATAGGTGATGTTCTCGATGCAGTAGCTCTTGGTGGAATTGTAGGAATAGTGCGTGACTCTGGAGAGGACGTCGCTCACGGAGGTCAGGTAGCTGGTGCCATGACTGTCCGAGACACCAAACGTGAAGGTGATATACTTCCCATCCGGACGGGTGATCTTTTGCAGCAGACCTCCACTGTAAGTGAACGTGATCGACCTTCCCATCCCCGATTCGGTCATCGACGATAGCACATAGTTCGGAGAGCTGCCAGTATATGTCAGATTGATGCAATCGATCGGTTGCGTGAGCGTCGAGGATGCCGGATTGTAATTCTCCAGGTTGGAGATGGTCTCCAGCTTATATGGGTAGGCATAATTGAATTGGTACCGCATCCCTGATGAGGTGATGAGCTCATAGAACGAATGCCCCTGTTTCGTCACACTCCTGAGAACGAAGTTCGCGCTGCCATGCACAACGAACTCGTTCGCATTGCCAGCGTTGCCCCACTGGGTGACGAAACGCTGCCCATTGCCAATGTAAGTGTAATTGCCGTCCATCCATGGTAGGTCCAGCGACCAGAAGCCGCCGACGTTGCAGAAGGGGAACGTCTGGTAACCGTAAGAGGTCCCATTTATCGGGTCGTAGTAGCGCGGCTGCTGATAGATGAGGGATACTCCCAGGTTCATGCCGCCCCTGCCGCTTATCGAGACCTCATCTTGGGTCATGACGACCAGCCCTGAACCGGGCGCTACGGAAATGCCGTTCATTGCGAAGTAGGTGCCATAGGGAGAAAGGCCGTCCCTGCTCCAGGAGCTGGATGGCGATCCCGGTGTTCCGAAGGGCAATGGCACGCTCGCGAATTTGATGTGCTTCGGACTTCCGGATTCAGCCCAGGCTAGCGCAATATCGCCCACCGGGTTCACCCAGGACGTCAATCCCAGAATCGAAGCGCCGGAGCTAGCATAGTAAAAGGTGTTTTCTGGCGACCAGGTATCGGAATTGTCATTCTTCTGGGTATGTTCAATGTAATTGCTGGATACACCAGGGACTTCGAAGAAGGCATGTAGGACATTGTTCACGTCCATGCATAAGGTCGGATCATCAATCCCTTCTGTAAGGTACCATACTGACGGGAATCCCCGATAATGGAGCACCGTGGTCGGATAGATGCAGGCGTATTCGATGCCCACTTGTGTACCGTTGTTCCTTTGGCCATAGTAGAGAATATTGATAGTTCCGTTCCATGACGCAACGGCCGAGAACTCCTTTGCATCGTAGTTAGGTCCGGTGTAGCCGTACATCCCTATGTAATATTTATAAAGGGAACTCCACAGACCGTACGATGAGTAGAACCATCTCACCCCGACGTACCCGGCACTGACCCCTGTGTTGATATTTGATGTCTCCACGAAGGCGATGTTACCGTTGGCGTAAGGGAGCAATGAAAAGAGGATGCTGTTCGAGCCTGTAGAGCCATCAAGCGGGGTGGTTGTCAGATTGGTAGCGAACGAGACCGTCGTCCCGTAAGATCTAGCGACGATGATGTTCCCTGCGGTCGTCACATAGGAGACCCAGAAGGCGCTATCGTACCCGATCGCGACCGAGACTGGCTGGAGCAGGGCACCGCTCGAATAGACCGTCACTGCGTTTGACCAAAGAATGTTGCTTCCCAATATGGTGCCATTCTGGAAGTAAACGTTATGGTTGGCGGCGGAGTCCAGCCAGGCGACGGCGATCATACCGTTCCTGCTGGCCACGTCGAAGCCGGAGCCAGCCGCCGGGGTCGTGCTTCCAGGCAATCTCATTTGAGAGCTCCACGTCAAGCCATCGCCGCTGGTCTGATAGCAGATGGCATTGCTGCCGGTGTTGCCGCTGTTGTAGAACAGCCAGTAATAACCATCATAGTAAGTGAGCTTCCTCTGGGAGGACATGTTCGTGGGATTGGAGTCGGTCGATGTCGCGACGATGGTCGGATCGATCGCGGCCACCTTCTGTGGGAACGTGACTTTCATCCCGTACTGGGGGGAGACGGCGCTCGCCTGCTGAATGACATTGAGCACTCCTGACTTTGCGCCGCTCCAATTGAGCTCGAACGAATCAGAGTTCACGCTCATTGAGACATTGTTGTTCGGTTCGTAGATCTGGTCATTGACCAGGCTGGCAATCGGGATCGGCCTCTTGCTGACCAGTGGAAGGCTCACCATCGAACCTTTGTTTAGCATCACGATCCAAACGATGTTCCAGGCGGTGTCATTGAAAGTCGAATTGAGAAGAGTGGCGGTGAATTCGGGTGCTTGATTGTTGGCGAAGTCCAATCTCAGGGACATCCTGCCCATCCAAGTCAAGTTCTGGGCACTTTGCAGATCATACTCGATAAGGCAAAGATAGTCGTCGGCGGTGATCACCGTCCCGTTGGTTAGGGCAAGCTCGCCTTGGGCCGTGTCGACGGTGAAGTAAGATTGATTTACCAGCGTCGTACCATCCGCTGAGATAAACGATAAATACGCTGGGTTCGATTCATTGATAACATAAGTGCCGTACGAGGACCTATAGACCAGATTCCCGGATTCATTGGTCAGGTATGGGGCATCGACAACTGGATTAAGCGATGAATTGGTCACGTGAGAAGCGTTTCCATAGCTTTCCACGGTACCAGGAGGCAGGTCGGCGTATGTTGTGTTCGGGGGTGATGGATTAGGACCTATCGAAACTCCGTTCCCGGCCTTGGCATCGGTGGCGATCACCTGGAAGCAGATGGTTAGCATCATCAGCGAGGCGGCGATGCTGAATATCCTCTTGCCTTTCAACGACAATTCGCGCCAGACCTGATCGTTCTTCATTTTGTCACTTCCAGATGATACGTTCCCAATCAGCTGCCTCCGCCTACGAAGCTGAGATCGTCGAAGTACGCACGGAAGCTGTCCCCGTTGGCATACGAGCACGTGGTGAAGAGCTCGAGCTTCACCTTGCTGCATTGGTCCCAGTTGATGTTCCAAACGGCGTTCGGGTTGAGGTTGATATTGAGCCAGGTGCTCATTGTCGGCTTGCCGAAGATGACTTTGGTGTTCGTTCCCGGTGTCTTATTGTTCGTGCTCCCGCTCCAGCAGGCCAGCCAGTATGTATAGTTGGCGTAGTTCGTTCCTCCCGCGTTATAGAGCGCGATCTCTATGCCGGAGGCCATGGAATCGTACGTGGTTCCGTCATGGCTGTACGCACTGCAGTACATCCACAGCGAGACGGTCTGGGCGGACGTCATGTTGGTATAGAGCTTGGACATCATCCCGGTCCCGTAATCGGTTCCGTTGTTCGGTGCCCCGGTGAAGCTCAGTTTCTCGGAGTGAGTGGGCGAGTGAGATTGCGTGGTCGAGTTCGCAGCCACCAGCCAGGTCCGCGCCGGCGTAACGCTTGGCGCGAAGCCATGGTTCCCTTCGAAGTTCTCCGTGATCTTGATCCCGGTACTTGCGGCCGAAACGTTGGTCGACAAAACGACGAAACAGAGGGTGAGCATCATGAGCGCAGCAGCTGCCGCGAACGCTCTCTTGCCTTTGCCCAATGACTTACTCCAAACATGATATCCTTTCATGCAAGACACGCTCCTAAGACAAGATTGGAAAGGGATTCTTCGGATCGAGGTTTCGAAATTCGATGTACTTCGCTGGAAAGCTCTCCGAAAAATGGAATCGATCGTCGTTTACTAGTTAAACGACTCATTCTCCCCACTAAAAATCGCATAGTTTTCGTGAGGATAATAAGGTTTCTGCGCAATTGTTACGAAATTTGCGGAATTATTGAAACAAATGACTTGTTAAACGCCGTTTCAATGTACATTTGACCGATTATTCAATAATCTGGGCATCATCCTGGCATGGAATTGCCAGATGCAAATGATGCGTTTAATTGAGCAATAATGTCCAGTTGCGATTCGCGTAGAAATTCCGCGATTTCTTACGGTTGTGCGAACATTCTGCCAGAAAGATTATAACCGTCGATGAGCAAATACCATTACCGCCTGGCTCATCGAATATTGGGAAATGTGAGCGTAGACTTAATTGAAACGATTATGCTGGATCCCAATTCCGAAGAACACGATAACTGCAGGTCATGGGATATCGAGACTTAATGCCGTGTGTGGAGATTGGGACCGGGCGGTTTCCAACCGTAGAAAAAGCAGACGTCCTCGGTTTTATTTCATGATTCAATGACGTTTTTAAGAACAAACGTGCTTAAGAACAACTTGACGGTTAAAAGCGAGCATCGTTCGTCGGCTGATCCTAAGTAGTTTCTAAGGTTCGAATGCTTTAGTAATTCAGAGAATTCGAATGAGGTTCTCACGGAGAAGGCAAGGGCTTAAGCAGTACGATCTCATGAAAAGAGATGAGATATTGAAAATGGTGAAATGCATCAAATCTCAATCTCGTTGAAATGACTTAAGTCGGTGGAAACGAGTGCTATCAAGGCAGAATTTGCAGTCTTTGCTATACAC
>PNBI01000115.1:0-754 GCA_003135935.1 Methanomassiliicoccaceae archaeon
CTTGGCTACCCCCGCCTAGAGACGCTCATGGCCTGAACGATATTTGCATTTTGCCATGAAGTTGCAAGAAAGACGACACCTCAATTCTCTCGTTCCCGGATCATCTTCCCCAATCGCTGCTCAATGATCTCTTCCAATGTAGGTCGCCCTATCTCTTCCAATTCGTAGTAAACGCGAGCGATGGGGACCTTCACGTTGATCACTCTGCGCAAGTCGACTGGCGTCCCAGAAACGACCACTTCGCATCCTGAAAGTTCGATGGTTTTCTCTAGCTCGCTTACCTGTTCCTTGCTATAGCCCATTGCCGGCAGCAGCTTGCCGATGTGCTTGTATCTAGCGAATGTCTCGGCGATTGAGCCTACCGCATGAGGTCGGGGATCAACGATCTCCGCTGCGCCGAAATCTTCCGCCGCAATCGTCCCTGCGCCATACGCCATTCCTCCGTGGGTCACTGTCGGGCCGTCCTCGACCACCAGGACCTTCTTTCCCTTGATCATTTTCGGGTCGTCGACCCTGATCGGTGAAGCTGCCTCGATGATCAGGGCGCGCGGGTTCAACTTGGAGACATTCTCCTTGACCGTCAGAATATCCTGCCGGTCTGCGGTCTGCACCTTGTTTATTATTATTAGGTCAGCCATGCGCACGTTCGTTTCCCCTGGATGGTAGGAGATCTCATGGCCAGGGCGATGCGGATCCGCGATGGTTATGTACAAGTCTGACCGATAGAACGACGTGTCGTTGTTGCCGCCGTCCC
>PNBI01000115.1:803-8613 GCA_003135935.1 Methanomassiliicoccaceae archaeon
TCGATGGTGCACTCGAACTTGTCCATGTCCGCGTAGGTGGCGAAACGTTGCACCATCTGCTTGACCAGGTCCCCATAAGGCATGGGATGTCGCACCGCGACCACGTCAAGCCCCTTATCACGAAGGATCTTACATATCTTCCTGGTCGTCTGGCTTTTTCCGGAACCAGTGCGCACCGCACAGACCGATATCACCGGGACTTTAGATTGCAATACGATCTTCTGATTGCCCATAAGCCTGAAGTCCGCGCCGAGCGCCAGGACCATTGAGGCTTTGTGCATCAAATCCAGGTGAGAAATGTCGCTGTATGCGAAAACGACCTGCTCCACGCCATATTCGCGGATGAGCTCCGGAAGCTTTTCCTCGGCAAGTATCTGGATGCCATTGGGATAGTGCTTGCCTGCCAGCTCCGGCGGGTACCTCCTCCCCTCGATGTTCGGTATCTGGGTGGCCGTGAAAGCCACCACCTCGTGGTGCTCGTCATCCCGGAAATAAGTGTTGAAATTGTGGAAATCCCGACCCGCGGCCCCCATGATCACGACCTTGCAGCGCTTCAACCAGACCACCTGCAAAACAATTGCCTCTGGCTCTATATTTCAGTTATGCACCGATGTGATATCGATAGACAATATCGGCCAGAAGCTCATCAGAAAATTATCTATGCTAATATATCATTCAGCAGTCGATGGCATATAAGATCCCCAAGGCCGAGGTGCTCGCCGAAGCGATACAAGCGGCCTTGAAGGAGCAGTCCACCGTCGTCTCGCAGAACCGTTTTGCCATCCTGGTCAACGACCAACTGAAGAAAGTCGACCCGGAGTACACCGCCTCGGAGGAACGCATCAGACGAGTGGCACTCTACCGCAAGCTGGCGAAGGTGGAGATCCAAACCAGGGAAGCGGAAGAGAGGAGCCGAAACGTCCGCTGCCCGGTATGCGGTTCCAAGACCAAGCGAATACAGAACGAGACGGTATATGGTGGAAAGGTCACCTTGGGCTACAAATGCCGCGCCTGCGGCTATTGGACCGGGATGAGGCGGCGCGTACCGACCCGCTACATCTTCTATGGGGACGGGGCGAAGTTCCCTGTGCCGGACGAGTCCGTGCGCCCGCTGGACCAGACGCCTAGCTAATAGTAGATTTGGAGCGTCCCGGCCAGTTTTTATATACCTTCTGAAGGCTCGCATGATTCATGTGCGAATCGACGGTGTTCCTGGAAGACAAAGAGGGAGCTCACGAGGCCATGAAGGAAGTGGCCCGCATCATCATGGACGGCAAGGACGCGGTCTGCACCGACATCTTGGGCGAGCGGGTCGTCCTCAAGAATGTCAGGCTCAAAGAAGCCAACTTCTTGAGCCACGGTATCGTTTTCGAGAGGAATTGAGATGCCCTTGAAGATCGCCATATCCGGCAAGGGCGGTGTGGGCAAGACCACCCTCGCCGCTCTGCTGGCCAGGATGTATGCCAGGGAAGGCCTGAAGGTATTGGCGGTCGACGCGGACCCTTCGCCCTCACTAATGGCAGCGGTGGGAATTCCTGAGAAGACGAGGGAGAAGGCCAAACCGCTAGCATTGATGTATGACCTGATCGAGGAGCGGACCGGCGTACGACCTGGACAATCCCCTGGCGGGATGTTTCGGCTGAACCCTCAGGTCGGAGATCTGATGGAGAACTATTCTGTCGAAGGACCGGACAAGGTCGAGGTCCTTCTGCTCGGGACGATAAAGCGAGCGGGAGAGGGCTGCTTCTGCCCCGAATCTACCTTGCTGAAGCGGGTCATGGACCACCTCCTTTTAGAGGATGACGAGATCGTAATCATGGACATGGAGGCGGGTCTGGAGCATCTGGGAAGGGGGACAGCCCGCTCGGTCGACATCATGCTAATAGTGGTAGAGCCAGGAACACGATCGCTCGATACCGCGGAGAGCATCCAGCGCATGGCGAAGGAACTCGGCATCCGCAGGATATTCGCAGTGGCGAACAAGGTCTCCACCGACATAGAAAGCAAAACGATCAAGGCGCGACTGGACGCAATCGGGCTGCCATTGCTAGCTATCATCCCAAGAAATGAAGGACTAGTCACGGCGGACCTGAATGGGATGGCGGTAATTGAAGCCCCGGACATCCAACCAGTCATCTCGGCGGTCGCGAAACTCAAAGCCGATCTTCATTGATGAATTCCGCTCTGCCTGGCCGCTGTCGCCAGATCTCATTAGAAAAATAGAATTAAGGGGGCGTTCCCGCCCCTTTGGCGTTTACTTCTCCTTCAATGCCCTCATCGCCACAACGATCCCGATGATGACCAGCACCACTGAGAACGTAAGCAGGCCCAAGATGTCCACCCACAGCGGGTAGATGCCGATAGAGCCAGCGAATAGCAGTTGCCTCATGCCATCCACTGCCAATGTCAACGGGTTCACCTTCGCCACGGCCTGCAGCCAATCCGGCATGCTGTTTATCGGGAACAGCGCCGCCGAAGCGAACATCAGGGGCAGGTTCAGCAGGTTGATCACGGCGAACAGCGTCTCCTGGGTCTTGATCGTCAATGCTATCGCCACGAATATCGCGGCGAACGCCGTTGCCAGCAGCACCAATATCAGGATCATTCCCAGGCCTGAGAGGATGTCGAAATTCGACGTCACCGTCAGACCGGCCAATCCTGGTATATGCGTAAAGATCAAGGCTATCAGCAGCACCATGAGCGCTGATATGACCGCTCTGATCATGGCGGCCAGAATCCTCGACACCGGGATGGAACCTCTAGGGATCGGCGCGGCCCTCAGCTTGTTCAGGAATCCGAACCGCCGGTCCCAGACGACCGACATCCCGGCGAACATGCAGGTGAACAGTGCGGTCACGGCCAGCATACCGACGGACATGTATGACATGTAATCGGGCGCACCGTTGAGCATCGCCGGGGGTAATTTGAGGGGCAACGCCTGCCCGAACAGCCCCAGCCATACGATCGGTTGGATCAGCAGCATGAATATCTGGACTTTAGCGCGGTACCAATGCTTCAGCTCGCGGACCATCAGCGCCGTCGTTTCACGGATCATCAGCTCGACCTCCTCATCTGTCTCGCGGCGGCCATCCTGTCGAAGCTCCCAGACTGCTCTGCATCCCTCAGCGAGCGCCCGGTGTATTCTAGGAACACCTGGTCCATGTTAGGCCTCTCAAGGCTCACATAGGTGACAGAGCCTCCTCTCTTCGATATCTCTTGTAACAGGGGGGCTGTCACGGTCTCACCGTTGAACACCTTGACTCGGTAGGATCCGTCCTCCTTCTTGACGCTTAGAACACCCTCTACCGACTTTATCGGCTCTGTGAAATCCATTTCACCGCTGATCTTGAGCGAGATGACATCACCTCCAAGCGACTCCTTCAGTTTGATCGGCGTATCCAGCGCCATGATCTTCCCCTTGTCGATGATTCCGATCCTATCGCATAGAGAGTCCGCTTCCTCCAGATAATGGGTGGTCATGAAGACCGTCATATTCGAGTTCTTCCGCAGATCTCTGATGTGATCCCACATGGTTGTTCGGGTCTGTATGTCCAGCCCTAGCGTCGGCTCGTCCAGGAACAGTACCCGAGGCCGGTGGATCAGGCCTTCGGAAAGCTCGAGTCGCTTCCTCATGCCCCCGGAGTAAGTCTTGACCATGCGGTCCGCCGCCTCCTCGAGCTTTACCAGTGCAAGCAGCTCAGTGATTCTTTCCTTCGCCACTTTCATATCCACGCCGTAGAGCGTGGCCTGCAGTATCATGTTCTCTCTGCCGGTCAGATCATCATCCACTGTCATCTCCTGGGGCACCAATCCGATCGATCGCCGTACCTCAGTGGGATGCTTGGACACGTCAATATCGCATACCTTGCACTCGCCACTGGTCTTCTGCAGCAAGGTCGTCAGCACCGCGATGGTGGTGGTTTTGCCTGCTCCATTCGGCCCTAGGAAACCGAAGACCTCGCCCTCGGCTACGTCGAAGGTGATCCCATCGACGGCCCTTATGGAGCCATTATAGACCTTGACCAGATCCTTTACCTCAATAATGGCTGTCACTTTCTCTCACCCGTCCTTCTCCTTTTGATTGACCTTCTCATGTAACTTCCTCTCTATCTCTTCCAACTCGTTTTGCATGAATGCCAGTTTGGAGAGGTGCTTCTCTCTCGCCTTCTTCAACAGGGCAAGCTTCTCCTGAGGGGTCATCCGGTCCATCTCGAACATGTTCGAGAAACCCGGACCCTCGATCACGAAAGGATCGATCCCTGCCAACGGGCTTGAGCCGCTAATCTCCTTCGCCGCCTTGTCCAGTATCTGGAAGTAGCGGATCATGAACCCCAGGTCGCTCGGCATTTGCTTCACGAATCCCTGGAGCTCGCTTTCGCCAAGCTTTGTCAACGAATAGTAGTCAGTCCCGTCTCGTTTCTCTGCCAGGACCAACCCTCGCTCTTCCAGCCGTTTGATCGCCGGATAGATCGTTCCAGTTTGAGGGGACCATACGCCTTCGAACTCCTCCCGCAATGCTTTGAGGAGCTCATAGCCATACATCGGCTTCTGGCGAAGCATGATGAGCATAACTGACTGCAATGGACTGACCCGAGGGATCTTCTGTTGCTGTCCTTTCTTCTCCATTCAATTCTCCTTCTAGAGTTATAGTAGATGTCTACTAGGTTAGTCTCCACTCATTATCAATCCACTATTTCAAGATTGCCAATTCTTTTTGCGGAGGAGCGAATGCGAGGAAGCTCCGAGTCCAGAACCTCGGCAGGCAGGCATGACAAGGTTTATCAAGGCAGACGGTTTTAAGCGCCCGGTCTGAAAATGCGCTATTATGATTTCGGAAGGCTGGATGGCTCGAGGATCAAGATAAGCGATAGGCTCGGCAGGCCCTTGGGTCTGGTCGATGGGAGCCAGGTATTCTCGACGATGTTCATCTATGAACATGAGGGCAAGAGCAGTTATGAGCTCGTCCTTTCCACGCTAGGGCCGGAGAACTATCGACAGATTTGCACAATCACCTTCAACATGATCGACACCCCGGGCGCTTGCGCGCAAGTGGCGAAATTCCTCGGGGAACGCAATATCGACATCCTGAACTCGTCGTCTCTCAGTATGATCAGCAGCATTTGCATGGTCTGGAAGATGATGGTAGACCTCAGCTATTACGGAGACTCGGCTGGCCTCAGGGAGGAGTTTGACAATTTGAAGCGGCAGCGATCTGCCTCACTGAGCAAAGTCGATTCGATCGAGATCGAGGCATCCAACATCAGCGACCGATACACCAAGGGGGTTGCCGCGCCCGGCTCGGCCGTCAAAGTCCGGACGATCAAGCAATACACCAAGACCAACAGCACCATAAAAGGCGGAAACTTCCAGGTCCCCGAGGACTATCTGCGCGCCATCGACAACCTGGCCAAGCAACAGCCATTGATGCTAGTCGCGGACCAGGACTCCTGGATCCTTTCGATCACGCCGCTCAACCCGAAGTCCAGGCTGGCTGAGCTTGATTTCGTCATCCCTGATAAGCCGGGAGCGATCTACGAGATCACCAAGATGCTAGCCGACCAGAACATCAACCTGCTTTCGGTGAGCACCAAGGTGCTAGTGTACTATGAGACCATGTCGATGAACATCGTGGCTGACGTTTCCAACTACGAAAAGGACCTGGAGACACTGAGCAGCACGACCGAAGACCACCTCGCCAAGTTGAAGGGCAAGTTCTCCGTAGCGAGGATCGGAGCGGTCGACATCTAAGGAAGGAAATGACGATTGGACGCCGGATCATCTGCCTGGACGAGGTGACCTCGACCAATGACGTGGCGAAACGTCATGCCAGGGATGGAGAGGTTGAGGGGCTAGTCATAATTGCGAAACGCCAGACCCATGGAAGGGGGCGGCTAGGCAGGGAATGGGTCTCGCCAGAAGGTGGATTGTACTTATCGGTCCTGCTCAGGCCGCAGCTGGATCCAAAGGAACTGACCGCCCTGACCATCTACTCAGCGGTACCGGTGGCGAAGGCGATTGAGAACATCACCGGTCTAAAGACCAGCCTGAAGTGGCCCAACGACGTCCAGATAAACGGCCGAAAGGTCGCAGGCCTGCTGGTCGAGGGGACCGGGCAACAGGGAAGGATAACCTTCTTGGTGCTAGGCATAGGGATCAACGTCAACATCAGGGCCGCGCTGCTGGGAGTGGAGGGCGCATCCTCGCTCAGCGAAGAGGCAGGCCATACGATAGACCAAGAGCTGCTCCTGCAGGCAGTCTTGAGCGAGCTGCGAGCCCATTACGAACGGTTCAAGAAGGCGGAGTATCCAGAGGACGAATATATCAGGCGGTCGTCGGTCCTGGGGCACCAGATCGAGGCGGTAATAGGCCGAGAGGCATTTAGAGGCAAGGCGCTCTATCTGGCTCCTGACGGTGCATTGGTCATCAAGAGCGATGATGGGTTGGTACTCAGGCTCTCGTGGGTGAACGATACGAGCCTCAGGGTGACGGATTCAGTGGAAAACACCGACAATCCGACGAAGGATTAATAAGTGATAGACGATTCATTTCGAAAGGCTGGGGGCAACGCGCAAATGGCTGCCGAGGAAAACAACCGGGAAAGGCGGGAGATCAAGGAGCTCAAGGACCTGAAGCGCAGGAGCCGGGTCGGCGGAGGGAGCGAGAGGATCGAGCGCCAGCACAAGCAAGGAAAGATGACCGCCCGCGAACGCATCGAGGCGATCATGGATCCGAGCAGCTTTGTGGAGACCGACGCCTTCCTGACGCACCAGTGTAACAACTTCGGCATGGAGAAAAACAAGGTCCCGGGCGACGGGGTGGTCACCGGCTATGGGACCATCGAAGGGAAGCAGGTCTACATCTTCGCCCAGGACTTCACGGTCTTCGGCGGCTCGGTCGGCAAGATGCATGCTTCCAAGATCTGCAAGGTCATGGACATGGCGCTGAAGAACGGATGCCCTATCATCGGGGTATTCGATTCAGGCGGAGCGCGTATCCAAGAGGGCATGGACTCTCTGGCTGGCTACTCGGAGATATTCTTCCGCAACTCGCTTGCCTCGGGGGTAGTACCCCAGATAGCGGTAGTGATGGGACCATGTGCCGCCACAGCGGTCTTCTCACCCGCATTAATGGATTTCGTTTTCATGGTGGAAGGAACGAGCCATATGTTCGTTGTTGCACCAGACGTTCTCAAGGCGGTGCAAAGCGTTGAGATCAGCTATGAAGATCTGGGCGGCTCGGCGGTCCACAGCACTAAGAGCGGGGTGGCGCACTTCTCATCCGGGGATGAAGTGGAGTGCATCAAGAAGCTGAAGAAACTGATGAGCTTCCTGCCGTCCAACAACTTGGAGGGGAGCCCGCGGACCACGCCGAAGGACGCCGCCGACCGAGTGGAGGAGAGCCTAAACCTGATCGTCCCAGAGGACCCAATGAAGCCTCTGAGCATGCATGAGATAATCAAGCAGGTGGTGGACGACGGCGAATACCTTGAGGTCCATGAGAACTACGCCAAGAACCTACTGGCTGGGTTCGCTCGCCTGGACGGAATCTCGGTGGGCATCATTGCGAACAACCCGCCGGTGCTCGCTGGGACTTTGGACGGCCCGTCATCGATCAAGGCAGCGCGATTCGTGCGCTTCTGCGACGCTTTCAACATCCCGATCATCACGCTCGTCGATGTGCCTGGCTACCTGCCATCCGTCGAGCAGGAATCGAGCGGCATGATCCGCAACTCAACCAAGCTGATGTACGCCTACTGCGAGGCGACCGTGCCGAAGATCACGGTGATAATCAGGAAGGCGATTGGGGGAAG
>PNBI01000045.1 GCA_003135935.1 Methanomassiliicoccaceae archaeon
CAACCGGGCGGGGCATCGGACCGTGCTATTCGGACAAGATCGCCCGCAGCGGCATCCGGGTCTGTGACCTGCTGGATGAGGAGGCGCTGAGGGAGCGGATCGAACTGATCTATCCGTTCAAAGACAGGCTGCTCTCCGCGCTCGATGGAGAACCGTTGCCGGCAAAGGAAGAGATGATCCGATCCCTGTTATCGTTCGGGGAGCGGTTCCGGGAGCATATCTGCGATACGTCGGTCCTGGTGAACGATGCGGTCAAGCAAGGCAAGGGCGTCCTGTTCGAAGGGGCACAAGGCACCATGCTGGACATCGATCATGGAACCTATCCNNGACCACGGCACCTATCCCTACGTGACCTCCTCGAACCCGGTGGCCGGCTAGGCATGTGTCGGCTCCGGGATTGGACCGACTCAGATCGACGAGGTGTGGGGCATCAGCAAGGCCTACACCACCCGGGTGGGCGAGGGCCCCTTCCCCACCGAGCTCAAGGACGAGATCGGGCAGCAGATATGCGAGCTGGGGCACGAGTACGGCACCACTACTGGGCGCCAGCGCCGCTGCGGCTGGCTGGACCTGGTCGTCGTCAGGCACTCGGTGCGGTTGAATGGCATCACCTCCCTGGCAGTTACCAAGCTGGATGTGCTGAACGGGATGAAATCGCTCAAGGTCGCAACCGCTTATGATATCGATGGCAAGAGCGTGCTGAACTTCCCGGCGAGCCTGAACCAGCTTACCCGAGCCAAGCCGATATACCAAGAATTGAAAGGCTGGTCGGATTGGGGCGATGGAAAGGCGATGGAGATAGCGAAGAAGGGCTACGGTGCTTTGCCTGTCGGAATGTGCGCCTATCTCGACTTCATCTCCCAAAACACTGGGGTACCTGTTAGCATCATCGGCATCGGCAAGGAGCGGAATGAGACGATCGATCTGCGTGCTGCAGTCAAATCGAGGCAATGATCAAGGCAGTTCCGCTCGGTCGAAGCCATTCTCGCCCAGAGGCTTGGTGGCATCGATCCCTATCTTCGAAGTCGTACCGGAAGCGCTTGGGTCCAATGAAGAACCGGCTGCATTGTTCACCACCAGCAATCCACGCTCCGCCTGGAAGCGGGTCGCCACTGCCCACTCCACCTGACGGTCGTCGTTGATGTCTATGTCCACATCGACCACCGTCACCATCTTCATCGATGGATGGCCGGTGAAGGCGGCCATGATGGCGTTCATTCCGTCCCCTTCCTTGTTCTTTGTGATCGAGACGATGCCGTGAAGCCAGCAGCAGCCGCCTTCGGTCAGGCGGACCGCATGGACCCGGGGCACCGCCTGACCCACGGTCCGAAAGATCATCGGCTCGCGCGGTAGTCCCATAAGAAGGTAATGCTCCAGCCCGCCCGGAAGAACGATGTGGAATATCGGATCGCGCCGCATATAGACCCGATCGACCTTGAATACTGGCTGGCGCCGCACGTCATCGTAAGTACCTGTAATATCAACGAACGGCCCCTCGTCCACCATCTCTTGGGTGAGCCGTCCCTCGATGACGAATTCTGAGTGCGCTGGAACGTGCATTCCGCCCTTCAGTTTCGCCACTTCGAGAGGAGAGCCGCTGCACTCGTACTTCAGAGCTGAGGCAATCTCCAATTCGTCCTTGCCGTAATCGGTTGACGTCGCCGCAGCGAGAAGTACTTCAGGCAGGACACCGACGCAGAAAGCCACCGGAAGATCCTTCCCCTTCGCTGCCTCGGCCTTCCACATGGTAAAGAGATGCCTCGGGACCAGACGGATGGCGAAGCGGTCCTTGTCAAGCAGCATTAAGCGATGGAATGAGAGATTGCGTTTGCCCTCGAACTCAGCTATCGCCACTCCAGCGGTGAGGTATCTCCCTCCATCGCGAGGGTAGAACTTCGGGATGGGCAGGTCCTTCAGGTCGTAGTCCTCGACCACTTTGTCGCGGAACTCCGGGTTCTTGATCTCAGCAGTCGGTCGAGGATGGTCGTTGGCTCGGAGCATCTTCCCCAGCAGCTCCTCCTTCTCGATGCCGAGAGCAGAAGCGATCGAAGCCCTAGTTGAGAACAGATTACCGACCGCCTCGAAGCCGTTCAGGTCGACGAACTTCACCGGCCGGTCCTGGTTCTCGGCCAGGATGCGTGTGACCCCATAATCTACCGATACCTTCTCTTTGACCACAAGAGCGTTGTTCGCGCTAGCCAAGAGGGCGCGCAGAGACATGACCGGTAATCTGGAATGGCAATATATTAACTATCTTCACACCAAGGCGAAGCCAGAACCCAGCCAATTCGCCGCAATGATTGAGGCAACTATTTTATAATTCCAACCAATCGCCAAGCAATGTCAAATGAGGAGATCGAGAAGACCGTCAGGAAGTACGCGCTCCAGAATGCGGTGTTTTATGGCGGCAAGGCTAACCCCAAGGCCGTTTCAGGCAAAGTGCTGGCCGAAGAGCCGGAGCTGAGGACGAAAGCCAAGGAGATCATCCCGCTCATTAATGATATCGTTGAGAAGGTCAACAAGATTCCATTGGAGGAGCAACGCCGATTGCTTGACGAAATAGACGTCTCGCTATCGAAAAGGGAGGTCAAGGAGCGAGCACATGGCCTTCCTGACCTGCCTGGTGCTGTCCAAGGGAAAGTGGTGATGCGCTTCGCTCCCGGACCGTCGGGCCCGTTGCACTTAGGGCATACTCGGGTAGCAATAATCAATGACGAGTATTGCCGCCGGTATGACGGCACCTTCATCAACCGGATCGAGGACACCAACCCCGACAGGATCGACCCAGATGCCTACCAGATGATCGAAGAGGACCTGAAATGGCTAGGTGTCAGGGTCGATAAGACGGTCGTCCAGAGCGAGCGGTTCGAGATCTATTACGACCTTGCCAGGGAGCTCATCAACATGGGCAAGGCCTATGTCTGCACCTGCCCGATGGAGGAGTGGCGCAAATTGAAGGAGGAGAGGAAGCCATGCCCGCATCGCGACCTTGATCCGTCAGTCCATATGGAATTGTTCGAGAAGATGCTCGCCCATTGGTTCGAGGAAGAGAAGGCGGTCGTCGTGATCAAGACCGACCTTAATCATCCCAACCCGGCGATACGCGATTATGTTGCCTTGCGCATCGTGACCTCGACCCCACATCCTCGAACAGGGGACAAGTACTGCGTCTACCCGATGATGAACTTCAGCGTGGCGGTCGACGACCATTTGCTCGGACTCACTCACGTGATTAGAGGTAAAGACCACCTTAACAACACCCATCGCCAGGAGTACATCTTCCGCTATTTCGGATGGAGGGAACCATGGTACCATCACTACGGCCTGGTTTCGATCCCAGAGACGATATTGAAGACTTCCATCGTCGGCAAGGGCATCAAGGAAGGTGAATATTCTGGCTGGGACGATGTGCGCCTCGGCACCGTGAGGGCGATGGCCAAGAGGGGCATTCTCCCGGAGGCGATCCGAGCTTACTGGATCGATTGCGGCATCAAGGACGTGGACGTGGAGTTCACTTGGGACTCGCTCTTCGCTTACAACCGAGACTTGGTGGAGAAGGATGCCGACCGGCTGTTCTTCGTTTGGGACCCAGTGCCGATCGATATCTATGGCGTCGAGCGCTTGGAATCCTACGCTCCCTTGCATCCGGAGTTCCCGGAGAGGGGCGTGCGCAGGCAGGTCATGGAAGGTGAGCCGATCCGCGTCTACGTGGTCAAGGACGACCTCGATCTCTTGCTGGAGCGGGGCAAGGTCCGTTTGAAGGACCTTTGCAACCTGGAGATGAAGGACGGCAGAGCGACTTACATCGGCAACGACCTGGGCATCCTCAAGGAGAAGGTAAGGATCATCCATTGGGTGCCGCAGAACTCGGTCCCGGGCGAGGTGCTCATGCCATATGGCTGCATCAGGACCGGGCTGGTGGAGCCGATCCATAAGAACGAGGACGGTAAACTGGTCCAGTTCGAGCGGTTCGGGTTCGCGCGAATCGGCCAATCATCCCCGAAAATGATCGCCTACTACGCGCACCCTTGATCAATAGCCAAATGACGTCAGGACAAGGTTGATGAGGCCACCGAGCAGGAATGCCAGTGATATCGAGGCCAATGTAACTTTCAGTGTATCTTTCCAGCCGAACTCTTTCCGCATAATGGCGAAGGCGGAAAGGCACGGCATGTACGTCGCCATTATCAACGCGAAAATGAACAGCTGCTTGGGGCTCATCACTGCAGCCAGGTTCGCAGTCCCGAAGAGGACCACCAGCAGCTGCATGGACATCTCCTTGCGCAAGATTCCGAATATCAAGGCGACGAGGATGACCGCTGGCAACCCGAGGAATACCACAGTGAACAGAGCGAAGGGATCGATGAGCTGGTTAAGCAGCCCGTAGCTCATGAGAAGCTCAAGGACCAAACTGCCGATGAGCAATAGAGGGAATGCCACCTCGAAGAAGTCCTTGGCGCGAATCCAAGTCTTCCAGAGAACGTTCTTCGCACGGGGCAGTGTGAGGTCCGGGATCTCTATCGCCAGGCTGGTAGGCTCGAACTTGAGCGCCCGATGGAGCAGTCTGCCCAGCATCACCAGGATTAGGAAGAGTATGATGTAGATGGCAATGGCGTATCCTATTCCGGCGAAAGTGCCGACCGTCCCCAAGATGACGGCTGTCTGCGCCGAGCAAGGCACGGCCATGACCGTGATTATCGTCAGTATCAATCGCTCCCTGCGGGATTCCAATACCCTGGTGGCAAGGATGGCGGGAACATTGCATCCCATCCCCACGATCATCGGTATGATCGCTCGCCCATGCAGCCCGACCCGGTGCATCAATCCATCGAGCAGGATGACAACGCGGGGGAGGTAGCCGGTGTCCTCGAGCACCCCGAGCATGAGATAGAAAGTGACGATGTACGGGATGACGATGGAAATGATGGCCTGCAGGCTCAGGTCCAATCCTCTGGCAATTGCCTCACCTATCTGTCCGCCGATCGCTCCCTCAAGGTTCAAGAAGAAGTTCCCGAGGAGCGATTTGTAAGCGCCGATCAGCACGGATTCAAGTGCCCCGCCTACCACGACGATGCCCAGCAGCAATGCGATGAGGACGCCGAACAATATCGGGATCCCGGTCATCGGCCTTAGCGTCAGGTCAGAGAGGCGATCGGCTCGGCTGCGCGGCGCGATCCCCGTTCCGATGACCTCGCGGGCGATCCTTCCCGCCTCCCCGAACCTGTCGCGGTTGATGTGGACCTCGATCTCCTCTGCATGCTCCGCCTTGAATATCCTCCGGGCATGCTCCGTCCTTTGCTTGAGGTCGTCCGAGAACTTCTCGGTGAAATAGCTATTCCCCTCAAGGAGCTTGACGAGCGCCCCCCTCACGGCAAATCCAGATGCCTGGCTCGAGGCGACCGAGGACATCTCCCCCAGGATCAATTCGATGTGGTGGTCATAGGGCACCTTGAAGTCGGTGGCGCGAGCTTGCCTGGAGACCAAGACGTCCACCAAGGTGTCCACGCCTTCCCCGGTGATCGCCACGATCGGCACCACAGGGACTCCCAACGTCTTCTGCAACAGCTCGATGTCAATGGCCGATCGCTTCCTCGCCACGTCCATGAAGTTGAGGGCCAGGACGGCCTTGTAGCCCAACTCCATTATCTGGAAGGCGAGAACAAGACCGGATTCCAGGCGGGTCGCGTCCGTGACCGCGACCACGCAGTCCAACTTTTTCTCGGCCAACAAGCGGGTGGCAACGATCTCGTCCTCAGAGATGCCGGCGAGGGAATACGTGCCTGGCAGGTCGTGGAAGTTGAGCCTCACCCCACCCTTTACCACCGAGCCTTCTTGGAACTG
This sequence comes from Methanomassiliicoccaceae archaeon, assembly GCA_003135935.1. Taxonomy (GTDB): domain Archaea; phylum Thermoplasmatota; class Thermoplasmata; order Methanomassiliicoccales; family UBA472; genus FEN-33. Next base: position 5,842 of record PNBI01000045.1, read on the forward strand.
GACGGTCGTGCCGGGGTAATTTGAGCTAATCGCGCCTATCCCAGTCAGCCGACTGAACAGCACTGATTTCCCCACGTTGGGCTGGCCGACCAGTCCGATCTCCATGTTACCCCCGGATCAGCCTGAGCTTTTGCTCCTGCGAGCGCTCTTCGCTTTGCGGTCGTCCTTATCGATCAGGATTAGGTCCGCATACTCCTTTGCCAAGGCGATGCGGGAGTCTTGCAGCTTCACCAATATAGGACCGCCGATGGGGGTGTGCTCCTCCACCATCACATCTCTTCCTGGAACGAAGCCCATCGATATCAGTCTGCGGATATTGTTCGGCTCCTCGCATTTCAGGAATGCGATGCGCCCCCCCTCGCCCTCCTTCAGGTCCTTGAGGCTGATGGGTGGCTTGCTGATGCAGCTCGGGCAATCTGGCTCCTCGCAAACCGGGATGGGATCCCCATCGGGACAGAACTTGGGATTGTTGGTCAACTGGCAGATCATACATTCCGAGTCGTCGGATATAACATGCTCCAGCCGACAGGCTTCCTCGTGACTGCTGGTCGGGTGCTTCACTCCGACCACGTCGACCAGGAAACGCTCCAGGAGCCTATGCCTCCGCTTTATCTTCTTAGCGATCTTCAGCCCCTTGCCCGTTAGCTTGACCCCTTGGTATCTCTCATAAATGAGGTACTCTTCTCCCGCCAGTTTCTGGACCATCTCGGTCACGCTCGCGGGAGCGATCTTCATAGAAGCGGCGATATCCGATGTCTTAGCTGGATCGCCTTTCAAAGTCAGATCGAAAATGCATTCAAGGTACTCCTCGGAGATCTCGCTCAGCGTGTTTAATCCCTCCCTCTGATTGATATTAGGCTAACCGAAATATCCTATATAATATTTAGGTCGACCGAAACCTGACAATTGACTTCTTGATGCTGAACTTAAGCTGGAGAATCAGCTAACAGGCGATGCCCCTAGATATCGCGGAAGGGCACGATATCGCAACAGGTGCAGCTGTGGCACATGGTCTGGAAGGTCAATGTTGTTAGATCAGACTCGATCAGGATACGCTTCTGCTCCTTTGCCAAGCGGATCAGACGCTCCTCGCCAACCGGGGTCATCTTCCCGAGGACAGCTTCGAGCGAGCTGCGGTTGAGGTCATTCACCCTCAGAGGCCTCAGGGTGGCCACAACTCCGATGGACGCCAACGCCTTCACTCCAGCCAATGCGTTCTCATCGCTCTCCCCCATGCCGATGATGATATTGGAGCAGACCTTGCCCCTGCCGAAGACCTTCACCGCGTGAGCGAGAGCCGTCATGATCCATTCGAGGTCCAATTCCCCGCAAACCTTCTGGAAGATCAAAGGATCGAATGATTCCACGTTCAGTTTAAATTCATTGGCGCCAGCCTTCTTCAGCCGATCGATCTGGTCCAGCGAGTCGACGTAGGGCTCCACTCCGATCGGGACCTCAGTGCCGAGAGCCTTCCTCACCTCAGTGACAATGTACACAATCTTGTCGACCGTCAGATCGGGAGCTTTAACAACTGCGCTGGTGAGCGCCACCGCCTTGAAATCCGGTCGTTTGGAAGACTCGATAATCATCTTCACGATCTTTTCAGGTGTCAGGTTCTTGGTAATCTTCTTCTCCAACTTGCGAGAGGTGCAGAACTTGCAGTCATAGATGCATTCCGTCTCGACGTTGAAGAACGCCTGCTCCGGCGAATGGAACAGCGTTGGCTGGACTTCGACCGTTTCCAAGAATGGCTGATCGTGATGAGTAAGCGAATATCCATTGGGCGTTTCGACAAGCTCGAATTCCCCTTGATCAGGCGAGATCGCCTTCTTGACCCGATGCCCCCCGAAGGCGATGACTATGCCGACGGTGCCAGCCCCAGGCCCGGCTGTGGAACGGCTCGGAGCGAATGGCAGGTGGACTTTCGAGGATAGTTTCACCGCGCCGCCGGTCAAAAGCTTCGCCTTCTTGGCGGCGAGCTGCTTCAGACCCTCTTCCATTTGGCACCCTCTGCCGAGTCCTCCAGCTGGATTCCGACCGCGGCCAGTTTGTCTCTGATCATGTCCGCCAGATCATATGCTTTGCGCTTGCGCAACTCCTTCCTGACCTCGATCATTATCTGAATGACCCCGTCCAAATCTTCTTGCCCGTTCGATGCGGAAGGCAGGATGCCCAGGACCTGGTCAATCTCTTCCAAAAAGGTGAGCACCTTCCTAACGCCTGAGGCGCTCAACTTTCCCTCCGCTAGAAGGCGGTTGATCTCCCTGACCAAATCGAAGATGACCGCTATCGCCGCCCGACTGTTGAAATCGTCGTCCATCTGGGCGATGAAGTCGGTTCGGGCTTTCTCGACCAGCTCTTGCGCATCATCCGTCCCGGAGGCATTTGACTTCGCTGCCACCAAAGCGGCATAGGTGTTGTGCAGCCGCTTAAGACTGGCTGCCGCCTCAAGCAACGCTGCGTCACTGTAGCCGATCGGCCCTCGGTAATGGGTATTTAGGAAATAGAACCGGAGCTCTTCCTTGGTGTGCACCTCGAGCACTTGTCGCACGGTGAAGAAGTTCTTCAGGGACTTGGACATCTTGGCATCTTGAACCTCGAGCATGCCATTATGCAGCCAATAATTGGCGAGCTTTTTGCCGGTCACTGCCCATGACTGAAGGATCTCGTTCTCGTGGTGCGGGAAGATAAGATCGTTGCCGCCCCCATGAATGTCCAACGTATCGCCGAATAGTTCACGGCACATCGCTGAGCACTCGATGTGCCAACCTGGTCGACCTTCGCCCCAAGGAGAGGGCCAGGAAATCTCCCCCGGTTTGGCGCTCTTCCACAGAGCGAAATCGGCTGGATTGTGCTTGCTCTCATCGGCCTCGACCCTCGTGCCGGACATTAGCTCATCGATCTTCATGCCAGAGAGTTGGCCATAATCCTTCACCTTGTCCATCGCGAAGTAAACGCTGCCGTCCTCAGCGCGGTAGGCGTAGCCAGCTTTCATGATGCTCTTGATCATTTCCACGATCTGGTCGATGAACTCGCTGGCTTTGGGGTAACGATCTGCGCGTTTGACGCCCAACGCCTCCGCCTCTCGGAAGTAGCGGTCGATGTACGTTGCAGATAGCTGCAATGGCGGGATCCCCGCCTCGTTCGCACGGTTGATTATCTTGTCGTCCACGTCGGTGAAGTTGGTGGCATGCATGACCCGATACCCTTTGAACCGGAGGTAGCGCACGATCATGTCGAACACGATCATGTGCCTGGCATGCCCCATATGGATGTCATCGTAAACGGTGATGCCACAGACATACATGCTCACCTTGCCGTCATCTATCGGCTTGAATTCCTCCTTCTGCTTCGTCAAGGTGTTGTACATTCGGAGTGTCATGCTAGCATCCTCGATAACCTGTCATCTGGATTTATTTCTTGCTTCGCAGCTCCTCTTCCAAAGCTACGATCCTCTTCTCCATCTCGATGAGGTGGTGATTGATGTCGATGAAGGCGTCCACCAGTGGGTCTGGTAAAAGGTCGTGGCGCAGATCGACCTTGACCGGCACGCCTTCGCGTTTGACGACCTTGCCCGGGATTCCGACGACCGTCGAGTCCGGCGGGACGTCCTTGTTGACCACCGAGCCTGCGCCGATGCGGGTGTTATCGCCGATGTGGATGTTACCAAGGACCACGGCATGAGCGCCGATGGTGACGTTGTTGCCAATGGTTGGATGGCGCTTCCCCTTTTCCGCGCTTACCCCGGCCAGTGAGACGCCTTGGAATATGGAGACGTTCTCTCCAACAACACTGGTCTCGCCGATAACCACGCCGGTGGCATGGTCGATGAAGAAGCCCTTGCCAATGGTGGCACCGGGGTGGATGTCCGCGCCGGTCAAAACCCGGGCCCAATAGTTGATGAAACGTGCCTTGAAGAAGTTGCCTTTGAGATAGGCGCGATGGGACATGCGATGCAGGATGATGGCATGAAGGCCTTGGCTGAAGAACAATGCCTCATTGAACGATTTGACGGCGGGATCCCGCTCCATTACCGTCCTGACGTCCTCTCTCCAGCTCATGCCAACCGGCTTCAGGAAAAAGGTATGTCTTCAAATACCTTTGCCAAAGAAAAATTGTGATGTCAAACAATGCTGGATGAAGCGCGGGATCGCTATGATCGGCTGTCACCTTATTGACGACCTAAGCGCAAGTTGCGCCGGTCAAGGCGCATAATTCGACTTTCTTCCTAGCTCCTCAATATAGAGACCGAGAGTTCTCCTACTCGTTTGCCAATCGCCCTTCACTTTTACCGCTGGAAGCTCTCCCTGGCCAGCTCTTAAGGACAAGTATTTCGCCGAGTATTTACCTTCAATCTTCAATTCGGCTAGAGGCTTAAGCTCGTCTTCAGTAGTGCCCACCTCGGAGAGGAGATCGAGGATTGATTGCCCCATCATCTTCATGATGTGTTCTTTCAAGGGAATGAGATTCCCTTTATCGCCCTCGGCGAGAGCCTCGATATATCGATCTTTATCGACTGGCATGATATTTATGGAGGGCCAATTGTGTTTGAGGAAATGAAGGTTTAGTAATAGTCTTCCAACGCGTCCATTGCCATTGCTGAACGGGTGGATGGTCTCGAACTCATGGTGCATCCAAGATCCCAATACGAATACGTCTTCGCCCTGCAAATGTCTTAGGTCATAGTCTCTGACCAGAGAATCCATTCTTCCGACTATCTTCTCTGGCCTTGGTGGTATGATTGTTGCCCCCCTGATGGTGACACTTATGCGTCTCCACTGGCCTGCATCCGTCATCACTCCCTTGAACACCTCCTCATGGAGTTCTTGGATCATGATCAGGTCCATAGCCCTGCCTCTTCGATTCATTAGTCCTCTGAATGCCTTCTCGTGTTGCACTGTCTCAAGAATATCTAGAAAAGGCTTGTCGACCCCTTTAGAATCAAAGAGTACAGTTTGCACTTCATCTTGAGTTAAGGTGTTGCCCTCGATGGCATTTGTAGCATAGGTATTCAGGGACCCGATCCTTTTCCAAATCGATTCTGGTAAATTTTCGAGAGGCTCCCGACTTAGCAATTCATTTCTAAGGCGCTCTAATATGTTTTGATTCATCAAATAAGCTAAAAGCATACATTGTATATAATAATAT
>PNBI01000173.1 GCA_003135935.1 Methanomassiliicoccaceae archaeon
TTCTATTTACTGTATCTTAATCATTTAAATACTCGGACAACTCGCTTCGCATACGGGGAGATGCTCCCCGTCGAGACTTCGTGCCGGACTATATCCCTATTTATTATGTCACCTAAGGTGCCATAACAGAAACAATTAACGTTAATTCAATAGATGCAGCAAAGCTAGATTGGGGACGGCAATATATTGGCTCTTTATATAGCGGTAACAATGCCACGGAGACAATCCTCCATGGTCAATCAAGAGTAGGTGAATAAATGAGGATTTTACTGATAGGTGGGGAGTTGCATCAAAAGACTGGCTATGCTAATGCATTGAGAGAGATAGCTCGAAATCTCGCTTCTCTTGACAATGATGTTCTGATGATTCCATACTCCCCTCGGATTCCTGTTATCAGACGAAAGAGTATTAAGTTAAATGGAGCAACGATTCAACCAAAGCATCTCTCGATTAAGGTTGCGTTGTCTGCGTTGATTTCAATCCCGAAGGATATGAAAAGGAATAAAAAGTATCTAACTGGCAGCAAGATTCATCGACTAAGAAGCCTTCTGGACTATTCATATACGAAGAAATATGCCATGCAACAGCTGGAAGAATACCAACCATCAGTGGTCCATATTCATGGCTTTCTTCTCGAACTCCTTCCTTTCTATGATGCCGTGATGGAACTCGGAGTTCCTTTTGTGGCAACAGCTCACGGAGTTTATTCCTTCGATGAAAGCATCAATCTCTGGTTTGACCGTTCTCTCGAGAAAGACCTTTTTTTATCGATAGCCGAAAAGGGATACCCGATCACAGTTGTTTCATCTCGGGTCAAAGAGGAAGTGATACGTGGATTCGCATTTCCTGAGTTAAGCTTGCACGTTGTTTTAAATGGCGTCGATATCGATAAGTTTAAGCCGGATCTGCCTGAAGAGAAGGTAACACTTAGAATAAAATATGGAATCGATGCTCGAACTAAAGTCCTCTTGACCGTTGCATCAATACAAAAAAGGAAGAATCAAATGGCTGTCATCGAAGCCCTCGGAGCGATGAAGCCAGACGAGAGAATGAATAAACTCTATTTGGTTGTTGGTGCAGGCGATTCGAGTGAGATTGTGGAGCAGGTTGTTTCTCATCACCTGGAACTGAATGTGCATATCATTGGTAAAGTCTCGGATGAGGTTCTTCAGGACTATTACCATATAGCTGATTTTTTCATTTTGACATCTACGTCTGAAGGCTTTCCCTTGGTCTTTCTTGAAGCCATGGCTGCAGGACTTCCAATAATCACTTATTCAGATATAGAGGCAGTCGAGGAAATTTACGACAAGAAGGCCATGATGCTCGCTTCAGCCAGGACGGTTGAGTCTCTGGTTAATGCGATAAACGAAGCTACTGCAAAGGGATGGGATAGGAAATATATCAGACAGAAAGCGGAGTCATGGAGTTGGAGAGAGGTGTGCGAAGAATATGTTGAAATTTACAAAATTGCAGTTGAAAAAGGAATGCGAAGATAATTATCATACAACGGTCAGAAGGTTTAGAATCGTCTGTTTGATGTGTGTTCCTAATCGAGACGACATCTCGCAGAGTCATATTCGTTGACGTAATAAGACCGCCTCCACGATTTCGAATCCATTAAGGGTCGAATATATTTTGTGGATGCGAGAACCGACGCGAGAGCGATGTTCGCAGGATCCACCGATAGCTCCTTTTTAATGATCTGATAGCTCAGGATAATGTCATCTTCATCCTTCCTCATATGGTCGTTCCCGTCGGCACTATTTCTCGATCCACGCATGAAGCATCGCTGGCCAGCAATAGATTGAGCCAGAAATCTTGTTCCAGCGCATCCCTATAGTGTAAATCCTATANNCGTGATACGTTGTAATAGAAATCCTTGGCTCAAACTCCTTTATCGTCTTCTTGGCGCCATTGAGCATCTTAATTTCGTATCCTTCCAAATCCGCTTTGAGGTAATCAAGCCTTTTATCTCTGTAGTAGAATAAATCATCTAGCGTGGTCAATTCAACATCGTAATCCGCTTTCCCCTCGCAAATCCGACTGGCACATCCATCGTCCATCAATTGCGCGGTTTCCTTCTTATCCGATAAGCCGGCTTGCACGATTTCGATATTGGTGTCTTCCTCGAATGTCTTTCGCATGCAATCGACGAAATGACGATTCGGCTCTATCGCAAAGACCTTCCTGCATCGCTTGTGGACCGATAAGGCGAAAGCTCCTTCTGCCGCTCCACAATCGGCGACAATATCTCCCTGTTCGATTATGGTCCCCTTCTTCTCGTAGTAGTGGTCGCTTGATGGGTCGATGATTGTCCGAAACGCCTCCGCCAGAACACCTTCCGCATCCTTATCGGTGAACGGGGGAGGAAAGAACAAAGTCCCCATCCCAATAATCCGCACCTCGCACCACCCATTAGGGGGAATATGTATCTCTGCTCCATTTTTCCTGAAGTTGTCGTATTTCTTGCGACGGATCCCGTTCTGAATTGAGGGGAAGAGGAGAGATTTGGCGAAGTCGGATCCATTAACATCCTCAGTCCTTCCATTCGTTCTTGCATCGATCAATCCGATTTTTTGTGCAACAATCGCTCGATAGCCATTCATTTTGCCCATGAAGTGCAACCCGTTGAGTTATGTCTATTTGAATGAATATATAAAACCGCTTTCAAGCGAGACCGCATTAGACCGAAGATTACTAGATAATTTAGGTTGGTCATATGAAATCCTATCTAGATCTCATAATGACGGGACAATTAGACAATCATCGGCTATATCAATTCACTTTCCACTTGTGAGGAAAGCATTTCCCGCCCAGCCATCAGTCCTTTCGCCCGGCTTACGCTCGGCCTCATCGCCTGTGATGATACCCAATGATGGACTGCCGTCCATTAAATGCCCAAAGGAGACAAGCAGGTACTAAGAACTGAGAGCTGAACATCTAATAGAATAGCAGATCGTGGAGAGGCCTTTTACCACTTCAAGAGCCTCGGAGCGAGAATAGCCTCGCAACTGGTCAAGAAGAGCTTTTCGGCATTGTTCACGAGCCGTCTAAGTAATATCTCGAGAGACAAGAACAGAAGCCCTTCATTCATCGATGGAAAAGACCATGGGCTCAAAAGAACCTCCGTCGAACGGGGAAATTCCTCGAAAGAATGGCAAATCTCTAGGCAGGATTCGATAGGCAACAATATGATACTTTGAGTTAGTACGTAAAGGAATAAGCCAACCTACGGACGACAACAGGTCTATGATTAGAATTTGAGAGGAAAAGAATAGAAAAGGGTTTGACGCCAACTTCTATATGATTGAATTCAAAAAACAAATGTCTGGCTCGGACAGGTCCGAATCCTGGCACCTGCACCTCTGGCCCACAAGTCCCATAATGATTGACTTCGCATGAACGAGGTTCTCAAGAGTCGATAACAAATTACCCTCCATAATGGTCGTAGAATATCGTGTAGTTGAGCGGCCCGGTGTATTGTGTGGAAGGCGCATCGAAGGTCAGGGTCAGCGAGATCGCGCCATCCTCCTTGGTCGGAGTGTTTGGGAGCGTCTGGGGAAGCGCGGGCGAGCTACCCACGAACGTGAAGCCAGGGGTAGTGCATAAGATACTTGTGATATTCATCACACCGCTGCCGCCATTATGGAAGCTCTCGTCCCATTTGACCTGGCTTCCAACCCGATAGTGATCATTGGAAGGTGCCCAGATATGGGTCGTGTTCGTATCGATGACATCGCCCGAGGACGAATGGCTAGTGATGAACAAGGTCTCCCCGTAAGCGGTGATATGATGGCTCGGGAGGTTGAAACCGCCTAACAGGATGGCAGCAAGAATGACGACCGCAACGACCCCGATACTTGCAATGATAACGAGCAGTCTCAAGGACCGCTTCCTTGGCCTCTCTTTTGTGGTCTCTTTGGAGTGAGCGCTTGTGGGTTCGTCGGGCATCAAAACACCGAAACCCATGAATTATTTGTCATTAAATAATACCTTGTTTCATTGGGCCAGAAGGGACGGGTATTAGATTCGATCGACCCCAGACCATCGAACGCGTTAGCTCTTCACTTTCTTATCAATTAGCTTTTAATACGATGGCGCCGTAAGAAAAAGACGATGCTTGGGGGGCTTTGGAATCGCTTCTGAACTGCAGATATTGACAGACATCACGATGATGCTCCTGGTCGCTGGCATCTGCATAG
>PNBI01000046.1 GCA_003135935.1 Methanomassiliicoccaceae archaeon
ATATATGTCTTAATCTCAATTATGCCTTAATGACATACTATCCTAAGAAATCGATCAGCTATCGTCAGGGCTTGTCGGGTTTGCATGACGAATCGGCAAGAGCTGCATATTTGTCATCGATTAGCTTCTCATAGTGATTGATGGTGAAGTCCAGATCGAATTCATCCATGGCGCAGAGCATTTCCTCCTTCTCCTCCTCGCTGAGAACCTTCATCGCCGAATTGAAAAAGAGGTTGTCCTCCTTGACCACATGGTTGGTGTAAATGGCGGCGATTTCGCCTAATTCGCGCGATATGGTTTCCGCGGATTCCCTGTCGCCTTCCGAGAACCACTGGAAGGCGTTCTTGATCGTCCTCAGATGATTCCTGATCGAGGCATGCTCCTTCATCAAGTTCGAGGTGATCTCGTCGAACTCGTACGACCGGTTCTTGCCTCTCAAAGCAGGAAATAGTATTGTTTCCTCCTTGCCATGATGCGATTCGTCCGCGAAGACCGTGATAAAATCGATTAGGGCCCGGACGGCATCTACGTCTATATTTCCCTGGTCCATCCGTTCCTTCTCTAAAATCATAAGCTTCAGGCTCTTCTCGACGACCCTGTGCTCTTTCATCAATGAGCCTATCGGCAACATTTGAACACCACGAAATAATTAATCCCTGATTATAAAAAGGATGGAGCTAACAGTCTCAAAGATACAAATCAGTTGATAGATACCTCTCCCCGAAGTCTGGCACCACAACGATCACGACCTTGCCCTCACCCAGCTCCTTTGCTATCTGCAAAGCGGCATGGACCGCCGCTCCGGACGAGAATCCGGCGAAGATGCCTTCCTTCTTCGCGAGCTCTCTTGCGGTCGACTTCGCATCCTCGTCCGTGACCGGCATCACCCTGTCGATCACGCTGCGATCCAGAATGGACGGAATGAAATTGGCGCCGAGCCCTTGGAGAGCATGCGGTCCTGCCTTGCCCCCGGAAAGCAAGGGCGAAGAGGCCGGCTCGACCGCCACTATCAGAGTCTTCAGGTTACGAGCACGGAGAGTCCTGCCAACGCCTGTGATCGTCCCACCCGTTCCCACCCCTGCCACGAACGCATCCGGGTTTGGGATCTCGCTCAAAATCTCCAGAGCTGTGGTCTCCATATGCGCCTTGGGATTCGCAGGATTGTCGAACTGCTGGGGCATGAAGGTGTTCGGCCTTTCATTGCAGATGCCCTTGGCGCAGTCGACCGCTCCCTGCATGCCTTCGGCACGGGGCGTGAGCACCAATTCCGCTCCTAATGCGCTAAGCAATTTCCTCCTCTCGACGCTGAAGTTCTCTGGCATGGTCAGTATGAGCTTGTACCCCTTGACCGCGCATACCATGGCAAGACCGATCCCGGTGTTGCCAGATGTCGGTTCGACCACCACCACCTCCATTCCAGGCTTAAGCTTCCCTCTCGCCTCAGCATCCTCGATCATTGCCAGGGCGACCCGGTCCTTCACGGAACGCATCGGATTGAACGATTCCAACTTGCAGTAGATAGTTGCCGATCCTGCCGAAGGAAGTCGGTTGAGCCTGATCATTGGCGTCTTGCCAATGGTTTCGAGGATATTATTGTAAACCATTTGTGACCACCCGATACTCAAGTGATTGGGCTTCATTGCTCATTCAATTTGCGATGCTTTCGGCGTCGAATGTATAATTGGTGATGAGGAATTGAATGCACTCATTTGCATCGACCGCTCCGGCAATAGGATTTAATACATTCTTGTCCAGTGTACATGATATGGCCGAAAAGAGGGAGCAGGCGGACAAGGCAGTCAAGGAGCTCAACAAGAAGATGTGCGGTTTCACCCCAGCGACGCTGGAACACATCAGGCATCACAACCCGGACCTTGCGGTGCTGATCAAGGACATGGACAGGATCGTGGTAGAGGACGGCGCGCTCGATAAGAAAACCAAGCGCTTGATAGCGCTGGCATGTGTGGCAGTGAGGATGTGCGAGGATTGCATCTACCCTCAGGCCAAGGTCGCCAAGAATTATGGAGCGACGAAAGCGGAGATATTGGAAGCGCTGCAGGTCGCGGTGCTCACTGGTGGAGTTCCGACCTGGTCGGTAGCGAAGAAAGGCTTAACCAAGCTGTTCGAGGAATGGGACGAGGACACATCCACCTGCGCCAAGAAATGAGTATAATCCCTGATCTGGAGGCGCTAGGAACACCTCGGCGCCATGCCCTTTTTTACTCTCCCCCTGAACTGACGAGATGGATTCGCCATGGTTCCAAGAATAGGAATCTGAATCCAACTCTGTGTCTCGTCACAAATGATTGCGTTGTGGGAGAAGGATTTGGAGCCGGGACCGCGATTTGAACACGGGTATGCGGATATCCGCCAAATGGGCTGCAGTCCGCCACATGGCCACTCTGTCATCCCGGCCTACGGCGGAAGAACAAAATCGGGATATATCTAGTTTTGCGCATAGGCATCCTCGCCTCCAGAATCAGTAGAACGACCCCAAAAAACTAACATTGGGGCGTGGATAAGGGACTGATGCTGCCCGACCATTGCAAGGATGTCTCGGTGCGCGAGGTCGATTTCCCCCTGACCGGGGAGGAGATTGCCCGGCATACTGCGGGCAAGAAAGCCTACACACGGACGGAATTCATCATCCTGAAGAATGGCGATGAGTATGCAGTTTTGCAAGTATTCAAGGAAGATGGCATAGACCTCTTCCGGCCCATCTCCGCTTACAAGGTGATAGCGCTCCCAGACAGCACTATTTTCGTGCATGACGAAGAAATCGACGTACTCAACCGATCTCGGATGGCGAACGTCGCACTTCGCCATCCTGGCAAAACGGTGATCGTTCGAGGCCTTTTCAATCACATTTCCTTTGCGCAAGGCTCAGAGGTTCTCAACTTGCTTGTGACGGATGTCGTTCCGCCCAAGCCTGCCAAGCTCTCGTATTTAGTGGCGAAGGCATTGGACGCCGGCCTGGTGGACCTGCCAATCGTCGTAACAGAGGAAACGATCGACCTCAATGACCTGGAACGTCGTGTCCAGACCCCGGTAGTGGTGTTCCCGTGCCGCGCATCCGGTCTCACGTCCGAGAAAACCGTGTTCTTCTTGGACGAGACCCCGAGGATCGAAGGGAAAGCGACCTTGGTCGGCTGCGATCTGTCCCTGAGGATATTCCAGTCGATCTACAAGAAGAAGCCAGAGTTCATCTCCATGTGCCCTCGAGAGCTCGTTCCGCATGACGGAAAGAAGCGGCTCGTGAAATGTTGCCGGGTGAAGGAGGGTTTCGAGCTAGAAGGCGATCTGGCGATAGTTCCATGGGGAGCGACCGTTTCAGACGTCGCGCAGGCAATCCGATGCCTGTTCAGGGAGCAAATGGACTCTTAGATCACGGACCGCTTGACGACCGGGAACGTGCCAGGGACTTGAATCCTTCATCCGCCCTCCCCAATCGCATGAGGATTATTCCCCGCAGATGCCAGGCATTTGAATCGTCCGGGTGCCCTTGCAAATGAGCGTCCAGCATCTGCAATGCCTCGGTCGGATGTCCATCCTCGAGCGAGGTCCGGGCGATCTCTACCTGGCTAGATTCCATCTCGATGAGCGATAGCATCGTCTGCCTCGCCTCCTTGAGCACGACGGGGACCGCGTTCTCGCTCAGCCAAGGGTAACGAGAGCGAAGTTCATTTCCGAAGCGGTCCGCCTCTTCCCTGATGATCTCGGCTCGCTTGCCCCTGAACAAGGCCCGAGGGACGTTAATCAGCATCTTGCCATGACGCACTTGGATGAAATTGGGATTCCCGTCCGATCCGACCTCGATGCTCACGGCTGGATATTAGCACGCCCTCATTTGATGTATTGCTTGCTCGAGAACGACGAAAAAGTTAATTCATCTCGCTGACTTAACAAGAGACCATGGAGCGGTTCGCCCTAAGCCCTTTCAACCCGAAGCTGGAGCTGCCGGACATCATGATCTACGATTCCACCTTGCGGGACGGCGAGCAGATGCCAGGCGTCGCCTTCGACCTGGAGCAGAAGGTTGCCATCGCCCGCAAGCTCGATGCCATCCACGTGCCGCAGATCGAGGCGGGCTTCCCAGCCGTCTCGGAGAGCGAGATGCGCTCCATCCGCACTATCAGCAAGCTTGGTCTGGACGCGGAAATCCTCGGGCTTTCGAGGGTGCTGAAGGGAGATATCGACGCTGCAGTGGATGCGGGCGTGGATATGGTCCTTCTCTTCGTGGCTACGTCCGACATACACCTCCGCTACAAGTTCAACATGAAGAAGGAGAAGGTGATCGAGATGGTCGGCGATTCGCTGGACTACTGCAAATCGCGTGGCGTCAGGGCGGCATTGAGTTGCGAGGACTCCACCAGGACGGAGTTCGATTTCCTCTTCCAGGTATTCGATCGCGCTCAGGAGGCCGGAGCGGTCCGCCTAGGGATAACGGACACCGTGGGCTGCGCCTCTCCCGAAGCGATCAGCACCATCGTATCCGCCGTCAAGTCCCGCTATCGCCTGCCGATTTCGGTACACTTGCACAACGATTTCGGATTAGCGCTTGCGAACGCCATCGCCAGCGTCAAGGTGGGTGCGCAAGCTATCACCACAACGGTGAATGGCATCGGGGAAAGAGCGGGCAACGTCCCGTTGGAGGAGTTCGTATCGGCGATGATGTTCCTTTACGGCAAGGACCTGGGCATCGACCTCACCGAGCTGAAGGACCTTTCGGAGATGGTCGCAGCTTTCTCTCGGGTCCCATTGGGCCGAAATCATCCATTGGTCGGAGATAACGTGTTCTCGCACGAGTCAGGCATCCATGTCGCCGCCGTCCTCAACTGTCCGCAAACCTACGAGTCGATCCCGCCGGAGGCGGTCGGGAACCGACGTCATCTGTTGCTCGGAAAGCACTCCGGCGCCACTTACATCAAGAAACGCCTGGACGACCTCAAGGTTAAGTCGAGCGAGGAACAGGTGGCCCAGATCCTCGCCAAGGTGAAGGCTTTGGGAGAGGTCAAGGGCCGGGTCAGCGACGCGGACTTCGAGGAACTGGTCAAAGAGGTTATGCACCCGGAGCTGCACTTCAAAGCCTGACCGAGCGGCCGCATTCGTCCCTCTTGCTCGAGCCGAACTCCTTCATCTTCCTAAGTTCGGCGGAGGAGAACACCGGCCCCTCCTTGCATACCCGGACGCCGTCTATCACGCACGAGCCGCAGAGGCCGGCGCCGCACTTCATATACCTTTCCAGCGAGAGCTGGCATTCCACCGAGGCTTTGTCGCAGACCTTCAACAGAGCGGAAAGCATGCGTTCTGGCCCGCAGCCTAGCACCATGTCATAGCGTTTGGCTTCCAGATGCTCCTGGACCAATTCCACCACGGTCCCCTTCTTCCCCATGCTGCCATCGTCCGTGGAGACGTGCACTTCGTTCGATACCTTCTTGGCTCTCTCCAAAAGAAGTATCTCGCTTGATGTCTTCGCGCCGATGAGCACGTCCACTCGCCCTGGATCGATCGCCTCGGCCGCAGGCAGGAGCGAGGCCATCCCCGTTCCCCCGCCAGCTATCAACACTCTTCCTTGAGAAATCATGAACCCATTGCCGAAGGGGCCTCTGACGCCGATGCGATCGTGGACCTTCAAGCTGGAAAGGGCATGGGTCGCCTCGCCCACGTCCTTGATCGTGATCCCCTTCTCCGCAGAAGTGTAGGAGGCAGACATCGGGACCTCGTCGATGTGCGGAATCCAGATCATATAGAACTGTCCGGGTTTGACCTCAGCATCATCGCGAAATCGTAAGGTGGTGATCCCGGCCGCCTCCTTCGTGACCGAGGTTATCGTGGCTATGCGCATCTTATTCATGCGCCACCCCAACCATATGGCTGACGGAGTTGAAGCCTTCTCGCTCCATGAACGCCTGCATGCCTGTGCATATCGATTCGAATACCTCGAGCCCTGCCCTGCCCACGCCGCTTCCCACCTGGACCGCTGACGCCCCGGCCATTATGTATTCGACCGCGTCCCTCCAGTTCTCCACTCCTCCCACTCCGACGATCGGGATGTTCACGTCCGCATGGAGGTCATAGACGCAGCGCAATCCTATCGGCTTGATCGCCGGTCCGGAGAGGCCACCGCCCTTATTGCTGAGGATCGGTCGCCGGATCTCCGCAGAAATGGCCAATGCCTTGACGGTGTTGATTGCCACAATGGCATCACCACCAGCGGCCTCCACCGCCTTCGCAACCTCCAGCAACCGATGGGTGTTCGGGGTCAGCTTGGCGAAGACCGGGATTGAGCATGCTGATTTAACCTCGCGGACCACGGTGAAGACCGTCTCGGGGTCAACTCCGATCTCCATTCCATAGCCTTTGGCATGGGGGCAGCTCAGGTTGAGCTCGATCGCTGCAGCTCCATAATCCTGCATCTTTGATGCCAGGAAGGAGAACTCTTTAGGCGATGATGCGAAGATGCTGCCGATCACTGGCACTAGGCAGGAGCGAGCCTCGCGCATCTCGGCAGCGAATGCCTCGATGCCTGGATTCGGAAGGCCCATGGCATTGATGTAGCCATCGTCCAGCTCCACCAGAGTCGGACCGGGATAGCCTTTCCTCGGCTCCGAACCGATTGATTTGGTCACCACAGCTCCCGCGCCAGCGCGAGCCACTCTCAGAAGGGAGCCAGCTGTCTCATCCATCACGCCAGACGCTAGCATGGTAGGATTGCGCAGAGCCAAATTCCCAATGGTAACCTCGAGTGAGCTCATTCTTTCGCTAGGTAAACTCCGTTCTTCCTTAATGAACTCTCTTTCCGCTGGCGGTAGTCTTCGACCGCCTGCCTGAAAGCCTCTGGCGCGAGAATCGAGCACTCCACTTTATTGGCCGGCATTCCTTCCAGAGCCTCGGCCACCATCTGCTTGTCGATGCGCTGGGCCGCCTCGATGCTCTTGCCCTTGACCATCTCCGTGAACATACTGCTGGAGGCGATGGCAGCGGCACAGCCGAACGTCTGGAAGCTGACGCCCTGGATGATTTCATCCTTAACCTTCAAATAAATCACGACTAGGTCGCCATCGACGTTGTTGCTCGCTTTTCCAACGCCGTCCGCGTCCTTCATCTCGCCGACGTTCCTAGGCTGGGTGAAGTGCTCCATCACCTTCCGGTTGTAGGGCATGGCTCAAGCCCCCCCTTCTTGCTTTGAAAGCATGGCGACTGGAGAAATCGACCTCAGTCGGGTGACGACTTCCTTTATCGTCTCAAGGTACGCTTCCGCCTCGGCCATGCTGTTCATCTTTGACAGCGTGATGCGGAGCGACCCCCTGGCATGCTCGCTCTCGATACCGATCGCCTTCAGCACATGGGACGCCTCCGTGCTCCTGGCGGAGCAGGCGGATCCCGTGGATGTCGCGAACCCTTTTACATCTAGGTTGAGAACCAGCGCCTCCCCGTCGATGTAATCGAACCTGAAATTGGCGTTGTTGCATAGCCTTCTGACCCTGTGACCATTGAGGCGACATCCAGTCACTCCGACCAGGGTGCCATCGATAATGCGATCGCGGACCGAAGTCATCCGGGCCACGTTCTCCTCCAATTCCAGCTTGCTCAGTTCTATCGCCTTGCCAAGCCCGACGATCCCTGGGATGTTCTCGGTGGAGGACCTCAGCCCTCGCTCCTGGCCTCCGCCATAGACAAGCGGGCGCAGGTTCGTCCCTTTCCTCACGAACAGGGCGCCCACCCCCTTAGGGCCGTGGAATTTGTGAGCTGATAATGCGAGCAGGTCGATATTGTCCTTGTTGACCTCCAACGGCAATTTGCCGATCCCCTGTACTGCGTCAGTATGGAAAAGCAAGCCATTATCATGGGAGATGCCGCCGATCTCGCGCACATTCTGGACCGTTCCGATCTCGTTGTTGGCCGTCATTATGCTGACCAAAATGGTCCGTTTGGTGATCGCTTCTTTGACCAGTTCCGGATCGACCATTCCTACACTCGTGACTGGGAGATAGGTGACGCGGAAACCTTGGGTCTCGAGGAAACGGCAGGTGTTGAGGACGGCGTGATGCTCGAATGCGCTGGTGATGATGTGATCCCCTGCGTCACGGTTGGCGAACGCCACGCCCTGAATGGCTAAATTGTCAGATTCCGTTCCACCTGAAGTGAAGACTATCTCCTGAGACTTCGAGCCGATGGCATTTGCCGTCCTCTCCCTGGCTTCATCCAGAGCTTCAGATGCCTCCCTGCCGAAGGAGTGGAGGCTGGACGCGTTCCCGTACCATTTGTCGAAGTATGGCATCATGGCCTCCGCCACTCTAGGATCAACCCGGGTCGTTGCGCTGTTGTCGAAATAGATGTGCTCCATTGCTTCTCACCTTAACGATTGATGAATTCCTTGCATGATATTTTAATGTGACCGGACTCGCATCGGAATAATGGAGGATGCTCTCGAAAAAGCTTGGCCCCGTTAAAAAGCCTGAAATAGGCGCTATGGGTTCATTTCTGCCTGAAACCCATGGACGTGGAACGGATCAGGAAGGACTTCCCCCTCTACTCGAGCGAGGAAAAGGACGTCATCTACTTCGACAACGCATGCCAGACGTTGCGACCTAGAACGGTCATGCAGGCCATGGACGAGTACTATTCCAATTACCCGGCATGCGGAGGGAGGAG
>PNBI01000170.1 GCA_003135935.1 Methanomassiliicoccaceae archaeon
AACTGCCGGGATGACCTGCGCCGGACCGCGGTGCACTCCATCCTCGTGGAGCTTGGCATCGACCAGCCTGACCTTCATGCCCATGGACTTCTCTTGAGCCAATGGACCGACGGTCATGGCCTCCTCGAATGCCTGTTTGGCAAGGTCGAGCGTCTCATTGAGATACTGGATACCTTTGGTGATGTCCATGAACACATTGGTGTCCTTGAAGGACACAATGCCGCGCGCTTCATCGCGATCCATCCCTAGGTCCTGCAACTGCTTTGCCAGTGCCTTCGGGTCCTTGATCTTTCCTTCGGTCTTGATATCGCCCGCCTTGATGGCGTCGTAGACCGCCTGCTCCAACGGCTCGACCTCGATGTAGAACTTGTTGTGCTTGTTCGGGGACTTGCCCTCGAACGGACCGCCTTTCTGCTTCACGCATTCCCTGTATACGACGATCGGCGGTGAGGTATTGATCTCGACCTTGTGCTCGTTGACTATCCTGTAAATAGTGATCTCCAGGTGCAGCTCACCCATACCAGACAGCAGGTTCTCGCCTGTTTCCTGGTTGATCTGGACGTTGAGCGACGGGTCTGCCTTGGCGACAGTCCTGAGGACCTCGACCAGCTTGGGCAAATCCTTCATATGCTTGGCCTCGATCGCCACAGTAACCACCGGCTCAGAATAGTGAGTGATCTTTTCGAAGGACTCCATATCCTTCATGGTGGTGACGGTGGAACCGGCGACAGCGTCCTTCAGCCCACCTACGGCGCAGATGTTACCAGCATCCATCTCCTCCACCGCGATTCGGTCGGCACCTACGCTCAGCGCGACGGTCTGGACCCGATTGGTGTTGGCCATACCGGAGATGTACATCTCCATTCCCTTGACGACCTTTCCGGAGAACAATCTCCCGACCGCGACCTCGCCAGCATGCGGGTCCATGATGATCTTGGTGACCATCAGGGTGGTCGGTCCGTTCGGGTCGCAATTCATCATGGCCTTCCCGATCGGGCTCTCCAGGTCTCCCTTCCAGATGACTGGGATACGGATCTTCTGCGCCTCCAAGGGATTGGGGACGTGCTTGATCGCCATGTCCAAAAGGACTTCGTGAACAGGGGACTTCTTGGCCAGAGCCTTCTGGTCGTTGTTCTTGCAATGCTCGTACACGTCCTTCATCGACGTATTGGACTTCTTCATGTATGGGGCGCTAACGGCCCAATTGTGGAACGCAGAGCCGAGGGCGACGGTGCCGTCCTGCACGCTGACCTGCCACTCCTTGTTCAGAGGGGCAGGCATTTGCGACATTATCCTACGGTTCACTTCCGTAATGATCTGGACGAAGCGCGCCTGCATCTGCTCTGGTGTTACCTTTAGCTCGTTGATCAGGCGGTCGACCTTGTTGATGAACAGGACCGGCCTGACTCTCTCCTTCAAAGCCTGACGGATGACGGTCTCGGTCTGGGGCATGATCCCCTCGACCGCGCAGACCAGGATAATGACGCCGTCCAGCGCCCTCATGGCTCTCGTAACGTCGCCACCGAAGTCGACGTGACCTGGGGTATCGATCAGGTTGATCAGGTACTCCTTCCCCTCGAAGACGTGGACCATCGAAGCGTTTGCCGCGTTGATCGTGATGCCTCTCGCCTGCTCCTGCTCATCGAAGTCGAGCATGAGCTGCTTTCCAGCTAGGTCCTCGGACATCATCCCTGCGCCGGCGATCAGGTTATCGCTGAGCGTCGTCTTCCCGTGATCGATGTGTGCGGCGGTCCCTATGTTGCGTATTCGCATAGGATCGCGCATGATGGCCTGAGCCTTTTTGATATTCTCTTCTTTACGTCCCATAGAAACACCTTAAAGTTGCGGATACTCGCGCTCACCTAGCCGAGGATGCGACCCTCTCGACTTCTTCCTTCTTTGCGACGGCAAAGCTGTTCATGTCGTTCTTAGAAGCGAGTATCAGCTCGTCCGCGAGGCACTCTTGGATGGGCTTGGTGTTCTTGAAGCTGGTCTGGATCGCACCCTTTGCGATGTTCCTCAGGGAGATGTCCAGCCTGCGTGATGGCGCGACGTCCACTGCCTTTGGTACCGAGATGCCTCCGAACTGCAGCCTGGTGACCTCTTCACGGGGGGCGGCGTTCTCTAGCGCCTCCACCAAAACCTGGATCGGGTTCTTCTTGGTCTTGGTGGCGATGATGTCGAACGCTTCCGAGACGACCCGATAGGCCTTCAGCTTCTTCCCTGTGAAGACCTCGGTGCGCATCATATTGTTGATCAATCGCTCGACGATGTTCAACTTCACCTTCCCGAACGATCGGTTGGCATGCCGGCCGTCCGAATGCGGAACGGACGTCGACGAGAGATTGATGTACTTTGCCAGTCCAGCGTCTCTGACGACGATCTCAAAATAGCTGTACTTGCTGAATAGAAGCATTTCATTGGCCGGTGGGGCCGGCGTTGCAATCGCGGTCTGAGTCTCTTCCATCTTATTCACCTCACCGGTTTCTCTTTCCTGCCCCTGACCAGCTCGTTCAACGAGACATTGTTCACTTGAATGACCTTGAACCGGACTCCGGGAATATCTCCGTAAGATCGGCCCATCCTGCCCCCGATGCCTTCTACCAGGACCTCGTCGTGCTCGTCTATGAAGTTGATGGCACCATCGCCGACCGTGAACGCGGTGATCTGACGGCCATTCTTGATTAGTTGGATCTTAACGCACTTTCTGATACCGGAATTGGGCTGCTTTGCCTCAATGCCTACCTTTTCCAGAACGATACCTCGTGCCTGAGGAGCGCCCTCTAACGGGTCAGACTTCTCCTTCAACCTGAGCATTCTCCTCTTGTAAGTGCTGTCACTCCATCGGAATCTCTGCCTGTCCTTCCGGAGTTTGCTGGCAGTGTATAAACCTCGAGCCATTAATTTCACCTTTGAATGGGAAGCTGTCGCCCTATTACGCTCATTATATTTAAGCGTTAAGGGTTTTTTGGTCGCTTCAGCACCCGTCCTATAGCACCGCAGTATTAATAACTATCCGTTGATGGCCAGTGGTTCGGAACAACGATGAAACTCGCACCGGGATATCGCAATGAAAAATATCCCTTGAGATCGATGATTTCTGCTTTGGCATCGAGTGGAACGGTTATTGCCCCTTAATGATTCCCGTTTTGTATCGCCNNCGCAATAATTGTGTCAGACAAATAGCAGACGTATTTTATACCTGACATCGCCTTATTGAATCGGGATGGGAATGTCAGCCAAAGCAAGCGACCCAAGGGCCGAAATCGAGCATGCGGAGAACGTCATCCAGTTGGTGATGGCCGCGGTCGTTCCCGGCGTTTTGGCGGCGATGCTATTCTCGTATGTTCTGTTCAATGAGCTTACGGTACTGTTCCTAGCCCTTTCCATCACTATCGCTTTGTTCATGATCATCCCGGCAAAACGAATGCATGACCTTCATTTCAAGACCTGGGTGCGCAACTCATTGCCTTCGAAGCTGATAACCAGCGTCGTTGGAATGATTTACATAGCAGCGATCAGTGTTTTTGCCGTTTCGCTTCTTTCGCTCACGGCTGATTTCAACCCGGAGCATCCGGCAACCTTTGCAGTAGAGGGAGGGTTGCTGTTGTCTTTGATCGGTCTTATGACCTATCAATCACAGAATAAGGAACGTTTTCTCTCAGGTGAGAAGAGGTTCTTCTCGAGTGAGCCGAAGCAGCTGGAAGAGAGGGTAGTGGAGCACCTGAAGGCGATCGGACATAGCCACAAACGATCTGGAGTTGGCTTAGCATGCCACCTGGATCTGCCTGATTCCGGCTTGCGCGTCCACATTCACCCCCTTACGAAGAGCAGCACCGAAGTCCTGCTCGAGAACATCAATGAGAAGAACTCGGAGGTCACGATGAAATTGAAAGGATGCCTAGACCCCCCCGTCTAGGCATCACCCTTCGATTCTCCCTTTTCGACCGCTCGAGCGATCAAATGAGCTATTCGTATGGGCTCTGGCAAAGCTCCTCGCACGATGCTGCTTCTGATCAGATCGGCGGCTTCGTCCTCATCGATCCCTGCCACCGCGACGTGCAACGGCTTATGGTCGGTACCCACCTCGAATAGCTGCGCCCGAGTGATAATCCGAAGACGTCGTTCCCAGTCGGGGAAATGCCCTCGCAGCGCTTCCTCCATCATTTTGAAATCGGGAGGATCCCTGGTCACGCTAGTTATCGGGAGTCCGGTTTCTTCGCTTAACGCTTCGATGTCAATTACGTTGAAGCCGCCCATCGCTACGCCGTCTAGCATGACCAAACGCAGTTGTTCCCGATATCGTGATGAGTTTATCATCTTGGCCAGCACGCGATTCCCATCGTCCCCGTCCGTAGTTACGCGGGAATGCATGATGCCTTCGACGTAATTCGGCAGGCGCATCACTACGCCGATGACCGCGACCTTAGAATTCGAGAACGAGAATGGAGAGTCGTCGATGCCGAGCACGCGGACGTGTGGCTTCAACTCACATCAGCCCTAAATGGCCGGTAATCTTATCGATGAGGTTATCCGGCGCTGGTCCGATTCCGAGGCAGGTGGTGGTGTTAGGAGGGAGCTCGGTCATGCCTGCATCAGTGATGAGCGATGTTACCAAACCAGCGCTCTCCGCAGCCATCTTCAACTCCATCAGTTCCTTGAGGTCGTTCACCTTGACCACCACCTTTTTTTGGCCTTCGGCATACCACCTGTCGAACCATTCGGCCTTCCTTTTCTTCGAGCTTAGGGCGCAATTGACGGCCGCGTGGGCCACCTGCGCCGCCAACTTACCCGGAGAGAGCTTGAGGTCCTTCCGCACGGCTATGACCATCTTGTTTTCGAAGTTCGCGGCTGGCATCCGCAACAACACCCGCCGGGCACATCATAAACCTTTGTGCCATTGAAATCGGAAAATGAATTTCCGGGGAAGACAAGATCATCCCCGCGATTGAAAGATTTACATCGGATGTTCGGTCTTCACATGGGATTTTAGCAGATCTGATACCTCGTCCTCATCCACACCCACGAACAAGGTACCGTCCATAGGGCATCTGACCTTTATGTATTCCTGCGGTCCCAGAGTCCCCTTCTTCTTTCTCTCCTCAAGATGAGGCTTTCCATGTACCTCGGCGCCATAGGTTCCCTCGACCTTTGGGCCGGATATTGTTGGCGCAGCACCATAGGCGAGCTCTCCCTTCCCGGGGCCCCTCTCTGGGAGTTTCATCTTATGCGTTGTGATGAGATGGTTCTTAAATTCACCACTCAAGCTTGGTTCATCTTTTCCCATTAGTCTTTCATTGCATATCGGACAACGAATTGTTCCCATAGATACACCACTAAGGATTAGTTGAGCATGACGAATATAAAACTATCAGGTTGGAGAGCAACGGTGAATCCCTCTCAACTATAACTCATGCAACGGATGAATTTTGGAGAATATCCTAAAGCCCGATCCTCACAAAGTCCCTTCGCAAGAATTAAGTTCTAACAAACTTAGTTCTTCGATGTTGGTCTAATATGGAGCAACCGCCCCCTGAAGCTGACAAACAAGAACTCAAAAAGGGAATATGGACAGCGGTTTTGCTCGTCGCGGCGATGCTCATTGTGGTTGGGGTCGGGACGTTTATTCTAAATCAAGGTACCAGCCCTGATTTTGTTGGCGAGGAGCATCCGTGGGGCACTTTCATAGGAATACCACAAAGCAGGGATGGCTATCAATTGACGTTCGGGGTGATCGCTCCCCCAATAAAATTTGACGATTGTAATATTGCGCTAAGCATCAATGGAATCCATCAAGCCGCTCAGCATATAAATGTAATTTTTGGTAATGAATTCACCGCTAACAAAATAATTTGGACCGATCTCGCCAATGATGGAGTAATCAGCTATGGTGACAATCTTGTCATTAGTAATCCAGTTAGTACATTCGCATATAAGGTGGAGATTAGCATGGCGTCGAATGGCGATTTGATTTGCTTTCAATCATGGACCATTCCATGACTGCTTAGTCACAAACATTAGCAGAGAGTCTGATGATCTTGGCTAATCTTGGGCTCGAACCTCACCGCAATTCAATAGTAGAAATAGAATGGAGGAGTCGCTTTCCAATATTATCGCCTCCTCTTGTTTGAAAGGATGCCAATAATTCTGCTTAAATTTCTACTTCTTCTCAACGACCCAACGGCAATATTGATCTCCCTTGGTCATGAAATGCGTCGGGTTAAACTTGTAGCCAGGACTTACGACATCACCCATTCCTTGACAGGCACATGCCAGCGATTGGCAAGCCTCGTGAGGCGCCTTGGAAAATGGACAAGCTGTAATCACCTTCACTACTCTGCTTGGTGTTGCTTCCTCGATCCGACCTTGAATCCCCATCATGTCTTCCCAAAGATTGACAACTGAACCCAAAGCTATCGCATCGTTGCTGTTGATATTCAGCTTCTTGTTCAACTCTTCCATGTTTTGTTTTCCAATTTGTCTCATTACTGGCCCATAGGCTTTCATGGCATTTTCCGAACCCATCACATGGGTCATAGTCCCCAAGGCCCCGAGCCACCATTTCACCATTGCATCGCTCATCAGAGCCGCACCTTCTTGTGGGCTCACTTCAAACTTCGGCAAGTTAGCCATTATAGATTCCTCCTTTCCTCATCCCAATACAACGTTGCCCTCAGAAGGTAAATAATTATGCTTTGCGGATAAAATAAATGAGACCCACCCAATCTTAGAGCCCGAACCTCACCGAACCCAGATAAGTAAAAGGAAGGGGTTTAGTGAACAGACTAGCATAACAGGCTTGCGCTTCATAATTAAGCAGCCTATGATGTTTCATTTTCGCTTTCATAAACCTTTGCCGCCTCGGAGCCTTGCGCCGTTGACCTTCCAATCGACGGCGACATCAAAGCCTTAATATTGTCTTCGCCTACACTCATCCATGTTCGAGATCCTGAAACGAGATGGCCTGGCAAGGATCTGCCGTTTCGATACTAAGCATGGGACCTTGGAGACCCCGGCTCTGTTGCCGGTGCTTAACCCACGCTTGCTCACGATTCCGCCATCGGTCATGAAGGACGAGCTTGGCTTTCAGGCCCTCATCACAAATTCATACATAATCCGCAACGATCCCATTCTCAGGCAGGTCGCGCTGGAAAAGGGCGTGCACCAATTGATCGGATATGATGGAATAGTCATGACCGATAGCGGCACGTTCCAAAGCCACATGTACGGCGAGGTCGAACTGATCAACAAGGACATCGTGGCGTTCCAGAAGGATATCGGTTCAGACATCGGCACAGTCCTTGACATCTTCACCGAGCCGGATTGGGGACCAGACAAGACCAGGACGGCTGTGGACGAGACCCTGCATCGGACCAGGGAGGCGGCAGCGATGAAGGGGGACATGATGCTTGCAGGCGTCGTCCAGGGATCGATCTATCCAGACCAGAGGGAGAGCTGCGCCAGGGAGATGGCGTCAATGGACGTTGACGTCCATCNNCGTGCCGCTGATGGAGCGCTACCGGTTCGCGGACCTGGTCGATGTGATCATCGCCTCCAAGAAGGGATTGATGCCTGCCAGGCCTGTGCACCTTTTTGGGGCGGGACATCCGATGGTCTTCGCGCTCGCCATCCTCCTCGGCTGTGATATATTCGATTCTGCCTCCTATGCAAAATTCGCGCGCGATGACCGGCTCATGTTCCCCGAAGGGACGATGCACCTGGCGGATATGAAAACGCTGGAATGCGAATGCCCTGCCTGTCGCCTGCACACATTGGAATCTTTGACGACTCTGCCAGACAAGGAGCGTATGATAACGCTTGCGAAGCACAACCTCTACGTCTCGAAGAAGGAGATCGATCGGGCGAAGCGAGCCATGCAGGAAGGCACATTATGGGAATTGGTGGAGACCCGTTGCCGTTCGCATCCATCGCTCTTAGATGGGCTGAGGCGTCTGCGCGAACACCGGAAATACTTGGAGCGATTCGAACCGCTAAGCCGAGAAGGCGCGATGTTCTATACCGGCCCGGAGTCGCTGAACCGACCTTGCTTCCAACGGTACGAGGAAAGGTACTTCGAACGCTACAGCCAACCATCGAACAAGATCCTGGTCGGGTTCGAGGATGCGGAGAGGCCCTACTCGAGGACGTATGCATCGTTGATGGCCAAGCTCTCGGGCGTGGCAGATGCGCATTTCCTGGTGATGTCCCCCTTTGGACCGGTGCCGATTGAGCTCGATGAGGTCTACCCTATCGCACAATCCCTGTTCCCAAAGATCAAGGATAGGGAGATGGAGGAGCATATCAAAGAGCTGATGGAGCGGTTCTCCCATTGCCAGCAGTACGGCATGTGCCTGCTCTACGATGGTGAGGGGACGCTGGAGATGTTGTCTTCACTATCTGGCGAGAAAAGCGATTTCGACATCGATGTGGCGAAAGTGCAGGCCGTCGCTGACTACCAGTTCGGGAAAGGGGCGGCGAAGGCGCTCTTCGACGGCAAACTGCAGATCATCAAGTCGAAGAACACGGACAAGATAAGGAACGTTCTGGTGGATGGGCAGCACGTGGTCTCGATGAGAGCGCCCGACGGCCTCTTCACCCTTCGCCCCGCTGGAGCGAAAAAGCTGCATGGGACTTTTCCTTCACCGCGAATGCGGGTGATCGTGAACGCCGACTCGGCCGAGTTCAATAAGGAGGGCAAGAATGTCTTCGCTGGCTTCGTGATCGATTGCGATCCCGAGCTGATACCGATGGACGAAGCCCTGGTCGTCAACGAAGCAGACGAATTGATCGCCATCGGCCGGGCAATTCTGGTAAGGGATGAAATGCTCGCCGTAAAAAAAGGCTTAGTCGTCAAGGTCCGAGAGGCTGTTGCCTGAGCCTTCGACGCCCTTGACCATTTCGTCGGCGACCTTTACGCAAGAGAGCAGATCCTCGAGAGTGTGAAGCATCGATGCAGACGAGGTCGCAGATGCAACAAGAACGAGCTTATTTCCTCTAACCTCGGCCTGAGCATAAAGGCCGTTGTCCATCGAAATCGACCTGGCGACCTTCTCCGCCTCGTCCTTGTCGTTGTAGTCCAGCTCGATGACGCATTGCACCTGCATGAGCGGATGAGAAACATGCCCCGATAACTATCTTCCCATCTAATCGAGGACAAATGCGTTTTCCGAAGCTAGCACCTTATCAATCGGCGCGGGTGCATAATGTATAAACTCGAATTCCTACTCTAGTATGTTGCATATGGCGAAAACAAGTGGGGGTCATGAGATGGAATTGGTCGAGAGCATAGAGACAAGGGTGAGCGTTCGGTCGTTCACGGAAGAGGACGTACCAGAGAAGACCGTCAACGAAGCGCTGAGGATGGCCATACTCGCTCCTTCGGCAGGCAACTTGCAATCAAGGGATTTCATCGTGGTCAGAAATGCCCTTTCGAAGAAAAGACTGGCAAAGGCGGCGTTCGGGCAGGCATTCGTCGAGGAGGCTCCGGTCGTCATCGTGGTCTGCGCCAATCTGAACCGAATAAGGAACTACGGTACCAGAGGGGCGCAGCTCTACTGCCTGCAAGATTCCGCGGCGGCGGTGGAACACATCCTCCTCTACGTTGTAAGTCAGGGTTTCGGAAGCTGCTGGGTGGGGGCGTTCGATGAACGCGAGGTATCTAAAGTTCTTAGCATTCCAGATAACATCCGACCGATCGCACTACTTCCCATCGGCCGCCCGATGAAGGAAGGGTTCCACACTTCACGATTGGATGCCAGTGAATTGGTCCATAGAGAGAAGTGGTGAAAAGAAAAGGAAAGTAGCCCCGGGCAGATTCGAACTGCCGTCACCGGCTCCAAAGGCCAGCATGATTGACCACTACACTACGGGGCTGTGTTGCCTCGATTTGATTTCTCGTATATAAAGAGGGAGTGCAGCATCGGCGGAGAACATCACCAGCGGATGCGCAGCTTCTTGATGAATGACGCGCTAAGGCAGTGGGGTAGTCGGTCTTGGACGCGCGACGCTTCGCGATTTACGTTGGTGCATTCATCGGACCTCTGGCATCCAACGCGGTTCTGGCCCTTGTGCCAGAACTCAAAGCATCATTCAATGCGGGCACGCCCGAGGTCCTGCTTTCGATCACTTTCTTCATGTTGCCCTTCGCGCTCTTCTCCCTCTTCACCGGTGCGCTATCGGACGTCCTGGGCCGATCGAAGGTCCTGCGAATCGGCTTCCTAGTTTATGCCATCGGTTGCGTCTTCACCGCGCTGGCACCGGAGTTGGTGACGTTCTATCTTTCGCGGACGGTCCAAGGCATAGGGTTCGCATTCCTGCAGCCGGTCTTGGTCGCCCTACTTGGGGACATCGTCCCCGGAGACATGAAAGGTGTGGCCATGGGACTTTTCACCGGGGCGACGACCGCAGGAATCTCACTGGGACCGCTCGTCGCCGGCATGTTCTCCATCGTCGATTGGCGACTGACCTTCTGGTTCATCGCGATCATTTCCTTCGTTCTGGCATTCCTTCACGGGACTACCACGGAGAAAATGAGGGGCGCCGGATCGGACTGGGTCAGATCACTGCTCTCCCGCGTCTTAAGCGCATGGCGGCTCCGTCCCGTGGTACTGCTCTCTCTTACAGGTTTCATGCATGTGCTATGCTACATCGGGAACCAAGCTTTCGTATCGAGCAGGCTGTCGGAATCTCCGTTGTCCATAACCAGCGAGGGGATAGGCTTAATATTGGCAGCAGCGGGATTGGTCGGCCTTCTGGCATCAAGGGTCGCGGGGGAACTGGTCGTGAGGATGGGCTTGTTCAGAAGCGCTGGATTGGGCTTCATCATAATGGCGGGTTCTCTGGCATTCATGCTCGTGTCGGACACTGCACTACTTTACGCTGTGGCTTTGGCCATATTTGCCATCGGCTCGGCAATCGCTTGGTCATCACAATTGACACTGGCAGTGGAGATGTCCGCGGAATTGCGAGGGACAGTCTCCTCGCTCTTCACGAGTGCCGGGTTCTTGGGCGGATCCCTGGCAGCCGTCGTGCTAACCCCACCCTATATAGCCTGGGGGCTCGCAGCTGTCAACGTCACTTGCATCTTATTATGCGCCATCATGGCATTGACGATGAAAATGGCAGTGGCTGGAAGAGAATGATGTAGGCAGCTGGAATCTACCGAGAATGGTATAGAGGCGGAGTCCCAGAACGAATCGAATAACCTGCCTCATTTCAATGGCAATAAATCATGCAAGCATTGAACCAGGTTTAAAATTACTTGCATATTATATTAATAAGCCAATCGGCCCACGACGTGCGTTGGATGCGACTCAGTAATGACCACCTCTACCCTGGAACCCAAGGGAAGGCTGGCCTGGATGGCTATGGGAACGAAAGCGCAGTCCCTGCAAATTGTTGTGCCATTCTTTCCTTCCTCCGTAACAGTCGCCTCAAGCCGCTCGCCGATCAATATGGAATTGATTTCCGAAGCAATCTCGAACCGTAGCTTCGCGATTTCCCTGGAGCGGTCCTTCGCAACCCGACTGACCACCTGTGAGCTCATCGATTCGGCCAATGTCCCCGGTCGACTCGAGAATCGCGTAACGTTGACGATGTTGGGTTTGACCCTTCGCAACAGCTCCAACGTTTCAGCGTGGTCCTCACCACTTTCGCCAGGGAATCCGCAAATCACGTCCGTCGATAGAGTCAGCCTGGGGACCGCATGCCTGATTCTTTTGACCTGTTTCTCGAACTCTTCGACGCGATACCCTCGTCCCATCTCTTTCAGCAGCCGATCACTTCCGGTCTGCACCGGGAGGTGGAGAAACTTGTAAACCTTGGTATGCCTGATGATTCTTGCCAAAACCGCTTCTTCCCCTCGGAGGCTGTCAGGGTTCATCATGCCAATCCTGATTTTGAAATCACCTTCCAGGTCGCAAAGTCCATCCATTAATTCTGCTAGGTTGCTGTTAGAATCCTTGCCATAGCATGCCGTATCTTGGGCGGTGACAAAAAGCTCCTTCGCGCCCAGCCTTATTGCATCCTTTGCGACCTCCATTAGCTCACCCAAAGGATAACTTCTCAGCTCTCCCCTTGCTAGTCTGGTGATGCAGTAGCTACAATGCCCCAAGCAGCCTTGAGCGATCGGCATGATGAAGGTCGTCCCAGAAAAACGTGCGATGGTGGCATTCTTCTTATCGCCCGTCCCATAGCTTTCTACAATCGTCTCATCAAATGATTTGTAATTAGAAGGGGGCAAGAGAAGGGCTTCGGGAAATTCGACCATTACTTCTTCCCCTTGCACAGAAGCCATGCACCCAGTTACGATGAGCTTTTTGCCTTCAGCTTCCAGCTGCCTGAGCCGTTTCAATATCTTCAACTCGGTCGCCTTGATGACGACACACGAATTGACCACCACGACCTCTGCGTCCTCGGCCGTTGGCGCAATGGAGTGACCCAGCGAAACCAGCTTTCGCTGCATCTCCTGGCCTTCTCCATGGTTCATAGTGCAACCATAGGTTTCGACGAAAAAGCGCACGCTTTACCAATCCCATCCCGATATTTATGTTTGTTAGGATTCACTCCAATCCGATAGTGCCACGAACTTCTGAGAAGGCCCGAAATCAAGGAGGCAAGGTTTATCTCTATATCGCTGTCATAAAAGCGGACAGAATTGATCGACGAAGATGGCGGTATTCAATTTCACCTTATATCCAGACCGTTTCTAAAACCAACATGAGTGCCTGATAAAAAGGGAGCTTCGATCATCAAGCGGTTGGAATTGCTAAAAGATCAGCAATTATCATTTGATTTCATCTCGGCCAAAAGAAGGAGGAGCTCCCTGAAAGCCACTATGGTTTCGTCGATCTCAATTGCATCGACCGGTTTGACGATATAGCCACTTGCCCCAGCAGCTCTTGCTGCATCGAGGTCGGCTGGTGACCGCGAACCGGTGTAGATGACTACCAGCATTGTAACGACATCTGGCATGCCCCTGAGCAACCTCAACACCTCATGGCCGCCTCGTTTCGGCATGTTCAGGTCCAACAGGACAAGTTCTGGCATTTTCGCTTTCGATTTGAGCATTCGCTCGATCAGATCGATGGCGAGATCTCCGTCGGTAACGACCGAAACCTCCGTCGGAACCTTGGTCTCCATTATCAATTCCTTCGCAAGTGTAGCATCTGCAGGGTTGTCATCAACCAGAAGGATGCGGATCGATTCGGGAGCGTTCATTCTCGATTGCCCTCGGTTTGAAAGGGAATAGGCCTTTTCCTTACCCTAGCCAAGTTGATAGCGATCCTTTCCAACTTCTTTCAACCCCGGCCGAACATTCCACTTTCTACTTTCGCTCATTATGAACACAGGGCATTCATAATCAAGCTTTGGGAGGGAAATTGGATTTACCGTTCAAGTCGCATAGGTAGAATGGGCTTCACCCTTTCTTCTTCAGAAGTTTATTCGAAACGGTCGGACGATTCGGGTGGCCTCTTTCTGCGCGTGTGCCAAGAACATTTCATTGCCATCTTCAACTTTCTGGAAGGCGGTCTGTGGATCATCCTGTATTGCGGTCGATTTGCTCAGTTCTGCCACGAAGGATTCTATTTTAGTTCCGCATTCTTAAAACACGCTTTATTAATCTTCGGCAATCGATCAAATGGCGTCAACTTCGATGCGCCATGACCCTCATCATAAGCGGCAAAAAAGAAATGGATTAGGTTAAGGGGTTTAGAAAAAAGTCGATTCGAGATTGCCTACTTGCCATACTTGGCCCAATAATCGGCGAAAAGCGCTTCGTCGGTCGGGATCGCTTTCGGAGTTGGAAGTAGACGCGAAACCCAAGTGAGGTTGACGAACATCCTTGCATTGACGTTCTCGGTGGTGATGTTGCGCCCCCAGGTACCGCAGGAGAGCGAAAGAGTGAAAGGCATCCCGTTTCTGGGGCCACCTGCTCCCTCGTTCATGTTCTGGTTCACCATCACTCGGCCGGTCTTCGTTCCAAATGCCAATGCGTCCACGTGCTTGTCGTTCTTGGTGTGGATTCCGCATGTGTGCCCTAGTCCCTGGTACCCGGTGATCTTATTGGTTAGGTCCACCGCGTTGTTTATCGATCCATGGTACTTGTATAATGTCAGAACGACGCAGAGCTTCTCGCCGGAGAACGGGTGATCTGGTCCAGCGTCCGTTTCCTTAACCACGAGGTATGTGCGGCCCGGCGGCAACGTGATGCCCGCCAGCCCCGCGATGTGCTCGGCGGATTTGGCGATGACGGCCAGGCTCGGTACTGGCGCTGGAACTGGCCACATGACCTTCTGCAGGAGGGCCTTCTCCTCATCGTTGCATATGTATGCCCCGTTCTTCACCATCTTCTCTACGAGCGAATCGTAGATCGCTTCATGGGCGACAACGGAGTTGTCGGCGAGACAGCTGGTCGCAAGGTCGAACGTCTTTCCGCGGGAGATCATGAGCGCGGCGTCATCTAGGTCGGCGGTCTCATCGACCACGTGAACGCTGTTTCCAACACCGACACCGTAAGCAGGTGTACCCGAGCTGTATGCGGACCTGACCATGTCGACACCACCGGTAGCGACGACGAGGTCACATTGGCGCATGAGCTCCTGGGTCTTAGGGATTGATGGCTTCGTGATGATCTGGATTAGGTCCTCTGGGACTCCGATCGCTTTGCAGCCCTGGCGCATCAGGTTGACTGCCAGCTCCGATGACTTCTGGGTCTTCGGGTGCGCGGCGACGATTATGGCGTTCTTTCCCTTCAATGCGCAGAGTGCCTTCATGGGTGGAGTTGCATCCGGTCCGGTGGATGGGATGATCGCAGCCACCACACCGACTGGCTTAGCGATCTTGATTAGCGCCTTGGCGGGGTTCTCTTCAACGATCCCGACCGTCTTGATGCTCTGCATGTCCTGGATCGTCCCAGTGATTCGCAGACGGATCTTCTGGATCTTGTCAGGGACTGTTCCAAAGCCACCCTCTTCGACGGCAAGCTTGGCGAGGGCCTCTTTCTCCTTGACAACCGCCCAACCAATTGCCATAACAAGCATGTCGGCCTGGGCTTGGTCATAGTGCTCGATGGCCTTCATAGCGTTGCGAGCGCGCTCCATCATCGCGGATATCTCGGGCTTGGGATCCGGCTTGGGCTCGAGTTTCTTGTCAGCCGCAGGAGGGGCTGGTGCAGTGGAAGTTTGGTTCATGAACCCCGAACCGGGAGGTGCGTACTTAAATGCTTGGACCACGTGGAAAAACTCCTATTTTCGCCGAATTAACGAAGTAAAGGATGGGATGTTGTCCTGAGAATCTGCGCGAAAGTCCGGAAACACCTTCCTCAAGATGCCAGATTTCCGANNGTTTGCACCCTTTCCAGTCTAGAACCCAAAGCGGATGCGCGTCCCCATGGCTCGTTTGGGAGTAAATGACGGCGAATAGTAGGATTTCCTTCAAATTAGGACGGCTTCTTTATTGGAAAGGCCCTGCTCTGTTGCCGGAGGAATTGCATTAGGTAATAGATGTCCCCGGATCCGCGGCCTGTTGAGCCACTAGCCTTCCACCCTCCGAAGGCGTGCACACCGGTGATAGCCCCATTGGTCGCGCCTCTGATCCCGTTGACGAACACCGTACCACATTGGATGTTGTCCAAGAAGTAATCGATCTCTTGCTGATCCTCGCTACAGATTCCGGCCGTCAGGCCATAGACCACATTGTTCGCGTTCTCGACCGCCTGTCTCAGATCAGTATATTCTTGAACGACCAGGATGGGAAGGAATAGCTCGTTCTTCACCATCGGATGCGATTCCGGCAGGCCAGTCACGATAGTCGGGGCGACGTAGTTGCCACGTTCCATGCCGTCGTTCGTTATCCTCGCGCCACCTATGACCACTTTGCCGTCTCGCTTCGCAATAGAGACTGCCATTTCATAGTCCAATACGGCTTGGGAATGTATGACCGGGCCAGTGCGACAATCCCTTTTCCTCGGGTCGGCCACCTTGAACTCCCCGGTCATGCTGACCAGCGATTTCAGGAATTCATCTCTGACGGCACTATGAACGTATACCCTCGAGCAAGCGACGCACTTCTGACCGCTATATCCGAAGGCTGACGAGACCACGCCTCTCGCTGCCTTGGTCAGGTCCGCCTTGTCGCTGATGATCGCAGCGTTCTTTCCTCCAAGCTCCAATATGACTGGTATCTGGTATTTTCGTTCCTTGGTGCTCCTGAGGATATTCTGGCCTACTTCAAGAGAGCCGGTGAAGACGATGCCTTCGACTTTCGGGTGATTCACAAGCGTAGCACCAACATCCGCCCCCGACCCACTTACCAAGTTGAGAACCCCGGGCGGAATACCTGCTCTAGCAAGAATGGAGTACAAGGCGTAGACCGCTGCAGGCGCAGGCGATGCTGGCTTGACGACTGCGGTGTTGCCGGTGATGAGAACTCCAGTGGTCATTCCCATGGCGATCCCAAAAGGGAAGTTGAATGGACAGACCACCGCCCATGGCCCATAGGGCAGCATTACATTCTTAGAGCCCTCGCCTGGGGTCGGGCTCCTGACCTCGCCATCATAGCCGTTGCTCAGTTCCATCTGGCTGGCGTAATATTCCATATAGTCGATGCCCATATCGACCTCGCCCATCGCCTCCCTTCGGCTCTTGCCATTGCCGATTGTGAGCAGGGCCGCCAGGTCGAACTTCTCCTTCCTAGCGATCTCCGCTGCCCTTCTGAATATCCTAAGGCGCTCAGGCAGGTCTGTTTTACGCCACACGCGGAATGCGTCCTCCGCCGCCATTATGGCATCCGACACATCTTTGGGTGTTCCCTTGGGATACAATCCCAGAGTGATCGTTCCATCGATCGGACTTGATAAGGCGAAATGGGATTCCGTCTGCCGCTCCCTGCCGCCTATGTAAATGAAATGAGTACGCTCTTCTTCCAGTCTGGCCATCAAATCGTATATTGCCTTCTCGAACTTCTCGTGGAACGCCTCCTCTCCTCTGCGCTCCACGACCTGATTCCATGTATTCTCGTTCTCAAAGGACATCCGGGCCACCGA
The DNA here is from genome assembly GCA_003135935.1 of Methanomassiliicoccaceae archaeon. Lineage (GTDB taxonomy): Archaea > Thermoplasmatota > Thermoplasmata > Methanomassiliicoccales > UBA472 > FEN-33. The sequence continues at coordinate 17,045 of PNBI01000170.1, forward strand.
TTGACATAAAAACGTATTGCAATATAAAGCCGTATCCGAAAAGGGCGGTGAACATTAATTCTCTGCATCTGGAATGCCATTCTCTGGATGTCAATATAGGAAAAGAAGGAAAATGGTTTGTTCAGACCTATCCGGAGCCGACGCTTTGATTCACATCCGGTGATCGACAGTCATGTGGCTGCGCAGCACTCCCGACAGGTCGTCGTCATCACGACCATACATCGGACAGTCACAGATAGGGCAACTCACTTTGAGCTTTCCTTCTGTCGGGCCTTTGCAGGTCTCGCTAGCAATCGACTTGTCCAAGACTGGCTCGCTTTGGAATTTAGTGACAACTTCGATCACTTTCATCGATTTCGGGGAACTTCCACCTGAACGTTCCGAGTTGAACCGGGCCACCTTGTCAATCAAATTCATGGAGTCAGATGAGCTCCC
>PNBI01000090.1 GCA_003135935.1 Methanomassiliicoccaceae archaeon
CGCTCATGAAGGACATGGGCGTCTCGCTGCACCCGGTCTCGAAGGAAAAGATCGAGTACTACCTGAGGCGGGATTTCGTTGGTTATGGTGTCATCGACGTCATGATGACCGACCTTAACGTCGAGGACTGCTCCTGCGACGGCGTCAATATCCCTCTGTTCATATTCCATCGGAAGTACGGATCGATCCGCAGCAACATCCGCTTCGAGAAGGAGCTGGAACTAGACTCTTTCGTCGTTTGGCTGGCCCAGAAGTGCGGGAAGCATATCTCGGTGGCAGACCCGCTATTGGACGCTACCATACCCGATGGCTCCAGGCTCAACGCCACTTTGGGCAAGCATGTCACCAAGCGCGGATCCTCCTTCACTATCAGACGTTTCAAGGAGAACCCGTTCACTCCCATCGACCTGCTCAAGTTCAAGACCATGAGCACGGACATGATGGCCTATCTATGGACCGCGACCGAGTATGGTAGCTCTATGCTGGTTTGCGGCGGTACCGCCTCCGGCAAGACCACCACGTTGAACGCCGTCCTGCTTTTCATTCCTCCGCAGATGAAGATCGTCAGCATCGAAGACACGCGCGAACTTAACCTGCCCCATGAGAACTGGATCCCTGCCCTGACCCGAGAGGGGTTCGGCGGCAAGAAATCCTCCTCCACTGGTGGCATTGACATGTTCGACCTTCTCACCGCTGCCCTGAGGCAGAGGCCACAGTACCTGATGGTCGGTGAGGTCCGCGGCAAGGAGGCCTATGTGGTCTTCCAGGCCATGGCCACCGGCAAGACGGCATATTCGACCTTCCACGCAGAGGACGTGCAGGCGATGGTCCATAGGATGGAGAACGACCCGATCAACCTGCCCCGCGCGCTTATGACGGCGTTGGACATCGTCATGCTCCAGGCCCAAGTGAAAGTCGGCACCAAGATGACGCGAAGGGTGAAATCGCTAACCGAGATCGTCGGCATGGACCCGGAGACGGGCGAGCTCATCACCAATGCGGTGTATACTTGGAACCCGGCGGACGACACTTTCAACTATTCCGGTCATTCGTACGTGTACGAGAAGGTGCGTACCATACGCAACTGGTCGCCGAGAGAGATGGAGCGAGAGGTCAAGCGGCGCGTGGACATACTCGAGTACATGAAGAAGTCCGGTGTCGACAACTACCGCGCTGTCGCCAAGATGATCTCGGCGTACTACAAGGACCCGGAGAAGGTCGGTAAGGAAGTGCGCGAGAAGCTGCAGGAGATGGCGGTCTAGGCACCGACCTTCTCCTGCCTTTCCCTTTCTATTTTCGTTCTAATCCTATTTCGTTCAAGGCAATTTGACCGCTGTCTTTGTTGAGTAAGTCGAACGATTTCGTGCAGTCGCGCTCACAAAACAGGGAAAAACAGAATAAGAGAAGGGGTTTGTTGAGGTTTTAGCCTGGATTTACGGGGTCTTTGGCTCCTCAGGTGGCATTGCTGCTGGCTGTTCCGGCAAGGCTCCCTCTTCGGACTTGGCATCCTTCTTGGGGATCAGCTTCTTCTCCGCCGGCCGGCGCACGATGCGGCGCAAGGGTTTCTGCTCGCTCTCCTTGACCGTTCCCTCGGGCTGCCCTTCGACCCCCTTCAATGCCTCGAAGACCGTGCCGCACTTGTGGCAGATGGCCGATCCCTTCGGGTTCAGGGTCCCGCATACCGGGCAGGGGAATGCCGTTCCAGCGACCTTGCGCTTCTCCTCCTCTTGTGAGAGCCACCTCTCGAAGGGGACGTATGATGGCTGCTTCTTCCACCACTCAGCGAACTTCGCCTCGGAGTACTTCTTGCCCAGGGCTGCCTTGGCCTGCTCGCGGTACGGGCTTACGAACTCATCGTACTCGCCGCGCATCTTCTTGATGTACTCGTTCTCTTCCTCGGCCATCGGCTCGGAGGCGAATTTGGCGCCGCACTCTGGGCACTCCTTGGAGGTCGCCGGGATCCAGGCGCCGCATTGACTGCACTTCGCCGTCCCACTCTCGAACTCCACGCCGCACTTGGGGCAGCGCTTCGATGTCTCGGGGATCAGAGCGCCGCACTCGCCGCACTCGACCATCCGGCCCAGTCCGCGGTAGATGAGGAAGGAACCGATCAGAATTACGGCCAGAACGACCGCGATTATCAGGATCCATATCCAGATCGAGATGCCTATCTCAGAGCCTTGGGTAGTAACCTGGAACTGCGGAGAGTCCTGTACCACCGGCGTTCCGCCTGGAACTATGGCAGTGACTCTCAGCATATACATGCCGCTGGCAAGATCCGCCGGCACATGCACTACCTTGCTGAATGAACCATCGGTCGCGCTCGTGGTGGAATAATTGTCGCTGCTCATCCGCACCCCTTGGCTGTTGTAGATGGCCACGATCACTTGAACGCCGCTCAGCTTGCTGTGGCTGATCGAGTTGGTTATCTCGCCGCTAATGATTATGTCAGAGTCCGGCTTGATATCGTACTGGCTAAGTGATGCGGTTATGCTCGGATTGGGTGCGTTGACCACGAAGGTTCGAGTTACGACATTGTTCAGCTCGTTGGTCTCGTTGATGGTCATATTCGAGTCGGCGGTCACCTTGATGGTGTAATTCCCGATGGTGACACCCGAAACGCCCATGGCATAGGTAAAGTCGACCTGCCTTGTCTGGTTGGGGTTGAAGTTGAGCGTCTCCGTGCCAACATTGACAACGAAGTTGTCGGAGTCGATGAAGCTGAATTGTATCATGACCCCCATCGCTGGCGTCCAACCTTCATTGGTCACATTTACCCTTATCCGGACTGTCTGCCCGATCACGGCCTCGTTCACCGAGACGTTTGAGCTCGTGACGTTGATGCCTCCATTGAAAGTAAGGTCAGCGCGGCTATCCACCACGGTCACGCTCTGTGCGCGAACGTTGTTATCGAACCTTACCTCCGGAATCGGATGTCCTGGGTTGACATCGACGCTGATGGTGCGCGTCTGAACCCTTTCTCCGACGATAGATTGAACGGTCCAGGTCATGCTCGCGACAGTCGATTGCCCGGCTGCTATCTGGGTGATGGTTGTCTGGCCGAGGAATGTGCCCGTGTCGATGCTGCCGAGCCAGAATGACACAACAACGTTGGATGCTGCTGTATCACCGACGTTGGCGATATTGGCATCGATGATGACCGGTTGGTTTACGTAAACTGGTACCCCGTTCCTCAACGATATCGAGGTCGGAGTTAGGTCTGCGTAGTTCTTCACCACGACGGAAAGGGTCTGGTTATTGTTGGTTATTATCTGGTTCGCGACGGCCCATTTGATCGTGACGGTCAATACATGGGTACCAGGCCAGTTCGGCGCCCAGTTCATGGAAGCGACTTCAGTGTCACCGATTAGGATGAACGGTATTACGCTGTAGCCTATCAGTACCGTTTGGCCACTTGGAAGTCTGTCCGTGAACGAGACGTTGACCAAGCTAGCAGTGATATCTCCGGTGTTGTGAATGACCGCTTCGATCACCGCGCTGCTATTCGTAGTCGGGCTCACCGGCGAAAGGGTGACGTCGCCATCACTAACAGATAGCACAGCCACGCCTCTGACGTTCACGATGGTGGAGTTGTAGTTGTTATCCTTGTTCAACTCCCTCATGGTGTTTTCTGGGTCTATCGTCACAGATAGCGTATGATTGCCCAACGGATAGGAGGCAGTCCACATGACCTGAACGTTCACTGTCTGACCGGGCTCGATGGCCTGGATGGTCACGTCCTTCGACCACGGAACGATCGCACTCTCATCCTTGAACCTGACGAGAACGGCATAGGCGTTCACGACGCCGCTGTTGGTGATAGAGGTTGAGAGCGTCGCATTCGTTCCTCGCAAAGGTGAACTGTTGGACACCGTCAACGGAGGATCGAGGTCCGGAAGCGCACTCGGGATGCTGAGCGTCACTGATGGGTCATTGCGTTGCAATGGCTCGGAGTACGGCATCAACGAGACCGATGTGTTGGTCTCTGTGTTGTAGGCAACTCCACCGAACAGGTAAGTGGCGTTCAGGCGATAGTTGCCTAGGAAGGCCGGGCTGTGAGTCGTGAAGTTGATTACCTCCGATAGAGCCTGGAACAGCGCATGCCCGGTGGAATCGGTCATCTTCGAGGCATAGAGCGAGAACCCGATATCGTATCGGACCAGGTTCACGGTGGCGTTGGGCAATTTCATGTTGTTGCCGTCGACCACGTAAACATCGATCCAGTGATAGTTCCAAACCACCGCGCCATTCAATGGCCTGATGGATGGAATCGCCACACTGGTGAAGTAGGCGCGCGCGTTGCCGCCGAATTCTGTTAATCCAGTAAGGAATGTTGTGTTGTAAGCATGTATCACTCCTTCGGATGATATTGGCGCGTTAATACGATATGAGATCGTGCTGCCCCAAGCAAAGATCTGAGCCTGATTGTCCAGACTGACGCTTACCGCTGGGAATAGCGAGGAGTTGTCCAAGGACAAGCGGCCGTTATCCATGAGGTAGATCCACACCTGGTGGTTCGAGTTCAAGGTCGCCTGCGACATTATGATTCGTCCATTGCCGCTGACATAGATCCCGAACTCGTTGTCGAAGTTCTGCTCGATGGAAAGGGAAGCGCTGTTAATTATCAACGTTCCATTGTCCTCGACCACGATCTTGCCACGCTGAGTGAACGATGCGCCAGTGAAGATGAATGTTGTTTCAGCGTTCACAATTAGGTCCGATTCATCTATGGTCAATTCGACCAAGATCTGTCTTGAAGCTAGATTGTTGGTGTATGTATACTCTGTCGGGTTCTGTGATGGATTCACCCAAACGAATATGTCGTACACGCCAAGCTGGGTCGGCACGAAGCTGAATGATGTTGAGTTGGTGCTTCCAGCGGAAACGTTGATTAGGGTTGTTCCCAGCCATTGCCCACCGCTATGAGGGTTGCCATTGTAGAATGCCACTGAGACGTTCCTTGCGTCGGCACGGCCCAGTACATTGGAGACATTGGCCTTTACGATCACATACTGTCCAGTAAAGGCAGGTTGTGGATTGAACGTTATATCCGTTGAGGTTATCGCCAATTCTGGCAGGTTCGGCAGAACGTTCACTTGCAGCGAACGGTCATTGTTGCTGCGCGTTACTTCCAATATCACCGCTTTGGGATCTATGCGCACAGTGATAGAGTGCAATCCGGCTGGCATTGCGATCCAGGAAGCATCTACGGTTGTGAAGCCTCCTGCGGCCAGGAACGGAATGGTCGTCTCAGAGGACCAGCTGCTCAGCGAGTCAGTAAAGTTCACCACAACATTACGTGCACCGGTCAGACCGATGTTGCTGATATTGGCTGTGAAAGTTACGGAATCGCCAAGGTATATCGTCGCTCGGCTTGATACTAAGCTGGTAACAGTTAAGTCGGGCCTGTCCAGGAACAGATTGTCCATGGTGAAGTTGACCGCCGTTGTCTGGTCATCCTTCGCGATCTGAGGATAGACGTTCCAAGACACCCCTGACTCACCGGCGAAATGCACTCCGGTGGCATTGGTGTACCCGACTGCTAGCGAGTATGGCCCGAGAACCTGAAGGTTCCACAGCTGGCCGCGCATGGTCAGATACTCTGCAAGTAGCGGGATCAGCGCCGCTCCGGAGTCGTTGGTCTGGATGTAATTCTCGGCTGTTTTTCCAAGATAACTCAGAACATCCGCGGGCGGCGCATTAGCCACACCGGCGCTTGTGATATAATAGGCTGGTTGGCCAGTGAGCTGCAGCGTCGCATTCACGTATGCCCCGCTGATCGGCAGCTGTTGCTCATCGAAGGCGTTGAAGTCGAGCCACCTGTAAACGTATATTGAAGCGGTTGTGGTAACTTCAAGAGCTACCTGGTCTAACAAGACATTTCCCGCCGCTGCAGTATTCACGAAGCGCACTCTTAGATTGGCAATATCTGCGAAGCTGTTTACACCTGCAGCGAACAAGTCGTATGTCTGGGTCGTTTCGACCCCTGCGTTGTAACGCGGCCTGATTGATGTGTTCTGCATATTGGCGAACGAAAGTCCCCATTCAACGTATTGTGGGTTGTTTGCATAGGCGGCAGCGGTAGTCGAGCTAACGGTAAGGACAACTGATGCCACATCTCCCGATAGGCTACCTATTCCGAAATTCTGTAACGCCATTATTGAGGTTGGAGTTACGATATACGGAATATTGTCATTGCTTCGTAAATCGAAAACACTTCCCCCAGTGTTATCCGCGGGTCCTTTGCTAAGCGTATAGACCTCAATTGTCCTTCCATTAATCTCATAGGCTGGAAGGCCTGGGGAAGCTGGCTCCTGGTTGCCGGAAACGCCATAGAGATATGCCGCTGAATTGTCCAAAACATCCAGCTGGTTATGAGATCTGGCGGTGCTATTGAAATTGACGTCCAGGAAGGAATTGATCCCTAATATGCTAGATGAGAACGCCGCAGTGACGTTCTGATACGTCCCCATCGTGAATTGGATGGAGAACCAGACCTCATTAATCATTACATCTCCGCCCGATCCGAGCGCGTTGATGAAACTGATGTCAAGGTTGGCCAGGTCAACAGATGACAAATGGCCGAGATTTGCGGTTCCGACCACGTCCTTGTTCACATGGAACGGTGAATTGGTATCAGATGGTAAGATAGCAGTATTGGCCAATGGACCGTTCTGCAATCCATATTGCACGAAGTTGCCTGTAACGTAGCCTAGTTCTGTTTGGTACTTGATGTTGAGGAACACGGTAAAGTCTAAGGAGCTCGGGAATGCCAGTCCGCTCATTGCGCTGGCATCGATATACAAACGCTGCCCGGGAGCTACCGTCACGTACTTCTGATCATCAGCTGTCAGGTTCGCAATAGGACCTGTAGCGCTGTTGAGCACACCGAATTGACTCGGGTGCCTCTTGATTGAATACAAGACGTTGTCACGAGCTGCCGTATCAGCTGCAAATGAATATCTGTGGTTGAAGAGACCCAATGGTGCTGGACCTGAACTATCGAGTTTGAATATATTCTCTACCCTCGAATCTATTAATTGGACATTGCTGGACGATATCAATAGATCCGCAGAGTCATCGAAATAGTCAGCAGGGAAAGAGATTCTGTTGCAATAGGAATCGATTGTTGCACGATCATGACCAGTAATTGTGGTATTGGTCAGGACCGCTGTGGACTCATCGATAAGGATGTGCCCGGGGAACTTAAGCACTGAATTCGTCGCCACCAGCGAGCCTCCGTTCTGAACAAGGACGCCAAGGCTCGGGAAATCGAACAACTGGTTGAGGTGGGTTGTTAGAGTGGCTCCAATGAGAATCAATTGACCGCCATTCTCGACTGTAAGTGTATAAGAGTGATCGTCGGCCGTTCCAGGTATTCGGTCGAGACCGGTGTCCTGAGTGAAAGCAAGGGTACCATCCTCGATGGTTACGATGCCCCCTGCGCGGACGGTCAGGTTACCATCCATGTAGTAGGTCGAGCCATGAAGGTCAGGGTTGGCTGGCCAAGCATTGAGCTCGTAATCCGATCCTATGATCACATCGCCATTTGGCAAGACAGAAGGCAGCTGGGCCGTGACCCCGCTCGGCATTACCACGACTAGTAAGCCGGCGAACATCGAGAATACAAGGCACCAGACAATCGTATAGCTTGCAATTTTGCTCTTCAGGGAACCACTATGCATATACCCACCTAACTGGAAAGTTCCACCGAGACCTAATTAAACGAATCTGGATATAAATAGCTATCCTTACAAGTGGCATTTTGCGAATTACCTGCCAGATGCCGGAAAAAAGCATCCGCGGACGTCGCTTTTCGCGCTCGAAACGAGCGAGGCCCGACCGTCTATTTGCGCTTGATTATCTTGCGGATCGAGACCGAGCGCTTTGCATCCGCGGAATCCTTATGCTCATCGCTTGCCTCCGCGCTGCTCTCGGCCTTTTGCTCCTCTGCCCTCGGCTCCTGCCTCGCTTCGACCTTCGGCTCGAACTTCCTCTCCACCTTCTGATCCAATGGCCTAGGGTTCTTAAGGTCAGCGCCGCAGGCGTAGCATGTCTCCGCCTTCGAGCTCACGATGGTGCGGCATTCGGGACAGAATGTCTCCGATTCGCCCTCCAGCTCCTCAGTCTCCTCTGGCTCTAGATGCTTCGCGACCTCCACCACTTTGGGTTTGGCTTCAATCACGCGCTCGACCCTCGGCTCAGGCTTGATCTCCTCCGCCCTCGACATCGGAGCCTGCGCCTCCCTTCGGCTGAGCGACCTCTCCCTGCTCCCCAGCGCGTTCTCGCGCTCGTTCAGGGTGCCTTCCCATTCCACGAATCGGCGCTGCTCCTCCATCACCAGGCGCTTGCTTTCCTCCAGCAGCGCCGCCTGTTCGGAAAGGACCTTCACCTTGGCGAGCACTTCCTCGCGTCGGGCAGAAAGGTCCTCGAGCATCTTGCGGACCTCTTTCTCCTCGGTCAGCACCTGTTCCTCGGCAGCGCTAATGCGGCCGGTCAGCTCCTTCAATTGAGCTTCGTGGACTGCGGACCGTTCGGCCAATTCCAGCACGACCGTCTCCTTGGAGTTCAATTCCTTGTCGCGCCTCTGGATCTCCGCCCTGGCCTGGTTGACCTCTTCCTGCAGCGAGCGAAGTTCCGCCTCGAGCGCGTTGAGCTCCTTCTCCCTCTTGGAGACGTTGTGCTCCCGTGGCAATAGTGCTTGGTCCCGCTGCTCGAGCTCCTTCTCCTTGCCGCCCAGCACTTCCTCGCGCTGGTCCAGGAACAAGCCTCGATCCTTCAGTGATACCTCAAGCGCGTCAAGCCCTTTGTTGCGCTCCTTCAGGTCGGCCTCCTGCGCCTTGATCTTGTCCTTGAACTCTTCTATGACCTGCCAGATTGGGACCCCTTCACCAGACAATAGTATTCCTCCTCACTTCCGATTTTGTTGCTCCTAAGCGCCCGTCATATTACCGAAATAGACTATAATGGTTTTGAGCCAGATTCGATTACGACAGCATCGGACCGAGAACGGTCAGGCCGCCTTCGCTCACCTCGATCGTGTGCCTCTCCATGGAGTGCTCGCACGCCCTCATCTTCTCCACCCGCAGGTACCGGGCCAACTTGCCACGGCTGCGGTCCAGCCCCATCTCGATGATGCCGTCGACCAGGAAACCTTCGTTGCCCAGCAGGTCCGATGGCGTTCCCGGGGAACGTTCCATCACCATGAATGACATCAGGTTGAGGTCGCGTAAGGACTTGAAGAAATAGAACATCTTCTTCCTCATTCCTTCCTGATCCTCCATCAAGCTGTAAAGAGCTCCCAAGGAGTCCAGGGTGAAGACCGTGAACCGGTCGCCGTACTTCTTCTTGTGGTACTTCAGGCTCTGCTCGACGAACTGAACGTAATCGGTCGGGGAATCGACCTCGATCACCTCATCCAGCTCGCGAAGGTCCGTGAAATCCGATATCTCGAGGTTCGCGCTGACCTTCATGCCCAGCGACCTCATGTTCACCAGGTGGCTCCGGCCCGATTCCTCTAGCGTGACGTACAACCCGAATTCCTTGCTCTTCTCCAGGTATGATGACATGAGGGAATAGCAGAAGCTGGTCTTCATCGATCCCGGGGGACCGGTTACCAATACTACCTTTGGTGGCACGATGTCGGTCCGGAAGACCTTATCGAGGCCAGGTATGGAGTTCTTGAACATGTTATCGCACCGCTGAGATGTATCGCGATTCAATCATTGTTCCCAATATAATACTTTTGTACCGGGAATCGCCAATGGAGTCCTGCCAGCCGAGCTCACTTGTCGCCATTCTCGCATTGGTCCTTGGAGCGGTCAGCCCCATTGTCCTTGTCCTCGGTCGGCAGTATGCTGCCGTCCTCTTTGACCTCGACCTCGGCCACCGCCTCCATGTCCTTCTCGCCGACCAGGCGCTGCACGGCGATCACCTTCTCTCCTTCCTCGAGGCGCTTGGCGCGGACGCCCATTGTCACCCGGCTCGTTACCCGGAAGTCCGAAACGGAGGTGCGCATCACGTTGCCGCCATCGGAAGCGATGATGATCCCGTCGTCATCTCCGACCTCGAGCACAGCTAGCACCCTGCCGTTCTTCTCAGTTACCCTGAGAGCCTTGACGCCGCGACCGGCGCGCCGGGTCTTGCGGTACTCGTCCCGCTCCTCCTTCTCCTCGGCTGGCTCTTTGCCCTCCGGCTCCAGCTCCACGATCTCTTCCTCCTCCGGAGCGGGTCCCTCGACATCCTCCCATTTCCCGACGATGGATATCTTGCCATAGCCATTCTCGGTAAGGGTCAGCAGTTTGCTATCGGCAGTAACGATCGCCATGCTAACGACCTCGTCGCCTTCGTACAATCTAATCCCGATGACGCCATGCGCCGGCCTGCCAGTGGGGCGGACGTCGCTCTCATCGAACCTTATGGCGCGGCCGTTCTTTGTGGCCAGCACTATCTCTTTACTGCCGTCGGTCAGCTTGGTATCGATCAGCTCGTCTCCCTCCCTCATGCCCAGGGCGATGATGCCGTTGGATCGGACGTTCTTGTAAGAGTCGAGCTGCGTCTTCTTGATTATCCCCTTTCGAGTGGCGAAGACCAGATAGTGGGTGGCGTCGAACTGCTTCACCGGCAACTTGTCGATGACCTTCTCGCCCTCCTCCAGACGTTTTGCCCTAACGCCCATGGTCACCCGGCCGAGGACCCGGAAGTCCGACGCCGGGAAGCGGATGATGTTGCCCTTGTTGCTGGCCAGGATGATCTCGTCCTCCTCCGATACTTCCAGCACCTGGAGCACCTTCCCGTTCCGCTCGCACACCTTGATGGCCTTGACGCCCTTGCCGCCCCTGCGGGTCTTGCGGTACTCGTCCCGC
>PNBI01000089.1 GCA_003135935.1 Methanomassiliicoccaceae archaeon
GGCAAGACCATGCTGGCAAAGGCTGTGGCCACCGAATCGGAGGCGAACTTCATCAACGTCAAGGGACCGGAGTTCCTTTCCAAGTGGGTCGGCGAGAGCGAGAAGGCAGTCCGGGAGACGTTCCGGAAAGCCAGATCGGCCGCTCCTTGCATCGTCTTCATGGACGAGATCGATTCGATCGCCCCGACCCGCGGGGGCGGGTCCGATTCGCATGTTACTGAGCGAGTGATATCGCAGATGCTGACGGAGCTTGACGGACTGGAGAGCCTTCACAACGTCATCATCATCGGCGCTACCAACCGCCCAGATATGCTGGACCCTGCGCTCTTGCGCCCCGGCCGCTTCGATCGGATGATAAAGATCGGCACGCCTGACCTGGCAGCAAGGAAGGAGATCCTCAAGGTGCACGCCAAGGGGAAGCCTCTGGCGTCGGATGTGGACCTGGCCGAGATCGCCAAGCGCACCGAAGGCTATACCGGGGCGGACCTGGCAGCCGTGGTGAACGAGGCGACCATGAGCACCATCCGGCGCATCGTCGCCAAGAACCAGGACCTCAACGTCGATGCGGTCAAGAAGGAGAAGGTGGACATGGGCTGCTTCAACGAGGCGCTGATAAAGATCAAACCGGTCTCGCGAAACGAGTTGAGCAAGTACGAGAAGATCGTCAAGGACTTCGAGTACGTGAGGTGAGCTTCATGCCAAAGAAGAAAGCGAACAGCGAGGAAAGGGATGAGGTGGACCTCTTCGGCTCGTTCGACGACGAGCTCGCGGAGATGCGGGAGCGAATGGACCGGATATTCGAGGCGTTCATGAAGAACGAGCTGGGACCGGATCGCGCCCCAATGGTCTACGGTTTCTCCTTGCAGACCAGCTCGGACGGTGAGCCGGTGATGCAGGAGTTCGGCAACTCTTCCACTCCCGCAAGGATCGGCGGCGGTGAGCCACAGGAGCGCGAGCCGCTGATCGACGTCCTGGAATCGGACGCTCTGGTAAGGGTGATCGTCGAGCTGCCTGGAGTGCAGAAGGACGACATCAAGATCGATGCGCAGGCGCGCTTGCTGGAGGTAACGGTGGACAACGATGCCAAGCAGTTCCATGAGGAAATCGAACTTCCTTGCAACGTCCAACCGAACAGCGTCACGGCCAGCTATAAGAACGGCGTGCTAACGATATCGATGAACCGCGTCACCAGGAAGAAGAAGGGCCGAGCAGTGAAAGTGGATTGACCTGGGTCCAAGAGTGCCGTCCGGAAATATGCTTTCGCGGACGAATTGTCTTTTATTACTAAACGGTCCATTTTGACGAACGACCGCGCATGGATCGACCACGACCTTCTCAATTCGACTTGTGCGACCTTCTTTTTGAAAGGGTTTAAGGAAGGCGATGATACATACGCTTTCGAGAAGGGATCATGACGCTAGAGATTAAATGGCTGGGACATTCGTGGTTTAGGATCACTGTCGACGGGGTCAACCTAGACTTCGACCCGCTCTCCAAGAAATACGTAAAGAAGCTAGGGGTTGGCGAAGAGCTGGGACCTTCGCAAAAGTCGGACTTCATTCTGGTATCGCATTCCCATGGAGACCATTGGGACTTAGAGACCATTCGTTCTTTGAGCGGGCCGCAAACGGTCATCGTCGCGCCGCGGAAGCCTGCCAACCGGATAGGCGAGGATGTTCGGGTGATCGAAGCGGGTCATAAGCTCACCTTCGATAAGTTGAGCCTGCTTGCGATCCCAGCCTATAACCTGCGCAAGATCTATCATCGGCGAGGGAAGGGCGTTGGATACCTTGTCACGATCGGAGGAAAGGTGATCTACCACGCTGGTGACACCGACTTCATCCCTGAGATGAACACTCTGGGCAAGGTCGACGTTGCATTGCTTCCCATAGGTGGGAGGTTCACAATGGACGTCAATGATGCGGCAAACGCCGCAAAGGCGATCTCTCCGCGCCTGGTCATCCCCATGCATAACCGGGATACGGATCCGAAGGAGCTTGCCAGGCTTCTTCAAGGCTTCCAGAACATCAGGGTCGAGCCGATGGTGCCGGGGCAGGTCATCGAGTTAAAAGACAATTAGCGTCAATGCTGGCTTAAACGCCTTGGCCTGAGATCGATTGGCAAGCTTCATATAGAAGAGCAGTATGGTATAGGGTCGTGCACAGGGAAGAATTGATCGCCCGGGTGCGCGAGATCCTTTCGCGAGCGGGCTTCTATGTCTCCAAGCCGCTGAACATGCGAAGCATTAGCTTCGACATCGTAGCCAGGAGAGACAAGACGCTCATCATCGCCAAGATCCTTTCCAACGTGGACGCTTTCTCCAAAGACAACGCCAACGAGATGAAGACCCTGGCAGAAGCGTTGCAGGCCTCCCCCCTAATGATCGGCGAGCGTTCCAGCTCTGGGGATATGGAGGATGGCATCGTCTATTCCCGCTTCAGCGTGCCGATAATCAACCTCCAGACGCTCAACGATTACCTGTTGGAGGGCGTCCCGCCCTTCATCTGCGCCGCGCCTGGCGGCCTCTATGTGAAGCTGGACAGCGAGGTACTGAGGAAGGTACGTGAGGAGAAGGGGATATCCCTGGGCAATCTGGCAGAGGTAGCCGGCGTGTCCAGGAGGACCATCCAGATGTACGAAAGCGGCATGGGGGCGATGATCGACGTGGCTATCAGGCTGGAGGATTTCCTCAGGCAGCCACTGGTAATGCCGGTAGATCCTCTGGAGTACCACGCGCATGAGAAGGAGCGCCTCTACCAGCTCAAGACTTCGGACCCGTTGAGCCGCCAGATATTCGAACGACTGGTCGGCCTAGGATTGTCGGTAACGCCGACGAGCAAATGCCCGTTCGAGGCCCTGACAGCAGACTCGAAGATACTTATCCTGACTGGCGTCATGACCGACGAGAGCAAGATATTGGAGAAGGCAAGAACGGTATCGGACATATCCAAGGTCACGGAGCGGAAGTCGGTCATCTTCATAGAAAGGATTCGTTCCAGACCGTCGGTGGAAGGCACAGCTCTGGTCGGCATGGATGAGCTCAAGAAGCTTGATGAGACGGAGAAACTTTTCGACCTGGTCACGGAGCGGAGCGAGTCACATGCCAAGCGTTCGGATTAATCACGCTGAATTAAGGGTCATCGGCGTCCTCAAAGGTCTGGTCAAGGAAGAGGAAAAGGTGAGCAGGGCGTTCGCCGATTACGCGCCCGATGCCATTGCGATATCTACTTCGAAGGAGGAGCTCGCGGCCCTCAGAACGAAGGAAAGCCATTCCGATTACGAGCTCTCTAACCTGGAAGAGGTCTACAAGGCCTACATGGAGCACTTCGGAGAGGTCCGCCTGCCGACACCAGCTTATCTGAAGGCGATAGAGCTTGCCGATGCGGCGCACGTTCCATTGATACCGATCGACCTGAACGACGAGGAGTTCACCGACCTCTACTGCAAAAGGATCCGCGGTGTGGACATGGTCCGAGAGTCGTTCTACACCCGATCGATCAGGCGGCGCAAGTACCGGATCGGCTCGGCGGAGGAGTTCGCGCTGGACTGGGACATGAAGGTGAACCGGGCCAAGGGCTTCAGGCAGCTGGAGCGGGACCGGGAGGAGCACATGGCGCTCACGCTGCGCAACATGGCCTCGAAATACGAGCGCATACTCGCTCTCGTGGAATATGAGAGGTCTGCTGGCGTCGAACGATTCCTGCACTCTAGAAAGGATGAACTGAAAGACCCAGTGGCCATATTATAAATATCCAGACGAGTTTTTCAAGCATATGAGCGGTCCAGCTGGAACTCGGGCATATAAGCGTTTTGAGTCAAGCGTGGATCGATTTGTGGCCTGGCTCGAGAAGGACCATCTCCCATTGTTCGGAGTGTTCCTCTTTGTATTGGTCCTATCGCTAATCCGCGATTTGCTCGAATACTACCTTCTCGACCCAAGTTTCGTTACGACAGCACACCCCTGGATTTTCTCAATTGCAGATCATGTGGCATTCTATTCTTTGGTTTTCATAGGTTTGGTGCTTCTCCTCTCGGCCTTTTCAGGTCGTGGTATACGCAGATCCATTAATTTCATTTCATCGTTTTACTGGATCATCATCCTACCTCCGATTATAGATTATTTAGCCGGCAGTAGACAGAATTATGCTTATCTGTCTTGGACGGATTTCATTAACGCCTTTTTTCACTTCAGTGGTGCGGCTTTCCATATCGGCCAGGCTGTGGAGGTAACGGCTGTAATCTTCCTCCTCTTCGCCTATTCAATATGGATGCAACGTCAAAATCTATTCTCCGTTAGGGACAGGGCAATTACCTTTGGACAAATTGCTCTGCTAATCGTTTTCACATTCGTAGCATTGTTCCTTGTGGCCACTCCAGAAGCCTATCTTCCAGTGGCGCCTCGGAATTTTCCCCAATTTGATACAGTGAAATTCTATCAATGGCATTTCTTCCTGTTCTCCTATTACCTCACAGCGGGCGTGTTAGTTGTCCTAGCCATCACCTATCTTTCTACCCGACCTAGATTTCGAGAATTCATTCGTAGCATTCGGCCAGCACAAACGCTGTTTTTCGCAGCGATAGTGGCCGGTGGCATAGTAACCGGCTGGAAGGATTCGGCAAATCTGGATCTAGTAACGAAGATATTCCAAACCCCTTACTGGGTTAATCTGGCATTCGCCGGCGTTTCGATTATAATT
>PNBI01000061.1 GCA_003135935.1 Methanomassiliicoccaceae archaeon
CGTGGCAAGGCGCCATTATTGAGAAGTCCCGAGAGATCTCTCCAACCCCCAAAACCCCTCAGATTGTTATGAGACGGTTCGCTATATTAGCTTATTTACAATCGTTAAGATGAAATAATATTCCGCTCTGGCCAGTATTATCTGCCAACCGGCTCTCTATACTGGTACTTTGCCCTCAAAATCTTGACACGTGGTAACATATATACCGGAGGAATTAGTGATTCCAAAATAGCGAGGTGTGCTGTTGACAAGAATAACATTTCTAGGAACCGGCGGCGGCAGGTTCGCCACCGTCTATCAGGTCAGGAATACTGGAGGGATATACCTCGAGGCGGAAGTGAACATTCACCTCGATCCAGGGCCAGGAGCAGTCATTAACCTCAACCGCTTGGGGATCGACCCGGCGAGCACTGATGGAGTCCTAGTCTCGCATTGCCATCCCGATCACTACGCCGACGCGGAAGTGCTCATCGAAGGCATGACAAGGTGCAATTTCAGCCGACGTGGCCTGCTGGCCGGAAGCCGAAGCGTGATCGATGGGACGAACGACCACGGCCCTGCCGTATCTGCTTACCATAGACGCATCGTTTCAGAGTGCCTTTCGCTTAAGCCAGGAGAATGCTTTAATGTAGGGAAGCTTGAGATTCAAACGACACCCACATCTCATTCTGACATTGACGGCATCGGCTTTCGCTTCATGACGGAAGAAGGGATCATTTCGTATGTGAGCGATAGCGAGCTGGTGGATGAGGTGATCGATGCCCACAAAGGGGCCAGGGTGCTGATTATGTGCGTCACCCGACCACTAGGTGCGAGGGTCAAGTTCCATATGAGTACGGAGGATGCTGCCGCGCTAACGAACTATGTCAAGCCAGAAGTCGCGATAATGACGCATTTCGGGAGCAAGTTCGTGCATGAGGACCCGGAGAAGCAGGCAATGTATGTCCAGGAGAAGAGCGGTATCCGGACGATTCCAGCGGTGGATTTCATGCGCCTTTCTATGCTGAAGGGGATCAGAAAGAGCACGGCGCAATTCCAGAGGTGAGCTGAAAAGACCTTGAACATGCCTTTTATGATTGTTCATCGATCACCTCACCAGATGACTGCGGCGATTTCCCGGATTGTGCTGCCCCTCGGGACATTTAACGCCACACCATGATGCATATGAAGACCCTTCGAGTTGGGAGTGTCGCTTGAGCAAAATTGTTTCAAATCCGGTGCTCAATTATTAGACGTGCCAGTACGCTGGAGAATCGCAAAACTCGCTCAGAATGTGAAATCCAACGACTATTAATGAAGGAAATTCTGCAAATCATTTAATACTAGTTCTAAGGTGAGAGAATCTAGGTGTCTGAGGTCGGTGGCTTAATTTTCCTCCTAAGCATCAGTTTTGAATCCCCACCACACCGGCCTTAGACACCTATTCCCCATATTCTTCAAGACATAAATCAGTTACATAAGTATTATTTCAGCACGATTGAATGGGGCAACGTGGCGCTGAAAGATAGGGTTCTAAGCAAGGTATATCCCAAACCGGTCGAGCAGGCATACGTGCGCAAGGTCACGGAAAAAGCTGTGAAGCTGGTGACGAAGCAGGCCAACAAGATCCATCCTGGCCTGAGCGTCATGGTGGTCGGATCTGTAGCAAAGGACACCTATGTCTATCCACCAGACATTGACATCTTCATCTTATTCCCTAAGGAGACTAAAAGAGAGGACCTGGCAAAGTACGGTTTGCAGATCGGGAGGGAGGTGGTGAAGGATGCCGAGGAGAGATACGCGGAGCATCCCTATGTCCACGGGATGATTGATGGACTAGAAGTTGACATCGTCCCCTGCTTCAAAGTGGACAGTCCGGCAGGTCTCAAGTCGGCCGTCGATAGAACACCCTTCCATACGAGGTACGTACTGGAGCATATCAACGAAGAGCAAAGGAATGAGGTCAGGGTATTGAAGCAATTCCTGACCGGGGTCGGCATTTATGGAGCCGAGGCTCGAGTTCAGGGTTTCTCTGGCTACCTGGTTGAGCTGCTCATCTTAAGGTATGGATCGTTCGATGACGTTATGCTGGCCGCCCAAGATTGGAGGCGGGGCACTACTCTCTGCCTGGAGGAGAAGCAGGGAAATGTAGAGTTCGATACCCCACTGGTTTTCTATGACCCGGTTGACGAGACCAGGAACGTCGCCTCCGCTCTGTCAGAGGACTCGTTTGCCATGTTCCTGAGGGCGAGCGATGACTTCTTGGCATCGCCTCAAGAGAGCTTCTTCTTCCCTAACCCGGCGAAGATCTGGACAGTCAAGGCCATTCGCGCCGAGCTCAAAGAGAGGGGCTCGCGCCTGCTGGTATTCAGCTTGGATCGGCCCGAAATGACCGAGGACAACCTTTACCCACAGCTTCGGCGCACCTTGGATGGCGTCCGAAGACTGTTGGAGAGCTGGTCGTTCTCTGTTGTCGATAGTGCTTATTCGGTCAAGAA
This sequence comes from Methanomassiliicoccaceae archaeon, assembly GCA_003135935.1. Taxonomy (GTDB): domain Archaea; phylum Thermoplasmatota; class Thermoplasmata; order Methanomassiliicoccales; family UBA472; genus FEN-33. The sequence goes on from PNBI01000061.1 coordinate 2,478, forward strand.
GAAGGAGGCCGTCTTCGCCTTCGAGCTCCTGAACGATGAGCTGCCGAAGATGCGTCTCCACAAAGGCCCGCCGGTGTGGACCGAGAACGCGCAACGGTTCCTCGAGAAATGGAATGAAAGGAGCTATGGCGAGCCGTTCATCGAGAATGGATGTTGGGTGGCAAAGGTCCCTCGCACCCACCGAACCGCAACGGAGCTGATCGAGAAGGAGCTTAAGGGAGCGGCCCTGGGAAGCGACCTTCGCTCCCTTTCCGGACTGAAGATAAGGAACCACCGGGAATCGCTCAGAGCCGAGCTCANNGATCTCACTTCGCTATTGGACAAGACTCCTCCGTGGAAGCGTTAGGCCAAGGGGTTGATGGTGAAGGAGCTCGATTTCGGGGTTAGGCGGCCAGTCCTATCGGTCACATTGATCGTATAGATGTAAGCGGAATTGCTGGCTCCGGTGTTGTACGTCACGGATCCCGTCTCATACACGCCTTTCACCGCGGTCGCATTCATCGAATGGAAAGTGCCCGTTTGACTGGAAAGATGAACGTTTATGGTGATGCTATTCACCTNNCCTTATCATTGTCCCGGACGGTAACGGTGATGTTCACTTGGTTTCCAGAGTAGATGGGAGTTGTGCCATCACTCACATATTTTGTCCAGCCAGTGCCAGAATTGAAGTAGATCGCATTTGCCGTAATCTCCGGCGCGATCTGGTCGCTGAACGGGGGGTTAAGCATGACGATCCAAATCCCTAGACTTAGAAGGAAGATGATCGCGATGTTGCCCACCAGGGTCTTCCAATCGACGCCGTCCGGTGCAATCTTCAACAACGAGATCAGATACTTCAATCCGACGGCGCATGCGATGATGACGATGAGCCCGAGATAGACGGAGATGCCCGTTAAGGCGAAAGCCAGTACGCCAGCCAGTATTCCGAGGAAGGTGGCGATTATAAGCGACTTGGTTCCCCTGATGTCCTTTTCGAGAAAGGCCTTTTCATCGAAGTCGGGAGGAACGAACTCGTACTTCGGTTCCTCGACCTCATCCTTTCTCTTCTTACGGGCCATGTTCACCGGTTAAGTGAGGGGCGCATTTAAACCTTTTTCACGCATCTTGAGGGGCGTTGCGGGACTGGTCTTTCCCACGACCTTGATCGTTAGACTGCCTGCAAGGCGATGATTGATTGCCCTATATCCGGATGCTCATCCACAAGAGCGGGGTACTTTCGTCCATCTCTATGGCACGTTTATAAGCCCCGTATCGATAGAGAAAGGTAGGTGCATCAATGGCAGAGAAGGAAATAGAAGAGTTGCCTGGAGTAGGACCCGCAACTGCAGAGAAGCTACGTGATGCCGGTTACACTGATCTGATGTCGATCGCGGTGGAATCCCCGAAGAACCTAGCGGAAACGTGCGAGATCGGGGAAGCGGCCGCGGCGAAGATCATCGCGGCGGCAAAGGAGGCCGCAGATGTCGGTGGCTTCGAACCCGGTGACGTTATCCTGGAAAGACGGCAGAATATGAAGAAGCTGACATCCAGCTCGAAGGCTTTCGATGAACTGATGGGAGGCGGCTTTGAAACGCAGGCCATCACCGAGTTCTTCGGCGAATTCGGGAGCGGAAAGACCCAGATCTGCTTCCAATTGGCGGTCAATGCCGGTCTGCCCTACGAAAAGGGAGGACTGGAAGGAGAGGTCATCGTCATCGACACCGAGAACACGTTCAGGCCGGAACGTATCTCTCAGATAGCGAGGTCGATGGATGTGGACCCGATCGAGGCTTTGCACAAGATCCATGTCGCCCGAGCTTTCAACTCGTCCCACCAGATGCTATTGGTTGAGAAGGCAGTGGAGATGTCCCATACCATCCCGGTCAGGCTTTTGATTGTGGACTCCTTGACCGCCCATTTCCGTGCCGAGTATGTTGGCAGGGGCGCCTTGGCCGAAAGGCAGCAGTTGCTCAACAAGCATCTGCACGATCTCTTGAGATTCGGGGACCTGACCAATTCGGTGGTGGCGGTCACCAATCAGGTTTCAGCCAAACCAGATGCTTTCTTCGGCGACCCGACCCGCCCCATCGGAGGGCATATCGTCGGGCATGCAGCCACGTATCGTCTATATCTGCGCAAGAGCAAGGGCGGAAAGCGTATCGCTCGGCTGATCGACTCTCCCAACCTGCCTGAGGCAGAAGCCGTGTTCACGGTTTCAGAAGAAGGCATAAGGGACTGAAGGCTATCGCTCCACGTTCATAATGGAGCGACGTCCGTACCTATTCGAACTGAGCGGAGAGCATTCCAGCCTCCCGGAAGCAGAAGTCCTAGCGACCATAGAAGCCGAGGTTCGAACCGCCTCTCCGACGATCAGAGGGCCGGGATATGTGATCTCAAGGCTTAGCGAGGAGGAAATGACGCGTGTCGCCGAACGACTCGCACTCACGCATAAGGTCGGCACATATCATGGCAGTTGCGACCTCAACTGTCTGGCGGCTTTCGCTTCCTCCCTCGAGCTTCCGGAAGGCAGCATTGGCGTGCGAGTGAAACGCTTCCGAGGCTGCGGCAAGCCAGAGCAATCCAACTTCATCGCCGGAAAGGTGGGAGAGGCGATTGCCGGACAGAGGAAGATCGACCTGCGAGCTCCGGATATCAAGCTGCGCATTCTTCTCACCGACAAATTGCACTTCTTCGTTGAGGAGAAGGAGATAGACCGGGACCAGTACGAAACGAGGCACGTCAGGAGCCGTCCCTACTTCTCGCCAGTCTCGCTGCATCCCCGCTATGCCCGGGCGCTTGTTAATCTGACGAGAGTGCGGAGGGGACAGACGCTCCTCGACCCATTCTGTGGCACCGGTGGAATCCTGCTCGAAGCGTCGCTCGTTGGCGCGAAGGCCTTAGGCTCGGATATCTCTCCTGAGATGATCGAGGGCTGCGCAGAGAACCTACGACATTTCAACGTGGCTTTCGAGCGGCTAGAGGTCGCCGACATCGGTGATCTCGATGATGTCTTCGGAAAGGTAGACGTGATCGCTACAGACCCGCCGTACGGAAGAAGTGCCTCGACCAAAAAGGAGCCTGTGACAGCGCTTCATGAGAGAGCGCTTAACAGTATTGCCGGAGTCCTTTCGTCCGGGGGATGGGCGGGGGTGGTACTGCCTAAGATCGTGAGATACCCAGGCTTATTGCACCTTCAAGAGAGGTATTCGCAAAAGGTTCATCGCTCGTTGACGAGGGAGTATTGCCTCTTCAAGCGACAGTGATTGTGAACTGCCTGCTAACTTCGGTGTCGGTCGAAGTGCCCTGCAAAACTATCACCTTGGTGCTCGGGGTTTCGCCAGATGGCACGGCGACGCGAATGGCCACCGCCGAATGATTGCCATACGGTATATCAAGAATCAAGGTGCTGGTCGCCTCGCTCGCATTTTGAGTGGTCTGGTATAGCACCGCGCTCCAATTCGCTGGCATCTGATGGACGTCCAGCTGCACAGTGATGTTGACGCTCCCGGTGTTTGTAACGTTAAAGTAGAAGAGCGCCATCGAGCCCGCCGCCACGGTGGTGCTGTTCTCGCTCACCATGTCAATTTCGAAGGTGTTGGTCACCGGCACCTCGGAAAGGGGAACCAGGACGAAGCAACCTACCAGGAGCAGGAGCGCCAGCACTCCGACGCCAGTACGCCTGACATCCAAACGGGAAACATCGTTCAGCGGGGCCGGATGCTTCACGCCCAAGAACAAGATAAGCAAGGCGAACAAGAACCAGCCGGAGTAGGATATCCCCAGCACGAAGAGGACCATGATGGTGGCTATGCTAAGATATAACGACTTCTCGCCGAGTAGGCCACGGGCCACATGACCCCCGTCCAACTGCCCTGCCGGCAGAAGGTTGATCGCGGTCACGAAGAATCCGACCCAGGCTGCGAATGCGGTTGGGTGGATGAACACACCGTCCGGCGAAGGGATGAGCATCGACATCAAGCTGTAAATTAGGGGATTGCTGATCGCGGTCTGCCCTCCAGGCGGAATGCTTGGATGAGGAATCCCTTGCGCGTTGAGAACGAGACCGATAATTGCTACTGGGATTGTCACCAAAAGACCGCCTAATGGGCCGGCGAAGCCGATATCCACCAGAGCCTTCTTGTTTGGCATCGGGTCGCGCATGGAGATGAATGCCCCGAACGTGCCTAAAGGCGGGATAGAAGGGATGAAGTAGGGCAGCGAAGCGTCGATGCCGTAACGCTTGGACATGGCATAATGAGAAAGTTCGTGCACTCCTAGAATGGTGAGCAACGGGAGGGCGAAGAACAGGGAACCATAGAGGAAGTTGTCAAATGTCATCAACGAATCGCTGAATGAATACCCGTACCAAAGGTACGCGCCTGCGAAGATCGTCGTCCCGGCCGTGATTACCAGCAAAATTAGGTTGATCCAAGGACGGCGCTTAACCGCTACCGGCTTCCTGACCACGGATATCTGATACTCTCCGCCCATATACTCCAGGATCGGGATGTAGCCTATCGAGGCCATCTCCTTCCGCAACTCCTCGAATTGGGTCTCGAGGATACTCTTGTCAGGCGTGATGAACATTGACACCGAATCATAGCTAGCTCTCACGTCATAGACGATGAAATGCTTAGCCACTGCAGACCGGATAGATTCAACTTCAGCCGCTTGGTCCATGGGAGTATCGCCCCTATCAAGAACGCAACTATATAATCTTGCCCAAAATAGACTCATTTCGTGGATACTGGACGTGATCATTGCACGCTAGCAAAAGTCTATGAACGCCCAATAGAATGTGCCGCCGTGAACCAGTACGTCCAGCTGTTCAGACTGGGCAATTGCATCATGGGAGTTGTCGGCCTTATCCTCGGGGCGCTTATCGCCGCAGGCCCTGCCCTACTGGATTCGTGGATGATGCTCATCATCGGTTCGGCCGTTGTTTTCGCTTTCGTGGCTGGTGGCAATTCGCTGAACGATTACTTCGATCGCGAAGTGGACAAGGTGGCGCACCCTGAGAGGCCGATACCCTCGGGCCGCTTGCGGCCCGCAACTGCGCTAAATCTTTCCATTTCGGCTTTTGCGCTCTCCATCTTCCTTTCGATTTTCCTCAACATGATCTCGATGATCATCGTCATCTCGGCGGTACTAGTCATGCTACTGTATGAGATGGTGACGAAGAAGACTGGCTTGACCGGCAACCTCTCCATCGCCTGGCTGACAGGTGCGCTCTTCCTTCTAGGAGGTGCGGTAGTGAGCCATATTGAGCAAGTAGTGATCATCGCGGCCATGGCATTCCTCGCTACCCTGGGCCGTGAGATCGTGAAGGATATCCAGGACATGCTGGGAGACTTCGATCGATTCACACTTCCGAAGCGCATCGGCAAACACCGGGCGGGGATGCTGGCCAGCACGGCCTTCCTTAGTGCGGTGGCATTGAGCCCAATCCCATATCTGATGGGGTCATTGGGCTGGCCATATCTCGCGGTAGTAATTATCGCCGATGCAATCTTTATATACTCTGCCACAGTTCATTTTCGAAGCCCCAAGCAGGGACAATACTGGGCAAAGATCGGCATGCTCGTCGCGCTTGTCGCTTTCCTCGTTGGAGGGATCTTATGAAGGTCAAGGATTTCATTATGGAGCGGGTCCGAGCCAAACATACCATGCACATGACCCTGATCGATCCAGCGAAGCAGAGCTATGCCCAGGCGGCGGAGATAGCCTCTTGTGCAGAGAGACTCGGAACCGACGCTATCATGGTCGGCGGATCCACCGACGTGACCCAAGAGAATCTGGACAGTACTGTTCTGGCGATCAAGAAGGTGGCCAAGGTCCCGGTCATATACTTCCCTTCAGGCGCGCACGCCATCGCGCGATTCGCTGATGCAATCTATTTCATGACCATGCTCAACTCCCGCAATCGCAAGAATATCATCGGGGAGCAGGTGATGGCGGCGCCGATAATTGCCAAATTGGGAATAGAAACCATATCAATGGGCTATATGATCGTCGAGCCAGGCATGAAGGTTGGGGAGGTCGGTGAAGCCGATCTCATCAAGCGGGACGATGCCGCGACCGCAGTCGCCTATGGACTGGCAGCTCAGTTCCTCGGGATGGATATCATCTACTTCGAAGCGGGAAGTGGCGCGCCCGAGCCTGTGACTGCAAAGATGATCGCTTCGGTCAAAAGCAAGGTTAGGATCCCAATGATCATCGGGGGCGGGATCAGGACACCTGAGCAGGCAAGAATGGTTAGGAAGGCAGGCGCGGACGTCATAGTCACTGGAACGATCGTCGAGAATGGCGATTACATGGCTCGTTTGGAGAGCTTGATCGAAGCAGTGAAAGGATAGGCTCAGCGGACCATCTTGATCAGCATCTGGTGGATGCGGGTGTCGGAGGATAGCTCCGGATGGAAGGATAATGCTAGTAAGTTCTCCTGTCTGGCCATTACGATGCAGTTCTCGTGGCGAGCCAGCTCATGGCATTTGCCCCAAACTCGGGTTATGAGTGGTGCGCGGATGAAGACGGCAGGGAACGGATCGTCCAGCCCTTTGACTTTCAGCTCTGCCTCGAAGGATTCCCGTTGCCTTCCGAAAGCATTGCGATCGACCGCCATGTCCATCAGACCGAGCAGTCTGGTGTCTGTCTTCTCGACCTGCCCATCACCTTCTTTTGCCATTAGTACCAGTCCCGCACAGGTACCCATGATGGGGATGCCTTCGCCTGCCATTTGCACGATGCGCTCCTGCAGCCCGAAACGAACAAGCAATCGGGAGATGGTGGTCGACTCCCCTCCAGGTATTATTATCGCATCGACCTGGTCCAACTGCGCCACTTGTCGGACTGCATGGACCGTCCCTTTGGTACCGGTGTTCGCCAAAGCTAGTTCTGACGCTTTGATGTGCTCTGGGAACGCCCCTTGCACCGAAATTACGCCTATCTTCATCTGGGCGTCTACAGTTTGAGCGAATGCCTAATACTTTTCGGAGGAAGGTTGAAAGTTGCGATTGGAACACGTGCTAGTAACTCTAGTTGATTGGATTGAGGCTTGTTCAACGAATCATCTTGACATTGCCGAGGAATCCTGAAACCATATGCTCGTGATCGCTCTCCTCGATTATCAGCTGATCCAGAATTGCCAGGAATCGTGGCATATCGTCCTTGATTACAAACCTTTCGCAGTCCGGGCTACCGGCAGCGAGGCGGATGCCTGAATAGAGATCGAAAGCGAGCTTCTCGTACCGAAGCAGTTCCATCATGACGTCAAGCTCTCCCCTGCCAGTAAAATCGAATCGCGGCTGACCAAGGGGTATTTGCTCAGCGTCAGTGGGCAGGATTATCATTCCTAGCATGTCTTTCACCAGAGCCTCGTGTTGCCCCGATTCTGATATTAATCCAAAAAGTGTGTCACGGAACTTCGGTGTGCTGACTGAAATATATCCTTCCCAGTCAGCAATTGTCTCATAGCTCATTTCAATTTGCAGAGCTTTAGTGAGAAGTCGATGCAGTTCAATCGCAGACCTGATCTCCAATGTTTTCACCATGACTACGACCTCTGTCCTGATAAAAAGGAAACGTAGGCGATTACCAACATCGATATTGATGAATAAATCGAAGCCTTTTACGGAATTGGCTTGAATCGATTTGTATTGAGAGTAACTAACCAGAAAGACAGAATGCGTTTGCTCAATTCAATCGAACTGTTCTCGATTGTCGATGATCGAACGGGTTTTGGGAATCCAACTTGCCTGGTCTGGGAGAACGACCTCTATCTCCGGTTGCTCCAGAAGATCATTCTCCAGCCCCGAGCGGATCTCAGCCAAGGCGGAGATCGCTTTCAGCAACTCCTCCTTTCCTTGAACGGGATCGCCAGCGAATTCGATCTTGAACAACAGACGGTCCTTGTAGGCTGGCTTGTCGATTGTGAGCTGATAGCCTAATGAGCCCTTCACGCCCAGTATCGCCTCATCGAATAATAGGGGGTAGACCTTCTCACCAAATCCGATCTTAGTTTGCATATCCAGCCTGCCCCTTATCTTGACGATCTTGCCTACAGCCCTGAAACCGCAGGCACACGGTGGCTCGATGGTGGCAGAGATATCATACGAACGATAACGAACGAGAGGAGAGCCCTCAAAATTAAGACTGGTCCAGATCAGCTCTCCCTCTTCCCGATTGGCACAATGCTTGCCGGTATCGGGATCTATCACCTCCGGCAAGAAATCAGCTTCGTTGACGTGCATTCCATCCTGAACTGTGCATTCAATGGTGGTGGCCAGGCCCATCTCGGTCATGCCATATTGACTTAGCGCCTTGCAGCCCCAAGCCTCTTCGATCTCGCGGCGCATCGCTTCCGGCAACGGCTCCGCCGACAATATGATCGCCTTGATGCCAAAGCTCCGCAGGTCTGACTTCTCCCTGGCTAGAACGGTTATTCGATAGATGAAAGAGGTCAGCCCGATCATCATGCTAGTCTTGTTCGACCGCATTATGCTCAATTGCTCCTCGATATCTGTGGTGGAAGCGTTCACAGCCTTCAGGCCGGCCACCTTGCAAGCGCCTTCCAGCATGAGCCCTGGGTCCCATGCAGCCACGGTAGGGAACATAATCTGCAGAGTGTCGTTCTCGTTCATGCCAGCGTTCTTCAACGCCACAGCGATCGAATCTACGATGTTCAGCACGTCATCGCGGGTGTAGAATAGCCGTTTCCTCGTTCCGCTAGTGCCAGATGTGGTGAACGCCCGCATCACCTTGGTCTGCGAGACACAGAGGAACTCCAGGGGCACATCGGCCAATTCCTTGGGCTCTGTGAGCGGTATCTTGAGCAGGTCATCATAGGTCCGGATGTCCGATGACTTGATCCCGAACTCCTTCCAACGGGCCTTGTAGAAATAGCTATTCTCGTTGGTGTACTCGATCATTCTTCTGACCTTGTGTAGCTGGTACTGCCGCATTATCGCCCGGTCCACTTGCTTCGGCGTTGGACGGCCGATGGCGCGTCTCAGGTCCGCGCTCTTTCTTGCCTCTACCGCCACCTTGTTGAGGATCCAACTCTCGAGTGGGTGCTCAGTCCCTGACTCCAACTTGGTAGAGGTGAGCTTGGTGCGTGCAATAGCGATCTTCAATCGGTCGAGCGGGTTCAACGGCAGGCGATGCCCTAGTCAGGATTTATCCTTTTCAGCGCTTTGGTAGCAGCGCGATTCTCCCATCTGAATGACGGCGGACAGAAGGATAATTAGACCAATTCTCCATGCCTAATCATTGAATGGAATAAGACACAGCCTTTCACTCTTCATCGACATAGCAGATATTGGATGGTCTTAGGGTGACCAAAGGATTCGCTTCCCATCCCTTCAAACTCTTCGTCCAATGGCGGGCCATATTCCCCCAGAGTTGGAGCCAAGCGAACGGAATGGATTGAAGAGGGGGATGCCAGACATTCGCTAATGAACGGTTTCAGCTAGCATTTAAGTAGGATGATGATGTTCAAAGTTGGGGTAACCATGAACATCACTGAGCATGAGAGACAGGCAGGCGTCACGCCGAGGTTGAAGACGGCGACCAAGCAGATTACCTGCCCCCGTTGCGGTGCCTCATTCAACTTGTTCCAATCCAGGGCAATCGCATGCAAGGGCTGTCGCCATGCTGCCCTTGGATGCGAAAGGGCGCGATGCCTGAAATGCGATTTCGAGTTCCCCCTTAACGGTCCATTCGTCCCAACGGATAGGGGACAACGCAATTTGTCGACCTACATGAACGCGGTCATGGACAACTACTACAAGAGCGTCGGCAAGAAACCGTCCCGTTGAACGCTTCGACCTATTTTCCGCCTTTCCCGTATTTCGACCAGATCTCGTGCCGGTAGAGGGTCTTGCCGTTCTTCGAGTTGATGTTGAACAGGCAGAACGGGATCAATTTGCCATCAGGCGTGACTGTATGAATGCAGCAGTTGCATAGCCGTTCGGTCTCTACTGTCCAAGCGTCCTGAAAAGCCATCGTACTAATGGTGAGGTAGTTGGTCTTCGCCCGCTGGATGAACTCAGCCCAAGAGTTCTGTTCCGCCGGCTGGTCCTCGAACGCCTCGTCAATGAAGCGCCACAGGTCCGATATCTCCTTCCTGGTCTTGGTAGCGACCTCTTTTGTGTCCCGAGGAGGTCCCATGGCTCGATGGGTCATGGGGAACAACGAACCATCCTCCATGAGGACTGACATGGACTTCGCGTCGCAGTGGACGTTGGCGCATGAAGTGGGGATGAAATTGTCCGCTCGCAGCTCTCCCTTCGTCTGGACCTCTATTTCTCTGAGGAGGTCGGGGATAGTGATACGGTCCTTGTCGTCCGGGTCGATCGGATATCGCCCGAAGTAGCTCAGCGGCTGGAAGTGGATGCCTTTGACGGTGGGGATCTTGCTCTTTGCGAACTGGATTATCTCTCCGATCCTGTCCTGATTGATGTTCGGCGATACCACCACCACCAAGGTGATTCCCATGCCCACCTTCGCGCAGTTCTCGATGCACCTCAGCTTGGGCTCCAGCAGGTCCTTTCCGCAGGTCTTCAGGTATATGTCGGAATGAAGCCCATCGAACGAGAAGTAGAGGGAATCCACGCCCGCTTCCTTGACCGCCCTGAGGTAATCGATGTCGTCGGCGAATCGAACCCCGTTGGTGTTCACCTCGATATAATCGATCCCCATCTTCTTACCCAGGCGAACGATATCTGGCAGATCGTCCCGGATGGTCGGCTCACCGCCGCTGATCTGGATACAGATGGGGTGCGGGGCGTACTCAACGATGGTCTGGTACATACTTCTGATCTCATCCATGCTGGGATGGAAACGATAGTGCTCATTCGCGCTAGCGAAGCAGATGGGGCACTTCAGATTGCAGGAATTGGTGACTTCCAGGACGACGAGGCAGGTGTGCTGGTGATGATCAGGGCAGAGGCCGCATATCTGGGGGCAATCGCCCTTTTCCTTCACCGCGATCTTCGTCGGGCCAGATGGAACCGAGCGATATCTCAATAGGTCCTTGTAGTCCTCCACCCCGGTCCAGATCAACGTGCGGAACTTACCATGCTCCGGACAGACCTTGTCCAGATAGATCTTGTCGTTCTCTGCGACCTTCACAGCAGGAATTGTCTTAAGGCATTCTGGACAAAGACTATTGGTCTCTCCGATCTTCTCGCTCATTTGGACCACCTGAACTCTTCCATATCAACGGCCACATCGTTATTCAATCTTTCGAATCATTTTCAATCCAGTCGGAATGAAGTTGGCTCTAGTTCAGAATAAAAAAAGAAAATAATGAGGCCTTAAAAAAGGCCTTGGAGTTTGTTTATGCCTTCTTCTTCTCGAACAGGCCTTCTGCGACGGCGATGGTCTTGGTGGCGAGATATTCCTCGACCCAGGAGTCACCGCACTTCGGGCAGACGAGAGCAGGGCCGTTCCTGGAGACCCCGATATAGGACATCTCCACTGTACCGAGCTTTATTTGCTCGTTGCAGTTGGCACAGGTCCAGTCGGAACCTTCCGTCGCATTGACGATCTTACCAAGCGCCATCCGGTGTGAATAGGCGCTGTTCAGATTGGCATGCGACTTGAGGATCCCTCTCTCGACGTTGTAGTCGGCATAGATGGTCACGTTGTTGATGACCTTCTTAGCGAGGACTTTTCCGCTCTTGTTGACGGCTTTCTTCTTAGCGGATTCTGCAGTGTTAACGACATCCTGCACGTCCGGCTCCTTCAGTCCCCTCTTTCCGACCGTCTCCTTGACCGCATCTGACATCTTTACGTCCATCTTGCTCACCTCACCATGTCCCGAAGGTACCGAAGTCCCTCGCCGCCTTTACCATCGACCTCATGTTGGCTGGTATCGTGTACGGCGGGCATTCACATGAGTTGCCCAAGATGTAGCCTTTCGGAGAGTCACGGCCACCGAGCAGTTGCTCCTTCGACTGGTTGTAAACGGCCATCGGGTTCGGGTTGATCATGAGCTTTGTATCGACAGAGCCCATGCATGTCGCCCTCGTTCCGAACTCCTGCTTCAGGAGGCTGGACGGGAAGACCTTCTTTCCCATATAACCGATGTGCATCACGGTGAACGGTGACCAGATCAGGGTGTCCTTGAACACCTTGTAGTCGGTCTCGTGGTTACCGCACAAGTGATAGAATACCTGCGGACCAGCTCCCTTTCTGAAGGATTGGTCTACAAAGTATCTCATCATGTCTGCGCTATATTTCTTGACCGCTTCGTCCGAGAAGATATCGTTGTTCCCCAACACAGACCCAATGATCAACATGGCAAATCCGTATTTGTCAGCTAGACCCTCGGCACCATTTATGGCAGTGTCCGTGAACTTCTTGACGAGCTTCATCGCAGCGTCTGGCTCGGTGAAGGTCCACATGATGAAGTTCTCTACTCCTACGAGTTCTGCCGCAGCTCCGACCAGGTCGAAACCGTATGAGATCGGAACCAATGTTTGGCCGATGTTCTTCTGAACATACTCATATAACCGGTAGAATTCCTGCTGAGTGAAGTTCCTCTTCAGCTCCTCCTTGTCCATCACCCTGAGCTTGTCGACATCCGATGGGTCCTTTAGAATTGGCCCAGTCGGAATTGGCGGCAGCGTGTCCTTGTACTGCAGCTTCAGACCCAACTCCCTTACCCATGGCAAGGAGTAGAACCAGTGCGTCACTGGCAACAGGTCGTATAGTTCGTTCATATACGACACACAGTGTATGCCTAGCTCTGGCTTTTCATAGAAGTCACTGATGGTATAACCACACGATACTGCCGCATGTGACAGCATGATCGCATCGACGTCGATCCTGTCGTGTGGGTTATCCACGAAGGGGCTCGCAAAACGCTTAGTGGCATTCGTGTGCCACTTTGTATCTATTGCTGGAAACAGCTCTTCGTAGCCCATATGGATTCCCCTTTTTACTAGGAGCGCCGCGAGAATATTTAATGGTTCTCACCTTATCTTATATCCAAATTGCATTCATCGTCCTGAACTCTTGTTAAAATGGAAATCATTAACATTTTTTTTGCAATATTAACAAGAGATGTGAGTAATTCAGGAACTCAATGATGTGGCAATTCCGATCCCTCGCGGCCGCATTTGGCTTTCATGGCAATCCCTACGATAATGCGTCATTTGATCTGACCATTCGATATTGAATGCCATTTATTGCTTGCCAATATCCAGGGGCTCAATAACATGAGTACAAATTGTCTCTGGCGCCTCCTGAGGGCCTTTTCCCCAGACCAATACCCTCTTTGCCGCGATACTCCCCACGAAAATGCAGAGACTGACCATGACGATGGTGCCGCCACTTGGCAGGGCATAGGCGAACGAGAAAAGCAATCCGAAAGTTACCGCCAGTACTCCCAGAACAAAAGCGGAGTATGTCGTCCCTTTGAATGACCTCGAGAACTGGATTGCCGATGCCGCGGGCGCGATGAGCAGGGCCGTGACCAACAAGGAA
>PNBI01000022.1 GCA_003135935.1 Methanomassiliicoccaceae archaeon
CAGCAGAGACCTGGGCACCTATTGCCGGAGCTTCAAACGCCGAGGCAAGGAAAGAGGGCCATCGCTGCTTGAGACCTGCAAGCGCGTCACCTTCCCACCAAAGGAGGCGAGGTGATGACCTTCATGGAAGGTGGGCCATCCAAACCTCAACCGCACCCGGTCCTCCTGATGCTGCAGGCCAAGGTCGACGCGAACTGCAGGCGGTGCGGGAAGTGCTGCCGGAACTCCAAACCGATCGGCGTGCAGGACCGCGAGGTATGGCAGATCGCTCGCTTCCTGAAGGTGCCTTCGGTTGTCGCGAGAGAGATCTACTTCGCACGAGGCAGCGACCGGCAGATCGTCATGAAGGATCCCTGCCCGTTCCTGACGGACGAAGGCTGCAGGATCTACGACGTCCGACCGAGGACCTGCAGGAACTTCCCCTTCCTCAGCGACGTGTCCTTGGCGGCTTGGAAGCGATCGCAGACGATCATCGCGACGCAATACTGCGAGGCCTCCCGGGACGCGATCGAGGAGCTTAAGAAGACGGTGCTCGCGGAGACCGGCAAGGCGCCGAGGGAAACGCACGGGATAGCCAAGGCGCACACGGTCGCGGAGGAGCTCGCGGACATCGAGGCCTCACAGCAGAGGTCGCTATGACGGAAGTGCGCTGCACCGGATGCCCCGCGAGCGTTGACGGTCATTGCTCGAAGGAGATCGTCGAGCTGATCGGCTTCAACGCCCATTGCGTCGTGCTCGAGGAGATCCTAATCCACAAGCACGAGGCGATGCTCGAACGCGTCCGGAGGGCCGAGAAGAAGGGCCAGACGATCATCAGCGTGCATGAGATCCAGGACCCGGACGCCGACAAGGACCAGGAGGACTGAGGGGATGGGATGCGCTCAGGAGGTGCGAAGATCAACTGCCAAGAGAGATTGATCAGGAACATCTGCAGGCAGCTCGATGTCTACAATTACAAGGACGTCAAGCGCCGCCTCAAGGGCAAGATGAAGCGCCGGCACCGGAACAAGTACAAGCGTAACTTCCCGACCGATCGGCAGATCATCAGGCTCATCTCGACAGTTGAATGGAGCAGGCTCATCGAGGAAGGTGGGAAGAAATCCTGCAATCGGTACGAGTACGTCGGAGAGACGCACCCTGATAGCTCAGCCCGAGAAGTGTCGAGCAAGCAGAAGGACACCTAACATGCCCCAGGTCAACCCCATTATCAGGCTCGGACTGCAGGATGAGGCCGCCCGGCTGATACTCGATGGGAAAACGACATATGCCATCTCAAAGGAATTGGGCGTGTCCAGGGGAGCGGTGAGCACCTTCAAGGGGATGCTCATGAAAGCCGACCAAAGCCTTCAAACGAACGGGATAAAGGCGGTCGCCCGCCTTGAGATCTCGCAAGAGGAGGCGCTTTCGCAACTCTCGACTCAGCTGCAGCAATATACCGAGAACTACGAGAAGGCGATGAAACCGGATGGGGATGGTAAGGTCGATGAGAAGGCGGCCTATGCCTGGTCTTGCCAACGCATCGCCCTCCTCGATAAGATGCTCAGGGTGACCGGTCTCTATTGCGAGAAGGTCAAGCCGCCGAAGGACGAAGAGCAGCAGCTGAATGAAGCGGCCGGGATGATGTCCGATCAGGAACTGGAGGAACGTGTCAAACAGATTGTCGAAAGAAGAACGCCGGCTCCTTGACGAGTATGCCTCGCGCTGGGCTTTCAAGGCCCACCCGGGACAGATTCCGCCCAAGGACCGGGAATGGTTCGCCTACCTCATGCGCTCGGGGCGAGGTGGAGGCAAGACCCGCGCCGGCAGCGAGTGGGTGCTGCAGCGCGTCCGGGAAGGGTACCGCGCGATCGCTCTCGTCGGGCAGACGGCGGCGGACGTCCGCGACACGATGATCGAACTCGGAGATTCGTCGATCATGAAGTGCGCCCGGGACAAGGAGCGCCCGCTCTATGAGCCATCGAAACGCAGGCTGACCTTTCCCAATGGCGCCGTCGCGATCGCCTACAATGGCGACGAGCCGGATCAACTTCGTGGACCTCAGCACGACAGCGCCTGGGTGGACGAGCTCGCCAAGTTCAGGTATCCAGACGAGTGCTGGGATAACCTCTTGTTCGGCCTGCGCCTCGGCAAGAACCCGCAGATATTCGTCACCACGACGCCGAGGCCGATACCGATCATCCGCAAGCTGCTAGCGTCACCTGACACGATCGACGTCCAGTTCAGCACCTATGAGAACGCCGAGAACCTGAGCCCCATCTTCCTCGCCAAGATCAAGGAGCGCTACGAAGGCACGCGCATCGGCAGGCAGGAGATCGGCGGCGAGATCCTCGACGACAACCCCGGAGCATTGTGGCGGCGTGACCTGATCGAGGCGCAGCGCGTCCGGACCGCCCCGCCATTGGTACGCATCGTCGTCGGGGTCGATCCGGCCGTGACGAATAACCCAGGAAGCGACGAGACAGGGATAGTGATCGTAGGCAAGGCGGCCGACAACCACTGTTACGTGCTCGCCGACATGTCCCTGCAGGGCAGCCCTAATGCCTGGGCGAGGAAATCGGTGGAGGCGTTCGAGAAGCACGAGGCCGACAGGATCATCGGCGAGGTGAACAACGGCGGCGACCTGGTGGAGGTCAACATCCGCACAGTCTCCCCGAACATTCCATATACGCCGGTCCACGCGTCACGGGGCAAACTGATCAGGGCGGAGCCTGTCTCGGCGCTCTACGAGCAGGGCAAGGTGCACCACGTAGGAACGTTCCCTGCGCTCGAGGACCAAATGTGCGAGTGGGTGCCCGGGCAGAAGTCACCGGACCGGATGGACGCGCTGGTGTGGGCGATTGCGTTTTTGCAGCCATTAGACTCATGGGGAGAAGCGCCCTCCGAATCCGATGCCGTCGTGGGTGGGAGCATCCCGGAGATCTACTCGGGCGAGTTCCCCTTCTAGGACGATACTTCGTTTCATAAGTCAGCCCCCCGCCTCCTAATCTCGGCGGCAGCCGATGCGCTGGCGCCGGTGCATACCATGGCAGCAACAGTCGAGATCTGCGAGAGCAATGGCGCAGGGGAAACGGTCAGCCATAACATCGCAAATTGCAATTTTGGCTCTAACGATTCTAGCGCCCTGACGCCGGCAACATACCCGATAACCGTCGGAGGGTACTCTTACATCAAGTACTTCCGCATCCACTGGACGTCAGGCACGGCCAACAAGATCGACAACATGAGGGTCTGGAAGTCGAACGGCTCCTATGTGACGGGCGGCGGCATCCAGACCAACCTCGAGACCGCGGCCTATTCTGCCGAGTCTTACGCCACGCCGGTCAACACGCAGTACACTCACAACGTGATGCCGGTCGCAGACCCGGGCAGCGCCAACATCGGCATCGCCGGATCGCTCGCAGGGTCCTTGGTCGCGGTCGGGTACTCGGACTACATCAAGATGCAGTTCCAGACGACCGGCTCATCGCCACCTGGTGACATCCCGCAGCTGACCTTCACCTACCAGTACGACGAGCAGTAACGAGAAGGGTCGTCATGGAGCACTGGCGCTGGCGGTTGATCCATCGGGACGGCTCGGAGATCTCGGGAGTGGACACGCCGCCGCCGATGGCCTCCAAGCTCTCGGCCCGATGGATGAGGGTGGAGACGGTCGAAGGGCTGCACTTCGAGATCGACGTGCCGCCCGGGTTCGGCCTCATCCTGATCCGGAGGGTGCAGTTCGACGTCGGCTCGATGGATATGGAGCAGATCGGCGGGCAGCGTCAGCAGTTCATCATCAAGTTCGAGGCGCTGACCAGGGAACGAAGCGGTGTGTCCGATGGCGGGACCTGATCGGGAGAGCGCTGAGGCGGTGATGCCGCCTTGGTGAAGATCCAATACGAGTTCCTACTCTTTGGCGGGACCGAGTGGGCACCGAACAGCACGACCGACGTCGACGTGATCAACACTCGTCGCCAGGTCATCCTTTACGACAGCAGCAAGTTCGTCAACCCGCTCGTTTATTTTGAGACCTACGCCAAATACGCTGCATCTGGCAATCCCACGACCCTGTCGCTCTACGACATCGGCACGAGCGACGATTCAAGCACCGCTGGAAGCCTGGTAGGCAGTTCCTCTAACGCGCACAGCGCCTCGGGATATACCCGCGTCCGCTCTGCAGCACTCACACTCGTTAGCGGGAGGCGATTCAAGGTCAAGGGCAAGCAGACCACCGCATCGGCGACAGTTGGCCTGGGAAGCGCGAAGCTGATCGTCATCGACGATTGGGGCACCGATCCGGCCAATGTAACGAAGGCGCAGCACTCGGTCGGCATGACCCGGGGCGAGTTCAACACCACCAACGCCGCCTACCAAGAGCACACCTACCAGGCGCTTTGGCGCTACGATGCCGCCGCCTACGATGGCACGGTCACCGTGTATCTCGAAGCGACCCTTTACACTTCGGTCGCAAGCAACACCGCCTATTGCGAGCTGTACGATGGCAGCGCCCAGGTCAAGGAAGTGACCACCACCCTGGCGAATCCGGCAAGGGTGCGATCCGCCGTGCTCACACCGACCGACGCCAAGGACGAATGGTCACGCTTCGCCTGCTCAAGCGCTTCGGGGACGACCACGAAGGGCCCGGCGCACATGATCTACGACTGCGTCAACCCGGTGCGGATCACGAAGACCGCCGATGCGAAGATCCTCAACCGGGTGCAGATCACGTTGCCCGCGGACGCGAACATCACGAAGCCAGTCGGGACAATTGATGACACGATTACTGACGATACCCTCGGAATGTCAACCCAACGCAAGACCTTCTATGCCAGGGGCTACCATTACGTTTTCTATTCCAACCCGAGATACGGTTATTACAAATCCAGTCCAGACGGGACGACCTGGGGAACCGCGACAGAGTTCAATCCTCCAGGCAATGAATGGTGCGCGAATTACAGCCACCGTTGGTCGCTTCATTTCGATGGCAAATACGTCCATGTCATCATGGTCGACGGCCAGAACAACGGCGATTATTTCATCTACCGCAGAGGCTACCCGGAGCTCGATGGCACAATCACTTGGAGCGCAGCGCAGAGCGTAGCCACCGGGTCGAATAGCAATTACATTCACTCGGTCACTGTCAACACCGAGGGCAAAGTCTTCTTCTGCATAATAACGAACCCTGGAGCAGCTGGGGTCGCCAAGGTCTACAGGAACGACAACACGGACGGCACTTGGGCAACGGCCTCAGGATTCCCCTACACCATAACGGCAACGACTGGCGCGACCCTGCAAATGTGCATCGTTGCCCTCGCAAGCGGCAACGTCTTCTGTCTCTATGGCGTGACTGGCGCGACCCTCAAGGGCAAATTCTACACTAATAGCAACAACACCTGGGGAGGGGAGGAAGTCTGTTCGGTCAACGCGGTCGATCAGTCGACCAACTATTATCTGCGCCCTGGGTTCTCTGCTGTCGGAAGTCCCGACACCAATGAAGTTCACCTGGTCTACGTCAAGACGGTCAACTATGAGATTTATCACCGCTGGCGTAACACATCGGGCACCTGGCAAGCCGAGACTGATCTGGGAGCAAATACGCAGTATAAGATTCCTGAGATTTCCTATTATGAGAAGACCAATGACCTATATGTCATAATCTGCAACACCCAGGCAGCGGGTGAAATCGACTATCAGAAGCGCACCGCCGCCGGGACATGGGATGGCACCTGGACTCAACTTCTTACTGGGCAGACGAACTTAGTGAGCAACGGAACGGGCAAGGCCAGCTACGATTGCACCGGATTGAAACTGGGGTTTGCCTTCTATGTCGGTGCATCGACGCCTTACACCTTGAAGTATGTCTGGCTCGACATCGGGAAGTCAGGGCTCATCTCGAAGACCGCCGACGCGCAACTGTTCTCGGACATCAAAAAGACGATCACAAAGACCGGCGACGTCAGATTGAAGAAGCTCGGGCAGCAACTGACGAAGAACGCCAATGCGAACATCTGCTGGCCTTACAAATGGATCAAGTCGCACGTCATCACCCACTCGGCCGGGGCAGGCACGAACTATCAGGTCAAGGTGCGCGTCTACCGTGGCGCCGGCACCGACAGCGGCGACACCTGCTATAACATCCCCTGCCGCGATGACTTCGCGGACGTCCGCTTCCTGGACTCGACCGGCGCGATCATCGACTCATGGTGTGAGTCGGTCAACGGTACCACTTACTCAGACTGGTGGGTCGAGGTCCGGGAAGACCTGAGCAGCCTCGACCGGACAATCTATGTCGCGGTGGATCCAACCTACCGCTATCCTTTCGGC
>PNBI01000007.1 GCA_003135935.1 Methanomassiliicoccaceae archaeon
AAGGCAACGAACTCGGTCGTGCAAACTGGAGTGAAATCCGCCGGATGGCTGAACAAGACGAACCATTTGCCCTTGAATACCTCAGGCAACTTCATCATGCCCTGGGTCGTCTGAACCTCTATCTCTGGAAAACTATCGCCCAACAATGGGATCCCGTATCCGTTCTCTTGCGTTTCTCCACAAGTCATTTTCAGCCTCTCCAATATCTTATTTTCTTGAAATAGCAACTTCAATAACTGTTATTTCAATTGTTGGTAAGTAATCCTATTCTAATATGGGCCCAAATGCCGGGCCACCGAACAAATGACATAAGAATNNCGCTCGCAGCCAAAGTGATATTTGACCTGATGACGCAGGCTAACCCTGCCAACGTCGAAGGCATGAAAAGATATGGGATAGAAACTAAAAACGCACTGGGGATACCAATGCCGATCATCAGAGGAATGGCCAAGGCGATCGGTAGGGACCATCGGCTCGCCTTATTAGTATGGAATAGCGGAATCCACGAAGCGAGGATCCTCGCTGGCTTGATCGAAGAGCCCAAAAAGGTCGGCTTCGAGCAGATGGAATCCTGGATCAGGGAGGTCGATTCGTGGGACGTTTGTGATCAATTGTGTTCCAATCTTTTCGACAAAACAATTTTCGCATATCAGGCAGCAAGGACTTGGTCAAGAAGGGACGAGGTGTATGTGAAACGTGCAGGATTCGTTCTGATGGCCACAATAGCGGTACACGACAAGAAGGCTGGAGATGAGCCATTCCTCGAATTCCTGACATTGATCCAAAAGGAATGCGATGACGACCGCAACTTCGTGAAGAAATCGGTCAACTGGGCGCTTCGTCAGATCGGTAAAAGGAACCTGAGGCTCAATGAAGCGGCGGTGGCGACAGCTCGGCAAATCGACCATCATGCTTCGAGTTCCGCTCATTGGATAGCGAAAGACGCCTTGATGGAGTTGACCAGTGAAGCAACGCTAGAGAGGCTTAGAAGAAAAGCTTCTTCCTCCAAGTAACGTCATGGACCGTTGAATCCTTCAATTGCGATCTCTAGTGAACCTGGTCATCAGAAACGATCAGCGTATGGATCCTAAATGGGGTCGAAATCGGCAATGGTCATCATTTTCAATTCCAAGCCAACATAAAACGCTTTAACCAATGTCTGCTTTTACAGTTCGTATGCCCAACCTTAGCGTCGCAGTGATCGCGCCAATCGATTATTCTAAGGATCTTGGCAAGAAAGGAACATCTTCGGATATCACGCTGTACGATGCGAAGAGGGGCGAGTCCACTGTCTCCTTCATTGAAGCAACGAAATATCCCGAGCGCCTCGCCCCATTATACTTCGCTTGCGCAATGGCCGAATCCGCACTGATGGTTGTGGATGAGGTCAACGCCCAATTCGGTGAATCCATTCTGATGCTCGATGCTGTTGGCATCAAAGAGGGTCGAATCATCCTGAGGAATTTCATAAGTCCAGATCGGATTGCGCCATTGGTCAAGGGGACCGTGGTAGAGGGTTACCAATTCATCGAAGAGAATCTAGCAGAGCTCAGAGAGAGATATCTGGATGAGGCGGAGAAGAGGTCTTTCCCTGATGAGAAGAGTGATGTCGGGTCTGTTCCAATCGACCATCATTTCAACGTTCGAGGGGTCGGCACGGTCGCCCTGGGGTATGTAGCCAACGGCAAGATCGTCCGCCATGCAACCTTGAAAGCCTTACCAGGAAAGAAGGAGGTAATCGTTCGTTCAATCCAAAAGCACGATGACGATTTCGAGGTCGCTTATAGAGGAGATCGAGTCGGGCTGGCCTTGAAGAACATCGATTCTGACGAGCTGGATAGAGGTTCGGTGCTAACAAACGACCCGTCGATCAGGCAGGACATGACTTTAGAAACGGCAGTCAAGTTGGTCAAATTCTGGCCTACCCCATTGAAAGAGGGGATGGTCATGCATATTGGACACTGGATGCAGTTTATTCCGGCGCGCATCATCGGCATCGAAAATCCGGCAAATTGGAGAGAGCCCAGGGTGAAATTCGAGCTCGAAAAGGAGTTGGTCCATCTACCTGGGGGCAGCGCCGTTCTTTGTTATCTCGAGGGCGGCAAACTGAGAATCGCTGGTACTGTGAAACTACCCTGATTAGGCAATCATGCGCACCGATATTCGAATCGACCGTTCGTTCACTCCAGCATGTTTTCGGCTCGTTTAATGATTCTTCGAAAAGATATAAACCCACTTTGGCGTTGTAGAGCGCAATGTCTGTCCCAACTGGAACTCGCAAAACCTATGATGAGCTTCTAACCAGAGCAAAAAGTATGGCGGTCATCCGCTCGACGGCGCTCGTAGTGAATTGGGATTCAGAGACATATATGCCGCCCCGAGGAATAGGGATCCGCAGTGAGCAATTGGCGATGCTGGACCTAATGGCCCACAGGGAATTGATGGACCCGAAATTCGTCAAGTTGCTTGCAGCTATCGAATCGGACAGGAATGCGAAATCATTTAATTTCGCTGAAAGAAGGAACCTGCAGCTCCTAAGGAGAGCCTACGACGAGACTGCCAAAGTGCCTGAGAAACTGGTAATGGAACTGGCAAGGCAACAGACATTGGCGGTCGGTGCATGGAAGAAGGCGAAAGCGGCGAAGGATTATTCGCTCTTCAAAGCCGATCTTTCAAAGAACATCATTCTCAAAAAGGAGCTTGCTGGCATTTTGATGGCTGTCAAGGGTTCAAAATCAGATTATGATGCATTAATCGATGGTTTCGAGCCAGGTGTGACATCCGAAAAGATATCAAAGGTCTTCGCTGACATGAAGGCCGGATTGATCAGAGTTAAAAATAAGATCGAGACGTCTGGCACCAAGCCAGACTTGTCGCTATTGCATCATAGAGTGACCATTGCGGCTCAGAAACGGATAAGCAAAGCGCTAACCGATTCCATTGGCTTCGAGATCGCAGGCGAGAATTCCGGCGGGCGGCTGGATGAGTCCGAGCATCCATTCACCAACGGCTATTATGACGATGTCAGGATCACCACACATTACTATCCGGAGAGGTTTGCCACAAGCATGTTCAGCGTCCTCCATGAGGCGGGGCATGCGTTGTACGAGCAGAACATACCTGCAGGATGGATATATCAACCGGTTGGCAGCTCGTCCAGCTATGGCGTGCACGAATCGCAAAGTCGCTTCGTCGAGAACATCATCGGAAGGAGTCCAGAATACCTCTCCCACATGTTACCGAAACTGAGGAGACTTGGGGGCAAAGGCTTCGCTGGAATAAAATTGCCAGATTTCATCCTTGCAGTGAACAATGTGGAAGGTTCGAAGATTAGGACAGAGGCTGACGAGGTGACATACGGTCTTCACGTGATCATCAGGTTCGAGATGGAAAAAGCCATATTCGATGGCAAGGCCGATGTGGATGACCTTCCCTCGCTCTGGAATGAGAAGTACTCCAAGTATCTGGGAATGGACATCCAGGATGATTCAGAGGGTTTGATGCAGGATATTCATTGGTCCGGAGGCATGTTTGGCTACTTCCCAAGCTATGCACTGGGCAACATCTACGGAGGCATGTTCCTCGGGAAGATGAACAAGGATATTCCTGATTGGAAGACCAGCGTCAGGAAGGGCAATTTCGCTCCCGTGAAGGACTGGCTCGTGGCGAACGTACATTCAAAGGGTGATCTGTATGACCCTGTCGATCTCGTTAGAGAAGTGACTGGAAAGGACCTCTCTATCGAGCCGTTCATAACCTACCTCGATACAAAGTTCGGGGACATCTACGGGTTCTGATTATTCAATGATGAAGGCAGAGGCCATCGATCATCCATGCAGTGTAACCCAAAATTGTCTACCATCAGCAATGAGTGGGACAGAGGATCGATTGGGTCTTAATGTAGAATTCATTGTTATCAAGATAGATAACTGTTAATCGAATGACCTTAGAATGATTTGTCTGGGGGGGGGGTCAAAGCAAGCCTTCATTACGCCTCAAAGTTGTGGATACGCTGATGAATCGGCGCATTCTGCTAGGTTTGGTTTTGGCCGTCATTGCAGTGCTCATTGGGGCTACGGGCGGCCGAATCGCATTTATCTGGTTTCTCCTGAGCGTGGCGATCATGGTAGCGGCAGCCTTTTTGCTGTTCGACGGATTAATGCATGCTGGGGATGAAGAACGGCCAATGGATCCGCAGACCTTAGAGTCCAAGTCGATTATAGTCCCAGGCCCTAGCCCAGATCGTAACCCGGAAACGGTGCAAATCGATCGTATATTCTCAGGGCGGGGCGGACCTTTAACTGATGGGGCTCTTGCCGTACCACATTATTGGAAAATCGCCGAATATTGATAAATCTGCAAGTGCAAAAGTTAGAAGTAGCTAGGGCAGAAAACCTTGCAAACCTGGAACACCCATCGGAGCAATTTGCATGACGCTCAGGCCTGAGATCTCGATATAATGAGAACTAGGCGGGATTTTGCTCATAAGATCAAATCGAGCCTATGGAGAAACAGGATGACTAGATAAGAAAAGGGACTTTTTGAAACAATGATGTGGGCCCAAGGAGACCTGGTTACCCTCGATGATCTAGCTTAGGACGAAAATATCCCAGATGGGAAAATTGCTGTTGAAGGAAAATATGAGCGGTGGGCCGCCATCAAACATTTTCTGTTTTCTTTTTAACTCTAAAGAATAGGGATTATCATGCCAATCGTTCCAAATCCCATTATTGCATCATTATG
>PNBI01000056.1 GCA_003135935.1 Methanomassiliicoccaceae archaeon
GGCTGGGAATGGAAGTAGGAATATCGATGGGCCTCCGGGATAGGTCCGGAGACCACTCTTTCTTTCAATCATGACCGTGGTGAGGTTCGGCCATGAGGAATTGAAGATTCTTCGTGCCTTAGAATATGATTATCAGCATAGCGCTCGAAGCTTTTGCATTTAGATCTTGATTTTCAATTAAAATATTCGATCCCCTTCCAAAATCCTTTCCCCTTCCTTATCATCAGCTCTTCCTTGAATCAATCAATTCTCGGAGAGCGCCATGCGCCTGCCGGTACGGTGATCTCGAACCGCACCCCTTTCCCTAGTTCACCATCCTCTTGGATGGTAATATCGGTCATTGAAAGAATCTCACGGAGGAGGAATAGTCCAAAGCCATTGTTCTTACCGTGACCCTTTTCGAACATGTGACTCCTTTCTTCGGTGGAGATGCCAACACCATCGTCCTCATATGTTATCACAATGGAGCCATCGACCCGCTTAGAACTGATCTTGATGCGGGTGACATGCCCACCGTGCCGCATGGAATTGTCGATCAGATTATAGGGCACTTTCTCGAATAATGGATCGGCAAGTATCTCTAGGCCATTTGTCGCCTCCTCCAATTTTATCCCAGGTGGGTTTGGCATCTCGAAAGCTTTGCTAGTTGGCTGACTTATTGAGGTCCAAATTGGCGCGCTTTTGCCGATCCCTTGGTACATTTTGGCAAAGCCGATCTGCTTTTGCACATTATCGGTGGCTTGAGACATCTTGTCAAAGTACATTGACAGGGCGGCGTCTTTCTCCCTTTGCTTGCATAGCTCCAGGTAGCCGTTAACAACCATTATCTGATTGGTAACGTCGTGCCTGGTGATGTCGTTCATGATGCCCAACTTGTTATTGGCTATGCGCAGCGATCGTTCCATCAGCTTGCGCTCGCCATTTAATCGGTCCTGCAATAGGGCAATGATCCAAAGAGCAACCAACGAGGTTGGCCGATTAAATAGCGGGATAGAAATATCCCCAGCAGGCTTTAATGGCACAGCTATTAGAGTCAACGCTGATGCAAAAAGTGCAATCAGAATCACCGTCCGTCTTATCGGTGACCTTATGCACATTGTCAAAGGAATGGCATATAATATGCTAACGACGAAACCGATTTTCAAACCAATATCCAAGAGAAAGATCAGAATGCAAGTTACAATGCATATTGCCAGGAGTTTCCAGTCGCTTGGCTCGTTGGGTCTCTTATCGGCTCGCGAGCTCAGAACTTCGTTATTCATTCGCTCTCCGTCTTGAATCCCCGGAAGCCTGACGATGGAACGGTCATAAGGAACTTGGCTCCATGCCCTGGCTCACCTACTTCTTCAATAGTAATTCCAGTGATAGCAAGTATTTCGTGCGAGAGGAAAAGGCCGAAGCCATGTTTCTTCCTCGAATCATGCGTGAAAAGCTCCACCTTCTTTTCCGATGGGATTCCAGCCCCATCATCTTCACTGACGATGGCGTGAGAGCCTTCACGTTCTTCAAAGGAGAAATGGATGGTGGTGATTTTATTGCCATGTCTCACTGCGTTATCGATCAGGTTATGGAAGACCTTGGTGATGAGCGGATCAGCATAGATCTCCAGATCAGTAGGGACGTCGTTCGCGAGCTTGATCGGTCCGAGCAAGATGCCTCTTGCTTCCTTTTCAATCATTTCTCGAACATTATGCCAGACAGGATCTTTCACGCCGAGGTCCTGGTATTCCTTGGTGAATTGGATGATGGCGGAGATCCTATTCAACGCGGAATTGGATTTGCGAAGCAACTCCTTTGAGGCGGGGTCCAATTCCTTCATGGACAGCAGGGTCAGGTTGCCATCGAGCGCCATCAAATAGTTCCTGATATCGTGGCGAGTGATGCTAGAAAGCAGATTGAGCTTGTGGTTTGCTCCTCTAAGGGTTTCCTCCAAATGCTTGCGCTTGGTAATGTCACGAATATGGGAGATCCTGATCTTCTTCCCCTCGTAATTCATGAGGCGGCCACTTGATTCGACCGGAACAGTTGTGCCATCCTTGCGCTGCAACATTGTCTCAAAAAGAACTGTGTCCTTTATGTTTGCGAGGCGGACAATATCAACAAGTTGTCTATGTAGCTCCGTTGGAACAATATCTGGAGGCCCCATGGTCAGAAGCTCTTCCTTGCTATACCCAAGCATATCACACGCAACTTTATTTACGTCGATGAAATGGCCTGGTATTGCCTCGGTCGTAAGGGTATGTAAGATAATCGCATCGTTTGCCCAATCGAACACGTTATGATATTTCTCCTCGCTCTCCTTTAACGCATCCACCGCGCGCTTACGCTCGAGGATGTCAGTACAAAAAGCCATATACGTCTTATTCGGCAGTTCAACCGCATTCAAGAAGACGGGTATGCAGACGCCATCTTTCCTAATCAGGACCGACTCCATGGCAAGTTTGCCCTTCTTCTTTAGACGGTTAAATCCATTTAGCGTTTCACGGGCAACGCCTTTTTCCGTTATATTTTTGATATTAAGGTTAAGCAGCTCTTCGCCGGAGTATTTGAGCAATGAGCAAGCGGTCCTATTGACGTCCTGGAAATTGCCCTTTGCATCGAGAATGAATATTCCTTCAGGTGCGCTATCTACATAGGTCCGGAACCGGGTCTCTCTATCGCGTATTGCCTCATCCGACAACTTGCGATCAGTGATATCCCTGACTATCATGCTGATCCTCGCGATGCCGTAGTGACCGGTCAAGATGCCAGAGGTGGTCTCGCCGGTGAAGGTTACCCCATCTTTTCGTCTATAGCTAAATTCACCCTTGACTATTCCAGTCTGGTTCAATCTCCCAAGGATGTTGTCCCATGTCTTATCATCGATGATCAAACCCTTGATCCCGATCTTTTTGATCTCATCTTCGGTCATCCCGAACATTTTGCATGCTGAAGGATTGGCTGAAAGGACACTTTCAAAATCGTTTGTTGTTAGCATAACAGCATCAACACTATTCTCGAACAATGAACGATAGCGCTCCTCGCTGATTCTCAGCTTCCGCTCCCCTTCCTTCCGGGCATATGCCTGCTTGATGATATTCGCAAGTTCGGCGAACTGAGATGCAGACTGACCACCCTTTTGCAAATAGAAATCGGCACCTGCATTAAGAGCTTCGATCGCAACTTCTTCTCTGCCCTTGCCCGTGAAAATGATGAAGGGGATATTATTCCCGGTTGCTCGAATTTCATTCAGAAGCTGGATGCCATCCTTCTCAGGCATCTGATAATCAGAGACAATGACATCATATTCGCTCAACTCTATCAGCTTTTGTGCATCAATTGCCGAGACCGCTGCATCAACTGAAATACTATGATCAAGTTCAAGAAACTGCTTGGATATATCTAAAATGGCTGGTTCATCGTCAATCAATAATACCTTGATTGCGGGTATTTCCATTTCGATACCTTGTTTATGGTAATTTCAAGGGACGGCCTATTACTTATGCTCTCGGTATTGAAGTTATCAAATAGAATTGGGGGTTCGAATCCCGCTCGCCCGCTCCACATTTGGCAAGCTAGACCTCATTTTTTTCCTGCCCCCTCTCCGGCCATTCCCTGGATTATTAATTCCGGCACCGGGGTGACCTGGTGCGATGATACCATCGTCGAAGCGGGAACTGCTTATAATTATTATGCGATCGCCTCCAATCAGAAGGGAGAAAGCGATGTGAGTGCAGTTGCTGCGACCCGCAGCAGCCACGCCAATATCAACGAACAATGATTGGATGCTCTACCTTGGTATTGTAGTGGTTGCGATCATCGTTGTGTTGGTGGCTGTGATGTTTGCACAACTACAACTCAAGGGCAAGAAGTAAGAGAAGAAGGGCAAACCGCTTCCCCATTTTCTTCTGTATAGAGGATGCTCCGAGGTTCGGGTTCATAAGAGCCGCTGAACTCTCTCTATTTTCTTCCATTCGCTCCTAATTTGAAATTGGAATTGTGAAGAAGAAGGTTGCTCCCTTTCCT
>PNBI01000130.1 GCA_003135935.1 Methanomassiliicoccaceae archaeon
GATCTGGCCCATTTCATGCCCAACCTGGTTTACCCTATGGCTGGCTGGAAGCCCCCAGAGAACCCGAGCCTCGAGTTAGTAAAGGGATTCGACCGCTCCAGCACGGACATGTACATCACATAGTCGAATTGGACCCGCAAGCGACCGGGCACCTTCTCCCTTTCAAAAAGAATATAAAGGTCAGTCACGTTGCAATCGGACGGTAAGCTATGCCTAAGGACAGCAAGAACAAGACCGGTTTCCAATCGGCCGCAGGCCTTATCCGTTACTTCGACTCAGAGGATGAGAAGGCCTTCAAGATCAACCCTATTTTCGTTCTTGGGATTGCCTTGGCCACGATCTTCGTTGTAGAAATACTGAAGTACGCGTTCCCGGTGTGAATTGCTTTTTTCCCTTGTGCGAATGACAACCTTAGACCTATTCCTTGAATTTCATGGACTTCGTCACAAATTTGTCTTTGCGCCTGAATCCCAAGGATATCAGGAAGGGAGCTAGGATAGCAATTACGATAACCACTGCCACCAAAGACCCGTACTGAGCATCGGTTAGAACGCCGATCGATAGTCCTATAGCGGCGATGATCATCGTTACCTCTCCCCTCGGTGTCATCCCAATACCAACAATGCCGGCGGACTTCTTTCCGAGCCTCAAGGCGCCCGCACCACAGCCGATGATCTTCCCCGCGAACGCGAGGACGATCAATATGGGTGCGATCATCCAAGCATCCCCTAGTCCCAGAGCGGAGAGGTTAACATTTATTCCAATGAATAGGAAGAAAAATGGCACCAGGAACTCCTTGAGCGAGTTGAACTTCTCCTCACTCGGCCAGACGTCCCTGAACTCGGCGAACATCATTCCTGCAAGGAAAGCTCCTATGATGCCTGCAAGCTGCAACGAAGTGGCAAGGGCAGACAGTCCGAAACAGATTATCAGCGCGAATGGCAATGGACTGAGGAGTCTTTGCTCCCTTGGCTTGGCCACAGCATTTTTGCAAATATCGGTATGCCTGAACTTTGCGATCAGCGTGCAAATGAACATGGAGACCAAAACGAAAGCCACAGCCAACGCCGCGACCACAGCGGTATCGACGATGTTAATCTCCCCGCCTCTGGCGACCCCACTGATTATGGCAAGCAGTATCAAGCCGATCACATCATCGATGATTGCGGCACTGATAATCACCCTGGCTTCGGTGGTCGTCAGTATGTTCAATTGCTCCATGGCCCTGGCAGATATCCCCACCGAGGTCGAACCCAATGCGATTCCAAGGAACAGAGATTGCATGCTCGTGAAGCCGAACCCGAGCATCACAAAATAGACGATCAAAACTGTGGCCAATACCCCACCGCAAGCTGCAAGAAAGGCTGTAACGCCCACTTTCTTCAGCTCATGGAATGGTGTGATCAAGCCAGCAGTGAACAGAAGGAAGATGATTCCCAACTCGGAAAGGACCGAAAGGACCTCAGCGCTATTCGCGTCACCCAACTGCAGAGTGCTATAGATAGTCACACCCCCGATGGCGACGTTGCTGATCGCAATTCCGATGAGAATTTCCCCAACCACAGAAGGGACCTTAACTAGGTTGCATATGATCGCTGCGATCATTGCCAGAGAAACGAGAATAAAGATCTGCAGCAAGATCAAGTCGACCATATAATTGCCTTCAGAGTCTTAACGGCAATATATTATTTGAATCCGACCCACTCTTCCTTTTTCGTCCCGAAATAGCTCCTTCTGAACCCGCTAGGGCGCACTTCGATCGCAAAATAGGCTCTAAGCGGCAATAATGAATCTGATTCTAAAGAAATGCTGCCAATTATAACGATGAAGCGTTCGGTTCAATAGAGTCGTTCCATGGTCCCCTTTGAGCGTGCGAGATGCTCGAATGCCCTGAGCATCACATATCCGAGGAGTATGGCCACGATGCCTATCAACGCTTCAGAAGCCAATAGGCCGGATACATCGGCAATCGATGCTCCACTCACCGCCGCCCTGGCCGCCTCGGTTCCATAGGTCATCGGCATGGCATAGGAGATGGGTTGCAGGAACGCGGGTAGGTAAGAGATCGGGAAGTTCACTCCATTGAACAGAAGTCCAATGAACAGGAAGATGTTGGCAATCACCATTGACGTCCTCAGGTACATGCCGAGCGAGCTTAGCATAAGCCCGAAGCCTGTCATGGCGAAAGTGGTCATAAGGACTACCGCGGCCAAAGTGAGCAAGTTAGCCGAGGAGAAATCCACGCCGAACAGGAATGCCGCATAGAAGAAGGCGATCCCCACTGTTGCCAGGCCATTTACTATCTGGAACATTGCCCTGCCAACGAATATGGAGAACCGGTTGGCCGGCGAGACCAATACGCCTTGCAGCGTCCCCTGCTCCTTCTCCTCACCAGTGATGTTGCAAACAGCGAAGATCGAGACATAGGCGACGCTCTGCAGAGCATTTCCCACCGCCACGAAGGCGACCGACACATCGGGGTTTTGGACGTACTTCGCCACATAGACGAAGAACGCGATCGAGAATAGGGACATGGTAAACAACTGCATTAGCCACAGGCCAGGGCTCAGCCAAGCGAACAAGGCGCGCTTGGCCAGGACCGCGGAGCTCCAGAACACCCTGAGAGGGTTGGCAACGTAATCCGCCATCTCAGTACCTCCCAAGATTCGCGTCCCTACGTGCTCGATGATCAACCTGCTTGAACAGCCAGACCGCAATCACCAGATAGCAGACCGATAGCACAGCCATGATTGCAAGGTCCCCCCAGTAGCCAGGGGTTAAGCCTGAGGAGTAGTCGCTTAGGGCGGCGTATCTTATCGCATCGATCCCCCAAGTGGGGCCAAGGGAGAAAGCCAGCGGTTGGGTCCAGAAAGGCAGCAGGGCTATCGGGAACATCGTCCCCGTTCCAACATAGATGGGAAACTCGAGTCCGTTGGTTAGCACCCCAGCCGAGCGGGTGAGCACGAAGGCGCTGCTGAACACCAGCCCGAGACAGGCCAGTGATATCAAGGTAAGCACGAAGGCCAGTATGAACAGCGGCACGTCGTTGAGATTGAGTGGCGTCTGGAAGACCGTCACCGCTATCACCAGGATGAAGAAGCCATTGAGGATGCCGACCATGCTGTTCCATATCGCTCGTCCGGCGATGATCCAGATCATTGATGTGGGTACGGCGAGAACGCTTTCTAGGGTGCCCCACCAACGCTCGGATTGGATCGAGAAGCCTGAAGCATATAGCGTGTTACCCCACATCCCCATCATGCCACCGCCGAGGATGGCATATAGTACGACATTCCCACTGGCAGAACGGAAGAGCATGAGCGCCACGAGCGTCAGTATGAACGGCGCGATGATGTTGGGGATCAGCCATTGCGGGTCAGCAAAGAAGTGGAGCGCCTGATGCCTGAATGCCGTCCATACCGCCCTAAGCCTTGCCATGACCTTCCACCAGCCAGAGGTACGCGTCCTCCAAAGTCGGCTCGTTAACCTTGACCCCGATGACATTGCTGCCCTGCAATTTGCTCGCGACCTTGGTCAGCATCTCGCTTACGTCTGATACTTGGACCCGCAGCACCTGCTTGTCCTCGCTCATGGTCGCGCTGACAGCTTTGACCCCTGGGATCGACCTGACCGCGTCCAGCTCGGTGTCGGTCAGCCCGAAAGCCTCCACCTCGATGACCGAGGTGTCCCTGATCAGGTCCTTCAATCCAGAAGGAGTGTCCAGAGCCAAAATCTTGCCGTGGGCGATGACCCCGAGACGATTGCACAGCTCATCCGCCTCGTACATGTAGTGAGTAGTAAGCAGGATCGTCTTCCCAGCCTTCTGCAGGTCCTTGACCATCCTTCTGGCGTCCCTCGCCGCCTGCGGGTCCAGGCCGATGGTGGGCTCATCCAGGAAGAGCACTCGAGGCCGTGTCATCAGCCCCCGGCCGATCTCCAGGCGCCGCTTCATGCCCCCTGAGAGGTTACGGGTGCGAACGTCCCTCTTTTCTTCCAGCTCCACCAGTTTGATGATCTCGTCAATCCGTTGCCTGCGCTCGTCTTTGGGCATAGAGTAAATTCTTCCATGCAGCTCCAGGCTCTCCCAGAC
>PNBI01000106.1 GCA_003135935.1 Methanomassiliicoccaceae archaeon
AATGGCGCCTTGCCACGGGAATTTTGAAAGAAAGGTGCCAAGGAGTGTGAAAAATGATAGACTTAAGTGGTGTAAACTACGAAGAGGTCTTCCGACGCTATGACATCGAAACGGAAGCCAAAGAGAAGCCTGAAACGTTGGCGGCAAAGATTTTGGCCTCTGTGTCCGACGCAAAGCTGAAAAGGGTCGCTGAGGACGTCGTCTTCATGAACTATAAGGGAGTGGAGGCGGACGTCAAGGTGGCGCTCGAGAAGACCAAGCCTGAGGATGTGATTGAGAAAGGTCTCGTCAAGGGAATGGACGTCGTGAGCGAATTGTACGGACGCGGTATCTACTACCTGCCACAGGTCATGGTGGCCGCAAAAGCGATGGAGCTCGGCATAAAGACCGCTGAGAGCAAGATGAAGGGGGAGCGGGAGATGAAGGGCACTGTCGTCATGCATGTCGCTGAGGGCGATCCACATGACATCGGCAAGAACATCGCAGCTGTCTTGCTCAAGTCCAACGGCTTCGCCGTGGTGGACATGGGCAGAGACGTGCCAGTTGATGAGGTTGTCAACATGGTCGAGGAAAAGAGGCCCATGATGGTGACCGGAACGGCACTGATGACAACGACAATGTCCGCATTCCCACGGATAGCGGAGAGGCTCATCGAGAAGGGCATTGAGATCCCGTTCGTCTGCGCAGGTGGCGCGGTGAACCGGGCATACGTCGAGTCCTACCCGCTGGGCGTGTATGCTGACAAGGCAATTCAGGGACCGCTCCTGGCGAGCAAGGCCGTAGAGGGCTGGAACTACCAGAAGTTCAGACTGATGTGGGATGAACTGGTTGGAGCCCACGGAGCAAAGTAGGAGGTGACAAGAATGGCAATAAAGAGATACACCAAGATGGAGTACAAGAGCGCTGACGACCTTGTCTTCGGTGATGCGAAATACCCAGTGACATATGGTCTCGGCCAGAAGGCTGGTGTTGGGCACGTCATCCCTGAGATCAACTTCGCTCCAAGGCCAGACGCTGCCAAGAATCCTGCGACCCTTACGAGGGAGTACGTCGACTACATCGCCAAGGATATTCTCGACCGAGCTGTTACTTTGGGATTCCCAAGAGTGCAGCTGGAGAACGAGCACATATGGCAAATGGTCAACGAGCCGCAGAAATTCGAGAAGCCGATCATCATTGGTCAGAAGGCGATCATGCAAAAGTACCATGATGAATATGGCATCGAGCTATCCATAAGGCACACAATCGCTGACCCAAGACTTTGCGAGAAAGGATTGAGGCCGGGAATGGACAAACTCCACAACTATCCGGAGAAGCTAATCGAGTCCGCTGAGGTTGCTGCAGAGAACGGCGCCGATGTGCTCTCGATCGAATCGATGGGTGGAAAGGAAGTGGCGGACTTCGCCATCATGAACGGCGACATCAAGGCTTGGCTATTCGGAATCGGCTTCCTTGGCTCGTTGGACATGGAGTGGCTATGGCCCCAGCTGGTCGAAATCTGCAAGAAGAACAAGATAATCGCAGGCGGCGACACGAACTGTGCCGGTGCGAACACCTCAATGTTCATGGCAGGCGGCTACCTGGACAAGGATATTGCAAGGACTTTCGCAGCCGTGACCAGGGCGATCGCTTCCGCAAGGACCCTGATCGCATATGAGGCTGGTGCCACCGGACCGGACAAGGACTGCGGCTATGAGGGCCCGATCCTTAAGGCAATCTCCGGAAAGCCATCGGCCCAAGAAGGCAAGGGTGCCCAGTGCGCTCACGCCGACCTGATGGGTAACCTGATGGCCCATACCTGCGACCTATGGTCAAATGAGTCAGTCGAGTACCACCCTGAGTTCGGTGGGTCATCCGTGGCTTGCTGGCTGGGAGTCATCGGCTACGAGGCGGCACTAATGACGACAGCGAAGCAGCTCGGCCAGGGCAAGGTCCTCAGGGACTTGTACATGGCCTCAGACCGCTTCAAGAGCCCCGAGGGATTCATCCTCTGCTACGACAACGCCTACCAGATCGGGGAGTCCATCGTTGCAGAAGGGAACGACATCTACTTGAGGTCAAAGGCTGCCGGTCTGAAAGCCGCGGAGCTTATCGACGCATCTGCCAGTACCAAGGGCGGCATGCGCCTGAGCAAGATGGAGAGGGACACGTTGAACAAGATTATCGTTGACCTCAAGTCCCTACCAGACGACCAGGACAAGTTCGTCGATTGGGCGCTCAAGACCTATAAGAACATCCCGATGTTCAACCCGAAGAACTACGGTCTATAATGCGCCTGAAGGACCTCATAAACCACTTAAAAACCCCTTTTTTATCTTCACTTTGGAGGAACGGAAGGAGGAAAAGAAGTGACAGATGAATCAAACGTCCATGTGAAAGTGGCAATGGCCGATGTTTTGGGCTTATTGGCGATCAGCATGTTCACTTTTTCGG
The DNA here is from genome assembly GCA_003135935.1 of Methanomassiliicoccaceae archaeon. Lineage (GTDB taxonomy): Archaea > Thermoplasmatota > Thermoplasmata > Methanomassiliicoccales > UBA472 > FEN-33. The sequence goes on from PNBI01000106.1 coordinate 2,434, forward strand.
TCGCAGTATTTGGACTGGGGACGGATAGCCTCGGTCTTATTGTGGCGATAGGTCAATTTGCCGGCGCAGTTACCCTCATCGTAGCTGTCATTGCTTATCTGAACGAGAACCTTCTTGGGACAGCAATATTCGGACCTCTGGCTATATTCTTCTTCACCATAGTATCGATCGTTGGAGTGAGCGCGGCCATGTTGTGCGTGGCTATAGGCATTATCATTCTGATCGATGCCTTGGTTGCGGTCGCGCAGCCGGTTAGGTTGCTCCCGATCCTGCTGATCATTGCTGCGATTGCGTTCTTCGTGACCGCGCTCTGGTACAATGGTTCTAGTGATCTGAAGTCGGCCATGGGTGCCTTGTGGATGATCTACTCGCTGATCTCGTTCTACATGGCTGCTGCGATCATGCTTCTGGTCATGAAGGGCAAGCAGGTTTTGCCTCTGATGATCAAAACGTGAGCGTGAATCCATAGGGAACAGAAGGGCCGTACAAACCTCTACGCTAAAACTGGGGCCTAATCGGCCTCTCTTTATTCCTTTTCCCATCTCGTGCGATATCGGTATTTACCGCAAAGCCAATCTACTCGCAGTTCAGCGCTTCAATATGAACCAAGGAAGATTTCGCAACTCCTAAAATCATTCTGCACTATCGTTTCTCCATTTTGTCTATGATAAAAGCTGGAAGTTCGAAACCACTGACCGGTCCGACCTCCACGGTCCACCCGGTCATCTGTTCGAGCTGCTTTTCAATCCCAGCGCACAATCCAGGTATGATCATCTTATGGTGATTGACCCGTGCTGCCACTGCACTGCTGGTTAATCCCCGCATGACCGTCATCGGTGTCATCAGTCTCATCCCCGCCGCATGGTCTATGGTGAATCCTTTCGTTTCCGTCGGAATCAGAAAAGCGCTCGCATTCGGGGTATTTGAGAATATCAATTTTAGAACCTTGATCGTAACCCCGGAATTGCCGGTGATGAGCACTGAAGAGTCTTCGGACGGGGAGTTGAGCTCGATGAGTCCATCCGATGTAGTGTTCATAGAGGCGTCGGCTTCGTGTACCTCAAGCTTTATCGAGAGTGCCCCGGCCAGGGATTCGCTCATCATTATGGCCATTTCCGGGCAGTCCTTCACCGATGCTTTGCCCTCGCTTAGGGCCTTGGCGAATCCAAGGCAAGATTCATACCCGCAATTCCGGCAATCCTTTCCAGGGAGATACTTGAGGATGATCTCCGGAGAGAGGCTATGGAAATCGACCTCTTCGACGACCATGAGCACACACCCTAAGCAATCAATGAAATGCTCTGGTTATAATCATTTTCTTCTGCAATGTCCCTTAAGCTAGGATTGGGAATTTGGGCGGGGTCAAGCCTTGGCGGCCCGCCCCACCTTTCCGATCTTAAGGTCCCGGAACTTGAAGACCTTCTCAGCGCAGCTCTGTTCGCATCTCAGGCACGCGGTACCTCCGCAAAGGTCCGATGCCACGCAAATATGGTAGCCACTTGGGGTTGGTTCGATAGTTATTGCCTTCTCCGGGCATTCCTCCATGCACTTCTCGCAGCCTATGCAACCCTCGAACCCTCCTTCTATTCTGACTCCAATGTCCCTGAGTATCTTCAATCCCTTATTGCCAAGGATCGGAATATCGCGTTGGACGAGTTTCACTACTTTGCACTTCTTGATCTTCCCGGGCAGCTCCTGGATGTCCTCCATTCGGAGCATCATGTTGTACGCGTCCAATGGCATCCCCTCTTGCCAGTAGGCGAGCTCCTGGATGAATATGGTCTCGAAAACCTTGTCCGTGGCGAACATCACGTGGTTGGAGCGGATGGAATCGGCCACGGTCTGCAATCGGTCGATGATCTCTGGCTCCCTTACTATGTCGGTGGCCAAGGCCAGTGAGGTGTTGCCAACTTGATACACCGTGTTGAGGGTGGGGGGGATTAGGCCGACTTTCTGCGCCTTGAGAGCATCTACATAAGTCCCGGACGCGCCAGACATATACATGCTGTCCAGCTCTTCGAACTTGATGCCGGCATGCTCCAACAGTGTGAAGTGCCCAGCCCGCATTGCCCCAAAGGTCTTCGCCGCCTCCAAGAAATCGTGGGTATCGATGGATATCCCCTCTTGAAGATGGATCTTGCCATCCTTGGTCAGTATCTTCGGGGGTTTGATCAGATTGGTCTCCATGCCCCCCGAGATTGCAGCGATGACCCCAGTGCCGGTGACTCCCACTGCCTTACCATGCATCAAGCCTTCCTCCATCACGCTTCCGGTCGTGATATCCACGAGGTCCCCGTCCTGGGGGAGCAGGTTCTCATCCAGTACTTTCATCCTCCAGCTAAACTCATATTCCATATCGGAAATGGCGCCTGGCGAAGCCAGCATGCCATGTCTGATGTGCTGTCCTTCTATCGCAGGACCGGCCGCAGCCGAGCCTGTGTAGATCTCGTCGCCGACCTTGAGCGCCATTTCGGCGTTGGTCCCGTAGTCGGTCACCAAGCTGTTCTCCTTGCGCTCCAGCAGCCCAGTCTTGAGCATCATCGCTAGCGCATCGGCGCCGATCTCGTGCTTGATGGAGGGAGGTACGTACAAGTCTGCTTCTGGGTTCACTGCCAGTCCTAGGGAACCAGCCTTGATCACCTTGGCATCCCTCTTCTGGTGCTCCACCCCTCGGGCTTTCAAGGCGCGTTCCCCAGCGAAGGCAAGGTCGCGGATCTCCATATTCTGAAAGATCGATAACTGGATGGGGTTGCCGCATATTGCCATCGTGCTAACTTTCCTAAGGTCGATGTCCAGTAGCGCCAACAGGCGATTGGTGGAGTCGATCAATAGTTTATTCGCGAGGTCCGTCGAAGACTCGATGCAGAAAGTCAGGTGGTCCATGACGTTCATCCCGGGAACAGGATGCCTGACGGTGATCGCCGTGGAGATAATCTCCTTGGTCTTCAGTTCTATCGCATGCGCGCGGGTCCCACTTGTTCCCACATCGATTGAGATGCCGAATTCTTCGCTCATATCCCATCACCCAGTGAAATCAGTCTGTCGGTGATCCGTGAATGGTCGTGCTCCAGGATGGTTATCTTCAGTTTCAGGGCCACCGGCTCCAATGCCTGGCGCATCGCTTTCTCGATTTCCGCGTCCTTGACTCCTACCGCCACGGCCATAAAGTTCGCTGTTCCCGAGGTTATCGGTCCGCTATCGATGGTCTGGACGATCTCTGTTCCCAGTTCACTATCCACCAGATTGACTTGGATATGACCGATGGGGGTCTTGATGAATGCCTTTGCATGTCCGATAAATGGCCGAAGGTTAGCTACCCGGTCCACAACCGCGATTACATAATCGCCGATTAGCTTGGTAAGTTCCGAGGCCCTGAGGTCTCGTCGCGCCTCGAACTCGATTCTTAGACCGAAGGAGCCTGCTTCAGCCATTTCCTTGGTATCCTCATCCTGCATCGCTAGGAAACCCCCAATGCGCTCATCAGCTCCATTACACCTTTCCCTTCTTTAGCCGAGATGTGGACCAGAGGCGCTTTCGGGTTGAGCTCTTTGATCATTGCCTCAATTTCCTTGATCTTCTCTTGAGAGACGAGCTCCACCTTATTGATAGCTATGACATCAACATCCGATATCTGCCTGCTGAAGAACTGCCTCATCTCATTGAGGAGCTTCTCAGCCCTGAAAGCATCGACAAGAACGACGGTCACGTTTCTTTCCACTTCCACCATGGAAGTGCGGATGATCGTATTGATCCTGGATGGCAACGCTAAGCCGGTTGGCTCAATAAGGATGATGTCCGGCTTGTACTCCTTGGCGATGATCTTCAAGGTATTCTGCAGGCTTCCGGACAATGAGCAGCAGATGCATCCTTCCGTGAGCTCGACCGACCTTAGCCCGAAGGATTCGATGACCGCCCCATCCACGCCCACTTCGCCCACTTCGTTTACTATGATCGCAACCTTCTTGCCGGCTTTCGCAAGCTCCGTTCCCAAACGGACCATGAGGGTGGTCTTGCCACTCCCCAGGAATCCAGCCAGTTGGCAAATCATCATCAATCGTTAAACGTTCTTTGCGCAATAAAGGTTATGCTCGATTGATGTTTTGAAATGGATGCTTTTGCCCTGATTATTGCCAATTGGCATACCCTTGGTTGATGCGGTTACCTTTTTCACAAGAGTGCGCGAATAAGGGATTCTGAATGACGGCTAGGGTCTTCTGAAAAAAAGTTGAGCTGGAAAGATTGATAATGCTCCAGTAGAATGTGCAGCCCGTTCTTATGAAGAGCATTCTGGTCCGAGGGGCGCATATCATCACCCAGAACGATGCAAGGCAGGTCCTCAAGGGAGACATCCTAATCGAGAATGGAAGGATTGCCGCCATCGGTCACGTACGGGGATCAGCGGACGAAACCATCGATGCCCAAGGAGATATCATTATCCCTGGCCTGGTGAACGCCCACACTCATATTGCGATGACGGTGATGAAGGGAATGGCAGATGACCTCCCTTTTAACGATTTCCTCGAGAAGAGCTTCGCTATCGATGCAAAGCGAACGAACGAGGACATACTCGCAGGGGCGAGGCTGGGATGCCTGGAGATGATTCGAGGTGGAACGACAACCTTCGTTGACATGTACTACGCCGAGGATATCATCGCAAAAGCCACGGTCGAATCAGGGCTCAGGGGAGTGCTTTGCTGGGCTGTTCTGGACAGGGAATATACCACTCAGAAGGGCGTTCCGCTGGAGAACTGCCAGAGGTTCTTCTCAGAGCATCAGGGGAATGAGATGATCATCCCGGGGATCGGATTGCAAGGCGTTTACGTCTGCTCGAAGGAGACCTTCCTAGGGTCAAAGGAACTCGCTGACAGGACTGGCATGTTGATGCATTTTCACCTTTCGGAGACGAGGAAGGAGGTCTACGATCACAAGAAGAGGTATCAGCGTCGGCCGGCTGATTGGCTCCAGGAGATCGGTTTCCTGGGCGAAAATTGCCTGGCTGCGCATGCTGCTTGGCTCACCATAAACGAAATAAACGATCTGGCTCGCTCCGGCTGTTCCATCGCCACCTGCCCAGTTTCGAATATGAAGCTAGCAACAGGCGGGGTCGCCCCTGTCCCTGAGATGATGAAGGCTGGGGTGAACATCGCCATTGGCACTGACGGCTCCACCACCAACAACAGCCTGGACATGCTGGGGGAGATGAAAACCCTGGCATTGCTGCAGAAATCAAATCGCTGGGACCCGACCGTCGTCTCGGCTCAGCAGGCGCTCGACTTTGCCACCTTGGGGGGAGCGCGCGCCCTCGGCCTGGAGAAGGAGATCGGATCCATCGAGGTGGGAAAGAGGGCGGACCTAGTGATCATCGAGGGGAGGAGCGCAAATATATGGCCATTGAGGAAGGAAAGCCTTGTGGCTGGCATTGTCTACTGCGCCAATGCTGGCAATGTGAAGAGCGTGATCTGCTCTGGCAAGCCAGTGATGCTCGAGCGCAAGGTGCTCTCGCTAAACGAAGAGCAAGTGCTAGAAGAATCAAATAAGGCCATGTCCGGGCTTCTTGGTTGATAACCGCTCTAGCCCGATTTGATTACGATCACGAAGACGCTTCCTTTGGGCTTGTTGTCCTCAACAGAGATGGTCGCCCCATAGCGCTCCAGAACTTTCTTCACGATATAGAGGCCCAGGCCTGACTGTCCGCTCTTGCCATACCTGAAGCCCTCCTGGAAGATTTTCGCCTTTATCTCGGTCGGTATCCCCACTCCATGATCGGCGAAGCGGATCTCCACCAGGTCAGGGTCGGAGGGCACTGGTCGTATGGACACGTTCACGATGTCCGTTCCGGAGTGGATTATTGCGTTGTTGATTATGTTCTCGAATACCGAGATCAAGGCATCATCGGCAAACGCAATGCCAGATCCTTCGACGGTGAAGTGGATCTTGTCCCTCGGGTATTTGTTGACAATATCATCGATCAGGCCTCGCACATCCATCTTCTTCATCTCATTGGGCGAAATGACCTTCTCGACCTCCTTCATTTTCTTGATGAGATCGATTGAGCGTTCCACGCCATTCATGGCGCTGGCTAGGAACTTTTCATCCCTCTTCATTTTGAAGATTTCGAGCGAGCCGCTGATCACAGTGAAGTTGTTAAGAATGTCGTGGCGCAAGATACTGTTAACCACCTTCAGCGTCTTATTCATCTCTTCCATGTTCTTTTTCTCGATGCTGCATAGCACCACTTTCGAAAGCGAGAAATCGTCATAATGGCCGAGGACAAGGAAGTTCTGCGCGCCCTTGCTGCTTGCCTGATCCATCGTCTCTTCGTCGATGTTGTCGGCGAGCACAATCATCGCC
>PNBI01000020.1 GCA_003135935.1 Methanomassiliicoccaceae archaeon
TGCCATGCCATGCGAATGAACAAGGGCCCGTAGTGGCCGAAGTCCGCCGGCCACCAGTCCTGAGAGTCGGTCATCAGCGCAAGCAGATCCTTCTTCACTGCCGCCAGGTCGAGGCTCTTGAACTCTTTGGCATAATTGAAATCATCGCCCATCGGATTGGACTTGGAGGAATGCTGATGCAGGATATCGAGTCGCAACTGGTTAGGCCACCAGTCTTGGTTCGTCGTGCCACCGCTGGCAGCAATAATTGGTTTCTTTTTTGTATCATCCTTTTCTGACATTTTTCCCCTCCTTATTTTATCTTTTCTTAAATGCTGCTCATTTAGATGAAGCCTTAATCAAATAGAGTTCGCTATTGAACATCACTAAGATTGCATCCGGAGTGGATGATATTAAAAGCCATCGAAAAAGGAACTAAAGTTAAGAATAATTTCTAGGATCAAGGATTTTTAGGTGCTGGCTGCGGGGATGCTGTGAGGCTCAGGCTATGAGAGACGAATGATACCACCCCTCACTCAAGCAATTCGAAATTCGAAAGTGAACTCGATTTTAGGCCTCAACTTTGCCTATGAACGCGCTCTATCGAAATTCGAAGAAGTAGATGAATTCGATGGTGCAAAACGCCTCGATTGCACCAAATAAGGCCGTTTTTCGAGATATCTGGCTCTTCTACCGCGGGTTCCCTCCTTCGCGCTCCTATCCATAACCAGTCATCCCTCCAAATTTCTCAATTTTGAGGTTTTTTGCATCGGGGCAGCTCTTCACGCCGTGGCAACCCGACTAATTCCTTCTCTTGCGCTTTTGCAGAACGAAGGACAATGCCACAACCACCATGCCGATCACGACCGCTGCCGCCACCAAGACCCAAATCATTGGTGAATCAGGTACACTGGTGGAGAAAGGACCGCCCAAGGCGCTCTCGCCCGCAGCATTCACGGCACTGACCCGATACCAATAGGTCTTGCCACTGGTCACGTTTGAATCCTTAAAGCTCGATCCCGAAGGCGTGGCTATCAGGACATATGTTCCGTTCTCGCTATCGCTGCGATAGAGCTTGTATCCAATGATGACTTTGCCCCCATTTCCGTTGTGGCTCCAGGTCAAAGTGACCTGAGACGAATCAACTAAGGTTGATTTGAACGTCGGAGCATTCGGAATGGTGAATGGTGATGCCATAACGGAAGAGCTATGACTGCTGTTCCCAGCGATATTATGGGCCACCACGGTGAAGTTGTACTCATGACCATTGATCAGGTCTGTGACAACCATTGCAGCCTCAGTGGGATGGTTAGTCAGAGCGGTCCCATTCTCGTAAACGATGTAATAGTCGATGGCCCGACCGCCGTCGAAGGCCGGGGCAGTCCAATTTAATGATATCTGGCTATTGCCTGCGACAGTCATTAGGCCCGTAGGCGAACCAGGAATGGTGAATGGCGTTGAGGGGATAGGGGCGGTGACCGTTCCTCCCCCAATATTGCTGACAGCGCTAACCTTATACCAGTAGTCCTGGCCATTGACTAAACTGTTATCTATAAAGGAAGACCCAGTAGGAGCGGCAATCAAGGAATATGTCCCATCTGCAGCAGTGGAACGGTAGACGTTGTAGTTTGTAATAGTGCCGGTGCCGTTGTCAATGGGAGCGTTCCAAGACAATGCGACCTGGGCATTACCTGGTGTTGCAACAATATTCCGCGGAGAGCTGGGCAAAGGATTGGTGATGAGGCCATTGATCATCGAGTCGAACGTTTGGTCATAAAGCGACGACCACTGCTGGCTATCCGTACCTGTAATGGCCCAATAAACGGAATGTGCAGTGTCGATGATGAATGCAGCTTCCTGATGCATATCCAGGCCTAAAAGAGTGAAATTGAGTCCGAATATCACTGCTAAATTTCCTGATATTGTCGAATAGCGCGGAGTTGGGTATATTCCTATGTTCGATGCCCCTGCCTGCTCCAAAGCGTTGATAGCCATCTGCATGGATTGGTTCAGATAGGCTTCTGTGCCCAATATGGAAGCATCGGTTCCGGTCATCAGGATGACATTGGTCCGAACCCCACCGCTTGTTGGACCGAATATTAAGGTGTTAATGACAATGCCAGATAGGTTCACATTGTCCTGTGCCGTCCAATTTTCGGGGACCATGATGGAATAGCCCATGCTGCTATTGTGCCAGATAAAATCAGGTGCGATATATACAGCTAAATTGAATGACCACTCGATCGTCTGGACTTCACCACCAGCCATCATGGTTGCTGTGACATGGTGTTGGCCATTCGCTATGTTCGCAGGAACCACACCTGACGCCGTATCGTTGATGATGGTGACATTGAGAAGAGCACCGTCTAAAGTGATGTTCACGTCAGTGATATTCATCCGAGGAGTTCCATGGTTCAACTTTACCGATATATTGGCCGGTGTTTGAATCAATGTGGAATTTGGAATTGGATATATGGCATCTAAAGAAGGTAGATTTGACGCATTGGCAGTTGCCAGCCCGATCTGATAATGATATATTGTACCAGTTCCAGAATACCACATCCAGAGGCTGTTGCCTACCTGGAGCACAGACGAGAAGCTAAGGGATGCGCTATCCCAGCCTCCAGGAGGTCCGACATCGACGACGGGTTGTGCAGATAATTGCCATGATATGCCATCGGTCGATGTTGCCACCCCCACTCTTTGAACTTGTATGTTTGAACCAAAGAACCACATGGCCAGTCCAGATGGTGTTTCCAGAACGCTCAGCGCGAAGACCCTTACTGACATCCATTGGATCAATGGATTATATGTCATGACCGGATTCCCAGAATACTTCGTCCAATTGATTCCGTCCTGAGAGATAGCCAATCCTATGGACCAAGCATATCCGTCAGAGGTGGTGGCACTATACCACATCGAATAACCTGTGGAATTGTGAAGAACAGGACCTGCCCGAATTGTTGCCGAATCCCAAGCGGAAGGACCTGCAGATAGAACCGGTCCATTCCAACCCTGCTGCCATTCGCTGCCATCTGTGGATACCGCATACCGAACTGACCATGGATAGGTCGAGCTGTCGGTGTACCACGCCTTGAACAGCCCGTTCTCATGAATTACGAGAAATTCGTGAGCATTCACAATTATCGGATTGCTCTGATCCTTGGCCCAATGGATTCCATCTGAGGAAGTAGCATGACCTATATCCCATATCTGACCGTCTGGACTTCCAGTATAGTACAAATGATAAACACCGTTCACACTCAATACACTATTAGCTACCACATGTAAACTATCCCAAGAACCGGGTGGTCCGGTTTGGATTACAGGATTCGCTCCATATTTGGTCCATTGCACATCCTTGTAATCTACCAGATGGCCAACGTTCTGCAACCAATCGATGTTCGTCTCTGTTAGTGTCTGAACAACATGATTACCATCAGTGTCGTTCCCGTAATATTTGAAGAAAATCGAGCAGCCTATTGGGACGTAGTATGTCCTTAGCGCATTGCTGTATGGACCTGGTAGCCAATAGCTGAATATTGAAATGTTCTTGAGGCCATAAGCGGTCAGCAACCTTGCCTCTCCAATCTTGTTGGCAGCTGTGAATTGTCCGGTCAGATCAGCTAAAATTATCTGGCCGTTCTCATAACTGTAACTATAGGTGTGAGTGTATGAACCGAAATACCAAATGGTGGATGTTACCTGCACTTCGACCAGCGAGTCGCTTACGTTAACAAAATCATACCTGCGTGTGCCGGCATCCCCGTTTACTGTTACATTGTAAGTGACATAATCACCGCTCTCGATCATCTGTGAAGATGTCTGGACCGAGGGAGCGGCAGTATTGGCTCCATTTGCCGCGATCGACTGCAGCGGGGCAAAAACCAATCCGCTGATGAGAAGCATCCCCATCAAGACGAATGACAAGCATTTCATCCGTAGAACCGCTGTTAGAGATCGCATTTTGACACCTTATCGCATCAAATGAGCGTTATTCAACGCCATAAGCACGATATTGATTATTTAAATACGGAGTTAGAAGTAATAAATGATTTTTCACAGGATAGCACTCATTATTTCATAGCCATGAAGAGGTGAGAACGAGACCTAGTTATCTGCACAATTCGCTGAAAGTGAGCAGCCCCTACCAGGCATTCTGGACTTCAATTGAGCAAAGAATTATGAGGCGGGGTGTCGTAGATAACCCATTCGTTGGCTCAAAAATAGTTATTGAGCCGAGTTTGAAGGCAATCACCAATCTCTTCGCAAAACGGAGGATGATTTCGAATGAAAAATGGAAAATTGATGCTATTCATGAGCGTCGCGGTTGTTGTCGCCATGTTGCTTTCGGGCCTGGCAGTTACATCCGAAAAGGTGGGGGTAAGTCCCTTCGCCCTATCGCTTACAGAGACAAATCTTGCGGCCGGAGCAGTCCCTGGAGCCCCGCAGAACTTAGTCGCAGACCAAGGGCCAGGGTTCGTTTGGTTGTGGTGGGATCACCCTGCGACCAACGGAGACCAATTGATCAAGACCTACGAGATATTTAGAGGCACCACTTCTGGCGGCGAGTCGCTTTGGGATACGATATTGGTTGGCGCCACCCATTACTCTGATCCATTGACCTCGAACAGCCTTTGGCTGAACGGCCTGAATTATTACAATGACTCTGCCGCAGCGATTGGCGCGACCTACTTCTACGAGATCAGGGCGCATAGCGATGCAGGCAACAGCACCTTCTCCAATGAGGTTACGGCCACTCCCAGCCTTACGGGCGATGCACCGAATGCGCCAAGCGCCACCGGGACCGGGATGGCTTATTCTGCACAATTGAACTGGACATCTGCCTCCGTGGCCGGAGGAAGCCCACCGGCAAGGTTCTTCTACCTTTACCGGGAAGACTATTTGATCCCGAACACCCCGATCACCGCCTCATTCGGGGCGGGAGGGTATTTGGATGAGGCCGGAGGGCTTCTCGGACCATTAATTGGAACAAACTCGAATTACACTGTTAGAGCTGCAAACACCTACGGACAGGGACAGGATACAAACCTGAGCTTGTTCATCGGAGGGACGGGCGTCACTCCCAGCGTGCCATTGAACCTAATGGCAGGCGGCCTGAACAATAGCGTGATCCTGTCCTGGGAGCGGCCCGTGAACCCATCAAAGAATGGATTCGATACCTATCAGATCATACGCGCCCCGAGCGATTCCGGACCGAACACATTGTTAGCGAATGTCAGCAAAGCTAGCCTATTTGGGTACGATGGATTCTACTTCGATTGGGCAGTAACGAACGGAGTGACCTACTACTACGGTGTCAAAGCGCTTGATAATGGGACTGGAAACAGTGGTCCTTTCACTATTCCGCTCCAGAGCGCAACTCCGCATGAGTTGCCTACTCCTCCATTCCTGGTGAACACCCTGACCGCATATCCTGGGAACGGCAAGGTCTTGCTGCAATGGAGCGGTGCCTTCAATGCCACTGGATACCAGATCTGGAGAGATAGCACGTCCAACAGCGAGGTGCTGCTGACGACAGTGGGGACCAGTACCTCTTACTTCGACAACGTCGTCATCAATGGGAACACCTATTATTACAAGGTGAAGCCGGTCCACTTGAGCACGATCGGCCCATTCTCGCCGGAGGCGAACGCAGCGGCGAGCACGGGGAGCGCGCCGGACGCACCGTTGCTGGTCTGCACGCCTGGCAGTTATGGTCCTTTTCTCTACTGCCCTCCATTGCCGGTGACATCGCCCATCATCGGATGGAAGGTGCACCGGGGCGATGCCTCTGGAGCTGAGTCAGTTGTGGCCAATTTCAACATGAGCGTGATTTCATTCACCAGTGGCTTTGGTTCCAATGATGGGGCGACCCAGATAGATCGCAACTATTTCTATTACGTAACAGTCGAGAACATGTTCGGTGTGAGCGCCAACTCGAACGAGGCCAGCTCGTTCGGGAGCCCGACAGGTGACGTGCCTGACCCAGCCACAAACATAGCTGCCAACGGGCTGGCAGGAAGAATCGATGTGTCCTGGGACAGCCCCACCTATGAGGGTACGGCCATATTGATCCACTACGAGCTGCAGCGCAACGACAGCCTCGGCGGTTGGACCACCATTAGGTATGATATCACAGACCTGAAGGGTACCACAACATACACGGACCATTCCGTGATTCCGGGAGTGACTTACCACTATCGGGTGCTCGCATCCAACCAGTACGGTGATTCCTCAGCCTTCTCGCCATCCGCGTCGGCTAGCGCCAGCTCAGCGGGCACATTGCCCATTGCGCCGCAGAATCTGCTGGCATCCGCCGGACCGGGATACGTCTTCCTGACCTGGAGCGCACCAGCGAACGCCGGGACGCCTAGCTTCACTGCGTACGACATCTACCGCTCCACGACCGCGGGCGTCTATGGAGCCCCGATCGCTTCGGTGGACGAGGTCACAACAACATATAACGACACCTCGGTCGTGGCCGGGACCCCCTACCACTATGTCGTGAAGGCAGTGAACACCGTCGGTTCGAGCCTCGCCTCAAATGAGGTCGCAGGCACGCCGACGGCAGTACCGAGCGCGCCTAGCGCACCGATTGGACTGGTGGCGAAGGCTGGAGCAGGATTCAACCTGCTCAACTGGACCGCGCCGACCGACGCAGGCAACCCGAGCTTCACGCGCTACGATATCTATCGCAGCACAACCTCGGGTGACTACGGCAGCCCTATCAGCAACGTGCTTGCTGGAACGCTCGTGTTCAACGACACGACGCCCATCGCTGGTACACCATACTTCTATGTGGTCCACGCGGTGAACACGGCAGGTTTGAGCCCATCCTCCAACGAGGTAGCGGCCACATCCACGTCAGGACCGCAGATCCCGACCGCGCCGCAGGAGCTCGATGCAGTCAGCGGGAACAACTATGTAGGGCTTGAATGGACCGCGCCAGCGAATCCGGGCAATCCTGAGTTCACTAGGTATGACATATTCCGGGGGGCGACCCTTGGCTCTGCGGTCTATCTGGCCAACGTGACGACAGGAACGCTGACCTACAATGATACCACTGCCGTCATCGACAACACCTATGTATACGTCGTGAAGGCCGTGAACACCGTGGGAGCTAGCCCCGCCTCGAATTCGGTCACCGGCAGTCCAGGCATATCTCCTGGACCACCCACCGGCTTTACCGCCACTGGACACCGGAACCAAATCACGTTGAACTGGACCGCTCCAGTTGGTGGTGGCGCAAGCAACTACTTCCTTTACCGCGGGACGACCGAGGGAGGCGAGGGCACGACCCCGATCGCTACAGTCACTGGCATCACCTATCAAGATGACAGCGTTGTGGCCGGGACTCCGTACTTCTACAAGGTCAAGGCCAATAACAGCCACGGGCAGAGCGCCTTCACCGAGGAGAAGAATGCGACGGCCACCCCGAGCACAGCGCCGTCGGCGCCCCTTAGCCTCACCGCCACGCCTGGTGAGGACAAGGTGACCCTGATATGGGTCGCGCCGGCAGATAACGGCGGCTCTCCCGTCACAGGCTACCAGATCTGGCGGAGCACCGGCAGTAGCGCGGCCGCTCAACTGGCCACAGTTGGCGCGAGCACCCTCACCTACGTCGACACTTCCGGAACGGAAGGGACGAACTACACCTACACGGTGAAGGCCGTGAACGCCATCGGTGCGAGCGCCCAGTCTAACGCGCAGACAGCGGCACCCGAGAAAGCTGCCGTGGCCGATAACACCCTTCTGCTTGTCGGAATCGGAGTGGTGGTGATTATCGTCATCATCCTCCTAGCCGTTATGCTGATGCGTAGAGCGAGGAAGCCGAAATCACCTTAGGCAAACCCCTTCCCTTATTCTTCTTTTTCTTTCAGGAATAGGCTATGTTATAACAAGATCGTCGATTTCGATGGTTTTCGGGTGGGCTCGTCTTAATGCGCCAATAGGGGTAGAGCTAAAATGCAAATTAGCGGATTGAAAAATCTCTGAGCTCATCTTTCAGAGGCCTACCTAAACAGATAATCTCAATAATTATATTCCTGAAAGTTTAGTTCCTTAATCG
>PNBI01000079.1 GCA_003135935.1 Methanomassiliicoccaceae archaeon
GACATGGTTATCGCTTCCCAGTTCGTCACCCCGATGGCGATCCGGACCATGCGCAAGGAAGCTGGAGGATTAATTTGCACAACAGCGAACCATGAGATCGGGGAGAAGCTGCAATTACCCTTCCTGGCCGATGTGCTCAGCAATTCAGCCAAGCTCTACCCGATCCTGGATCTGCTGGCACCGAACGATATCCCTTATGACACGAAATCGGCCTTTTCGATCACCATTAACCACCGTAGGACTTTCACTGGCATCACCGATAATGACCGTGCTTTGACCACAAGGGAGTTCGCAAATCTGGCTATGAACGCGCTACATCAGAGCGACGACCAGGCTCGACTGGCATTCGGTCGCGATTTCCGCTCGCCAGGACATGTGCATCTGCTAAGGGCGAGCAAAGAGTTGCTAATTAAGAGGAAAGGGCACACCGAGCTATCTACGGCACTGCTAGCAATGTCCGCTCTCACCCCCACGGCCACGATCTGCGAGATGATGGGCGACGATGGGAATGCGTTAAGCAAGGAGAAGGCAAAGGAATATGCCGAGAGGAATGACCTTTGCTTCCTCGAAGGCTCCGATGTGATCGAGGGTTGGGCAGAATCGAGGAAGTAAAATGAGCAGGATAATGGCCACTGGCGTCTTCGATATCCTCCATCCAGGCCATTTACATTTCCTAAAGGAAGCGAAAAGCCTCGGCGATGAGCTCGTAGTGGTCGTTGCAACCGATGCCACAGTGCGAAAGCAGAAACACGAGCCGATTACGCCTGAGAAGATGAGGGTCGAGCTGGTGGGAGCGCTCAAACCGGTCGACCGGGCATTGCTGGGCCGTGAAGGGGATATGTTCGAGATAGTGATCCAGGTGAGACCGGACATTATCGCCTTGGGTTATGATCAGCGATTCGACGAGAAAGATTTGGAGAGGCGCCTGGCTGAGCGAGGGCTTAGGGTCAAGGTAGTCCGGCTTCATAAGTTCGAAGACGACCTGAACGGGACTAGGAAGATAATCCAGAAGATCAAGGAACGGAAAGTCCCCGAGCTAAACGAAAAGGTGCAGGAGGGCGACCGTTGAAGGTCATTGGTATAGCCGATACCACCTTCGCCCGGGTGGATATGGGCGCGCAGGCAATAAGTGAGCTCAAGAGCCTGGGCACGGGTTTCAAGATCATTCGCTATACCGTGCCTGGCATCAAGGATCTACCAGTGGCATGTAAGAAGCTATTCGATGAGCAGGGCTGTGATATCGCCATGGCATTGGGCATGCCTGGTGCCAAGGCCATCGATCGACAATGCGCGCATGAGGCATCATCAGGACTGATCAACTGCCAGTTGATGGTCGGTAAGCATATCATCGAGGTATTCGTCCACGAGGACGAGGCAGCGGACGAAAAGGAATTGGCGTGGTTGGCAGAGCGAAGGGCAAGGGAACACGCGCGTAACGCTTTCAATTTATTATTCAGACCTGAAGAGCTAGGTAAGAATGCTGGCAAGGGCCTCAGACAAGGCTACGAGGATGCCGGGCCGGCAAGGGAGTGAAAGAATGAAGAAGTACAATCTGGGAATTGTGGTGTCGGAATACAACTACGACATAACTTCGGTGATGCTCGAACGAGCCAAGGCACAGGCGGACTTCCTGGAAGTCAATGTGGTCAAGGTGGTCACTGTTCCAGGTGTCTTCGACATGCCGTTGGCGGTCAAGAAGTTGCTTTTGAACAAAGGGATCGACGCGGTCGTCACCTTGGGAGCGGTGATCGAAGGGGAGACGGAACATGATGAAATCGTCATCACCAACGCGGCGAGGAAGATGACCGATCTTGCCGTCGAGTTCGAGAAGCCAGTCGGTCTTGGAGTCACGGGACCGGGTATGACGCGACTGCAGGCTCAGGATAGGGTCGAGAAGGCTGGAGAGGTTGTCGAATCGGTCGTCAAGATGCTGAAGCGACTTGAATGACCAAGATAAGTCGGCCGGCCATCCAATTTCTATAGGCGAAGGCTGGTTCAATCTTCGCTACCTTCGATATTGGTATGTTGGAGCCTAAGTCTTAGCATCGATTCCGCCGATCACCGAGTCGTCACGCGTTCTTCTTCATGAACAGTTCGAGCCGGTCGTATGCTTCACTTAGCACTTCAACTGGAGGAAGGAAAACGGAACGGAAGTGACCCGCGCCATATTCCGCGTCGAATCCTGAGCCATGGACGAACAGCACATGCGCTTCGTTCATCACATCCAGGACGAACTGCTTATCGGTCTTCCATCTCTTGGATTCAATCTTGGGGAAGATGTAGAATGCCCCCTTAGGCATGGTGGTTGATATCCCTTTGATCTCGTTCAATCTCTTATGGGTGAACTCCCCGCGCCTCTTCAATTTGGCCCGGGTCTTCTCCATGTGGGACCTTGGACCCTTCAATGCCTCGATCACGGCGAATTGGCATGGTTGATTGGCGCAAAGACGGAGTCGTAGCTGCTTCACGAAGCCCTCCTTGATCTCGTCCAGAACTCCCCCCGGGTCGCGGAACGCGCTGTAACCAAGCCTCCAACCAGGAAGCAAATCGACCTTGGAGAATCCATTGAGCAACACGACCGGGATGTCCTTCGCCAGCGTGGCAGGAGAGTGATGCTCCCCCTCGAATGTCATCATGTCGTAGATCTCATCGGAGATGAGGAACATATCATTCTGGCCAACGATGTCGGTGATTCCTTTGAGCACCTTGTCCGAGTACAATGCCCCGGTGGGGTTGTTCGGATTGATGACGACCAATGCCTTCGTCCTCTTCGTGACCTTCTTCTTGATGTCATCCAGGTCCGGCTGCCAATCGTTTGCCTCGTCAGTTTTATAGGCGACTGGCACTCCTCCGAAATACTTGACATACTCGATGTACGAGGGGTAAGAAGGACCGGGGATCAGAACTTCGTCGCCCGGGTCGACCGAAGCGGCGATCAGGGCTTGGATGCTTTCACTGACTCCATTGGTAATGAACACGTTTTCCGCGGACATCTCGATCTTGTTCTTTCTTCGCTCCTTGTCCGCCAATGCCTCTCGAAGCTCGGGAACGCCCTCCTCATAGGTGTAGCCGTTATCGCATTCCTCGACTGCTCGGCACAGTGCATTGCGGACGTTCACTGGCGTCTCGAAGTCCCACTTGTTCGGGTCCCCTATGTTCAGCTTGATCAGTTCTATCCCTTTCATTTCCAGCTCTCGCGCAGGGACGGTGACCTCTCTGATCGCATAGTCGATGTTCATTGAGCGTTTCGTGGCCCGCATGTCAAATCGTCTCATGCCCGAATTCGCATTCATATATATCAAGTTTGGAATACAGGTGAGTCGAATCAGAATTAATCCATGATTCTGGGGATGGTTTTTATAATACGGGGGTTCTCCAGCGGCTGAAACATGAGCTTGACGAGATTGGGAAAGATGCACCTACGCTGGTGCGGCCATTGCAATCTTCCAATATTGGAGCAGGAACGCTGCGATCTTTGCCATGGGGCGACCAGGGTGATGGAGATCACTCCGCCTGGAGACATCAGGCCTGGTTTCGAGGCGGATATCCGCCTCGTCCGCGAGATCGTTGACAAGCAATTCGGCGAAGGCTGTGGATCGACTCTTTTGCCGGAGGGCAAGCTCCTGATAATGAACAAGATACCAGGCCTCGATAGAATGGACGAGGTCATTATTGACGGCAACGTTGCCGGAACCCTACGCTACGATTTCGGAAGGGGGTATACCTTCGTCACCCGCATGTCTGCTGCCCGTGCCATCCAGGAAGGGATGACGCGCGGCTATTCTATTGTAAGCGACGACGCTGTCGAGTTCATCTTGAAGGGGTTGAACCTCCTAGTCCCAGGCCTTGTGGACGTGCACCCAGATGTGAAGGTCGGCGATGAGATGGTCGTCCTGACCGAGAAAAAGAGAGCGATCTGCACTGGGACTGCCAGAATGTCTGCAATGGAAATGATGAGTTCCCAGAAGGGGATGGCCGTGAAGACCCGTTGGTTCGAACCTCCCTCCATCTACGAACCGAACCTCCAGGCGCAGAACTGGGGGCTCATCATCCAAGCCAATGCAACCGTCATGGCAAAGCGGGTCGAGGAAGCGGTGCACTTCATTCATAGGACCATCGATACGCACCAGCTTCCGGCGATGGTCTCCTTCTCCGGGGGCAAGGATTCTCTAGCATGCCTTCTATTGACAATGGATGCGGGACTGAAGCTTCCCATCTTCTTCGTCGATACTGGTCTTGAGTTCCCGGAAACGATAGCTCATGTCCACCGAATGGCAGAGAAACATAGTCTCGAATTGATCGAGGAGTCCGCGCCCAAAGGCATCTTCTTCGAAAGCCTGGTCCATTTCGGACCGCCAGGACGGGATTTCCGATGGTGTTGCAAGACCAATAAGCTTGGGGCTACAACCAGAGCAATAATGAAGCACTATCCAAATGGCGTCCTCTCCTTCATCGGACAGAGGCGTTACGAGTCAGAAATGCGCTCCGAGAAGCCCAGGGTATGGAAGAACCCTTGGACCCCTGGCCAAATCGGAGCCTCGCCCATTCAAGATTGGACCGCCCTTCATGTCTGGCTCTACATCTTCTCGAAGGGCGAGGAATATAACCCTTGGTATGACCGAGGGCTAGACCGAATAGGATGCTTCCTATGTCCCGCATCTGACCTGAGTGAGATCGAGCTAGTGAAAAGTCAATCCGATTGCTTGGAGGAGTGGTCTGCCTATCTCGAGAAGCACGCGGCAGAATCGGGCTTACCAGATTCATGGAAGACCTATGCCCTCTGGCGCTGGAAACTCCTTCCCGATTCGATAAGAAAGGAATTGGAGAGGATCGGGGTGGAGGTCGGTGACAATCTATCCTCACGCTCACGGGAGGCGGGGCAGCTATCGTTGCGGCTACAGGAGGGCTTCTCGCCTTGCATAATGGGATTCAGCATAGATGGTGCCTTCAACCGGTCTATCGACCTCGAACACGCCGCTGAGATTCTTTCTATGACCGGAGAGGTGCAATCGAACATCGAGGAAGGATGGATCCTAGTAGTGGATGTCCGCGTCTTTCAGGACGGGATCTTGGTGGCAAANNGGCCGAGCGATGGTTAAGGCCGAGGAATGCGTCGGCTGCGGGGTCTGTATCGCCAGATGCAATGAGGGTGCACTCACGCTAGAGCAAGGCCGGATCCATCTGTTCGTTGAGAGATGCGTCCACTGTGGTGAATGCATTGAACCGTGTCCTGCCATTAGTTTTGGCGAAGCCGCATTTGAGCTGTGACCTCCCCCTGCCAATAAAGGCAAGGGGAGGCACACGACGCAAACCGCGTATGCCCCCTCGCTTGGCGCAGGATCCGGTTCAGCGCACGAAGTCTATTCCATCGTCCTCGTCGGACCGGCGCGCTGGTGCCGCAGGAGCGGGGCGAGCGCCTGAGCCAGATGATGCTGCGGGCTTTCCACCGAGCTTCCCGGCCATTGACATCTCCCCTCCCTTGCCAAGCACGTACTTCGATTGAGCACCGGTCAGGATCAACAGAATCTTGATGGTCCCCTCGATCTCAGGGTCGATTGAGCAACCCCAGATGATACGAGCCCGGTCGGCGATCGAGTTCATGACTATCTCCGAGGCTTTCTGCGCCTCGCTCACCGTCATGTCCGGTCCGCCCACGACCCTGATAAGTGCGCCCTGGGCTTGCTTCAAACTGATCTCCCCCAGCAAAGGGCTATGCAGCGCTTCGTTGACGGCGGCCTTCACACGGTCATCGTCGTCGGCAGTTGCTTCTCCGATCCCGACGAATGCTACCCCGCCTTCGTTCATGACGGTCATGATGTCCGCGTAATCGAGGTTGACTAGGCCTGGCTTTGTGATGATCTCAGTGAGCCCCTTAATCGTCTGCATGAGCACTTCATCGGCGACCTTGAATGCTGCATCTACTGGAAGCTTTGGAACCAGCTCCAAGAGCTTGTCGTTGGAGATGACGATCGTGGTGTCGGTGATGCGGCGGAGCTTGTCCAGTCCAGCCATGGCATTCTCCATGCGGACCGTCCCCTCGGCCTTGAATGGAATCGTAACTACGCCGATTGTCAAAGCTCGAATCTGCTCTTTAGCAATCCTGGCAACATAGTGGGCTGAGCCGGTACCGGTCCCTCCACCCATACCTGCTGTGACGAAAACGATGTTCGCTCCGTTCAGGAATTCCCGGATCTCCATGTCGCTCTCCCTTGCTGCTGCCTCTCCAACCTCTGGAATGGCGCCAGCACCGAGACCATGGGTAGCGGTCTTTCCAATCAGAATCTTTTTCGGTGCCTTGATCGTCAGCAGATGCTTCGCGTCTGTATTGATCGCGCAGAGCTGTGCGCTCTCTATGCCGGCTTCGATGCAGCGGTTGATAGTATTACAACCACCACCTCCGCAACCGACTATCTTGATACAGACGTCGAGTTTCTTGGCGAACTCCTCGAGTTCGCGGTCCGCTTCGGACTTGATTTCAGGCTGTGGCTGTACATTCTCTTGGCTCGTTTTCACGTTAGCTAGAGCATTCTTTACCAAAGAACTTGGCAAGTGCATCCCTCAATAGGGGTAAGGAGATATCCTGGATATAAATATTGCGAACGTCCAGATAGTTTTCTTGACTTACTGGCTCCGAACCGATTTTCTTTGGAAAAGCGAATGGCCGATTTATCCGGCCATCAATTTCCTCATCGCCTCAGGCCAAGGGACTATGTGAACGCTGGGTTCAGACTCGTAAAACCGATAGCATTTTTGATAGATGTCTTCGGCCGTCTGAGGCATCATGGCAGAGGCTAGCTTCAATCCAACGAGGCCGATGACATAAACCGTCATTGACGCGCTCGGATCGCCCGCTTCTACCCTTTTCTTCGCCCTCGAGTAATATTCCGAATAGTCGTTTTTGATGTAATCTTGAAGTGTGTGGAGGCTCTCCGATCGCTTCCCGGCTACGGTAAGTTGGGTGACCGATGCCATGACATCGCGCAGCTTCACTATAGCCATCACGTCATCCCCCTGCATTTGCTCGACTTGCAAAGTCGGTTTGATCTTGTGGGATGCTCGCACCGCCTTGGACATCTTGTCCAATGATTGGCGGATCGACGACTCGACTCCCCTGATCTCGATGATTTCCTTCGTCTCATCCAATGGCTGCATTTTAGTGGCGTTTATCGCCCTTTTCAGCGGCTCCTCGATCCTTTCATCATAGACTCCGAGGCGAGTCAGATCCGGAGCCATGCGCAACATCTCGGTGACATATCCTTTCAGCTGGTCTGCGGCCCGATGGCGGTGCTTGATGAAGTCGATGCTAGCGGCAATATCCTTCAGAGCCTCCATCATTTCGCCATCCAGAAACGATTCTTTTGAGATCTCGACCAATGCTTGAATGTCTGAAACGGGGATGTCCTTGCTTCTAGCTAAAGCGACCAGCAGCTCTGTGTGCTCGAGGAAGGCAGCATAGGTGATCGCGTAGATGCCCCTCTTTTCCTTGAGGTATTGGACTGCCGCATCCCTAATGTCCCGATTGGAATTAACGATGTTATCCAGTACTGCCATCATTCCTTTCCGGTCCTCAGTAAGCCGGTCCAGCAATTTGCGTACTTCTCTTGCTATGCGCTTGTTTTCATGAGAATAGTTATGAAGAAGAATTGCGACTATCTCCGAAGGGTCTTCCGCCGCCTGATGGAGTATTCTCTTTTCGATGCGAGTCCGTTCTCCGGGGATATGAATGGACCTTATCAAGGACGCTTCGATCTTCTCTGCCTCTCTCCTCCTCCTGAAAGAGGCCTGATTTGCGTTTTCCCCGCTATCGCTCATCCTTCCCCATGCTGCATAATCCGTCAGGATTATTATTGTTTGCCACAGCGGTGATTCGACCGCTTTACGTTTGTATTATCCAAATCGATAACGATGAGACGATCCCCTTTGTCCTCAAAGGAGGAGAAGATGAATCTTTCTGAGCATCTGGAATAATCCTCGATTTAGTAAAAAGGTCGCAAGTATTTTAAGTAACCCCAATTATTGAGAATATCAGTAGGGTGGGACCGAATGGGAGAGTTGGCTCATATCAGGAATGTATTGGATGAAATCAAGGGTCTGGAGCATGTCTCCGATGTCTCCTTGGTCTCAAGAGGGGGACTCTATATCATGGGGGATTCCCCGAAAGGCTCGCATCCAGAGACTTTCTCAGCAATGAACGCAATAATGATCGGCGCAGCGGAAACGACGTCCGCAGAGCTGAAGGACGGCTTGCGCTATATGATGATCAAGCTAATGGAGAAAGACCTGATATTGGTCGGTGCTGGCACCCGATATATGTTGGCTATCGTGACCGACGGCGCGGGCGAGAACGACACCATCGCAAAATCGGCCACACAAATAATCGGGCGGGTTGAGCTCAATATCTGACCGCTCGAATCACAGCCGCCTCATTCCTCTGCGCATCCACCTAGCAATCGACCTACTACCGTAGGAGAAAGTCTCCTTGGTCTGCCTTCCTGAGCCCTCGAGCGAGACCTGCTTGTTCAGAATGGCCTGAATCATTTCATCCCTGGTATGAACTGAATCAGAGAATATCGTCACCGCAGCACCGATGTTGCTCGGCTTATGGGCATCGGATCCTGCGATCTTTGGCAACCCTATCTCCGAAGCGAGGTCAAGGACCCTTCTGTTGGTATTGCGGGTGTTGCGACCGTTGATGCCTTCGACCGCATCGAATGAGCTCTTCCTAATCGTCGATTCTCTAAGACCTGACCATTTCCGATAGGGGTGGGCTGCCACCGCGATCCCGCCGGCGTCATGAATCTTATTGATGGTTTCTGGGGCACTGAGCCCTTTGGGTATTTCCTTTAGCACATTCAGCGCCAGGATATGCCCATCCTCCGAGGTTATCTCGATCCCGGGCAGGACGATCAGCCAATCCGGGGCGGACTTCAGGGCCTCCATTGCCCCGACCGTCGTATTGTGATCGGTGATGGCTATCGCCCCGAGACCTCTAGTCTTCGCCGCCTGGAATATCTCCTCCAGTGTTTGGTGATTATCCTTCGAATGGAATGTGTGAATATGGAGATCTGCCCTCATCTCACCTGAGCTCCGTCATCGATCTCGCCACCGTCCACGGTGATGGCCACACCCTTCTCGGTATAAAGAGGCAATGCCTCGTTGCCATCCTGGCTTGGAAGAAAGACGGCAATCTTGCTAGCTGTGACCAGGTTCAGAGGGATCTCGACTTTGAACGAGCGGTCGATCATCACCTCTTTGCCCTTCAGAGTTCCAACCCGGAGGACGACCTTCTGGAAATCGGAGAAGCTGATCTCTTTGCTCGCCTGCGCGAGGCCGCTATTCACCGCGTCTCCGGGTGCGGCCTCTCCTGCCGGCGTAAGCACCTTTACCTTGCCGCCTGCCTCTGCAGCCAACAGCATCCCTTGGGATTCGACACCACGCAGCTTAGCAGGCTGGAGGTTCGTGATCACTACGATCTTCTTGCCCTTGAGCTCCTCACCGGGATAATATGCCTTCAGGCCCGCCACCAATTGTATCTCTTTGCCGATATCGACCTTGAGCACAAGCAGTTTCTCTGCATTCGGGTGAGGGGCCACTTCCAAGACCTTGCCAATCTTCAAGTTCGCGATTTCGAGGCCTTTGAACCGGTCGGCTGGGGCCTCTATCACCATCTTGCTGAAGAGCGGCATCGGTTCGATTAGCTTCTGTCCCTCAGGCAGCCTCTCGTCGAACCAATTCAGCCCCTTGGATTCGATCCCCTCGCTCATACCAAGATAGCGCCACGCCCCGGCTGCAGAACGGGGCAGGAAAGCGTAGCTCAGTATCGATAAGGCTCTCACTATCTGCAAGTTGAGGTTAAGGGCCGTTCCGCATTTCACCTTGTCAGATTTCAAGAGAGCCCATGGTGCAGATTTGTCAAAGAACTGATTCCCGAACTGAGCCAGGACCATTATCGCTTTCAAGGCCCTCTTGAACTGGCAGGTGGTGATGCAGCCATCCACCTCCTGGCGAGTTCGTTCGATCGCCTCCGCTATGGCCAAGCCTTGCTCATCGAGCCCCACGATTTCCGGGATGATGCCGAAGTTCTTGTAGGTGAAGCTTAGCACCCGATGATAGTAATTGCCCAGTGTGGCCACCAGCTCATTGTTGGTCTTGACCTCGAAATCCTGCAAAGAGAAATCGCTGTCCCGGTTCTCCGGCATGTTCGCCGCAACATAATATCGGATAACGTCCGAGTCGAACCTTTGGACCAACGAGGGTATATCGATCCCCACTCCCCGGCTCTTGGAGAACGCCTCCCCCTTGAAAGTAAGGAACTCATTCGCAGGCACGTCATAAGGTAGGTTAAGTCCGCCATAGCCCATCAGGATCGCCGGCCATATGATGGTGTGAAACGGGATGTTGTCCTTTCCGAGGAAATAGAAGCCTTTTGTCTCAGGGTCCATCCAGAATTCCTTCCACTTGTCCGGATTCCCGACCAGTTTCGACCATTCCTTTGACGCTGAGAGATAGCCGATCACTGCCTCGAACCAAACGTAAATGACCTTGCCATCATAGCCAGGGAGCGGAAGTGGAATTCCCCAGGTCATATCGCGAGTTATTGCCCTGTCCTTCAAGCCAGCCTCGAGCCAATTCTTGGTGAACAATTGAACGTTCGGTCGCCAGTAATCCTTGTCACCAACGTATTCCAGAAGGGGCTCTTGGAAGGCACTTAGTCTTAGGAAGAAGTGCTCGGTTTCCCTGAGCTCAGGGTTGGTGCCGCACGTTGTACACTTCGCGCTCCCTAGATCTCCGGCTTCGAAAGTCGCCCCGCACTTCTCGCATTGATCCCCCCTCGCCCGATCGTTCCCGCATTTATTGCAGACGCCTTCTACGTAGCGATCTGGCAAAAATTTATTACATTTTTGACAATAATATTGCAACGTCCCCTTTTCGTAAAGGAAACCGTTTTCCAGCAATCGGTTGAATACGTCGTGCACAACTTCAAAATGATTCGGATTATGCGTTTTGGTGAATAGGTCAAAATTTATGCCTAGATCCTTGATGG
>PNBI01000034.1 GCA_003135935.1 Methanomassiliicoccaceae archaeon
GCGGAGGGAGGAGCGTTCATCGCATGGCGACCACCGTCTCGATCAAGGTGGAGGAAGCGCGGGAGAGGATCGGTAGCTTCCTGGGCGCGCCACCTTCAGACAGCATCGTCATCACAAAGAATTGCACCGAGGCGATCAACCTGGTGGCGAAGGGGCTCGAGCTGAAGCGTGGCGATGTCGTGCTGACTTCGGACGTCGAGCACAACAGCAACCATATCCCCTGGATGCAAGTCCAGAAGGCCAAAGGGATAAGGCGCCGTTTCCTTTCCACCCCATCATCGGGCGAGTTCGATATCGAGGCGTACAAATCCCTAGTGACCAAAGAGGTCAAGGTTGTCAGTTTGGCGCAGACGAACAATGTGACCGGGGCAAGCATCCCGGCCAGAGAGGTCGTCGAGATCGCCCACGATAGCGGGGCGATATGCATGCTTGATGGAGCTCAAGCGGCACCGCATCGACCGGTCGACATCAAGAAACTGGACGTTGACCTCTACGCCATCTCGCTTCACAAAATGCTCGGTCCCTCGGGGGTCGGTGCGCTCTATGGAAAGAACGAGATACTAAAGAAGATGGACCCTCTGGTCACTGGGGGAGGCGCAGTCAGCCTAACGGATCTGGACCATGCGGAATTCCTTCCGCCGCCCGAACGCTTCGAAGGCGGCCTGCTGAACTATGCGGGAGTGATCGGGAGCAAAGCGGCCTTGGACTACCTAGGAGGGATCGGCATGGAAAGTGTGGAGGAACAGACCCGCCTGGTCAATAACCGAGTTACAAAAGGCCTTGTTTCAATAGACAAGGTCGAAATATTGGCACCGCTCGACCCGGCCAAAAGAGGGAGCATTCTGCCGTTCAACATGGTGGGCATGAGTTCGCACGACGTGGCGATGATCCTGGATGAGGTGGCATCGGCGTTGATCCGGTCCGGCATGCATTGCGCCCATCCCTATTTCCAATCCAGGAAGATCGATGGGTGCGCTAGAGCTAGTTTCTACTTCTACAATACCATCGATGAGGCGGACCGGTTCGTGAAGGCGGTCGAGAAGGTGGCCTCCACGTTCTCGATGTAGATGACCGTCCGAAGATCAATATCATCCCAAACCCGCCCGATGACCAGGATGTCTCCTTGCGCAACCTTTATCGTATTTGTTCCAAGCCCATCATCACCGAGCAAATTGAGCTGACCGCAGCTGGCAAGCTCTGCAAAGAATACCTTGCCATTGTACTGCAGGTACATTGATCCATCCCCTATCTGGAGGAATGATTCGGAGTCGAGATAACGGCTCATATCCAATTTGATGGTGAACTCACCACCATAGGAATCGGCTTGGCGGACCATATCGACAATTTGCTGGAACGAGGCAGCTGCCACGTCCTTTTCTTGCTCAGCGTAGAAGGATGAGACGATCGACCCAGATGCTAATAGGACGGCCAAGCTGAATACTATCAGGATCAACTTGGAAAGGATGAACTCGAGCAATCAGACCACTTCCACTGACACCCAAATTTGGCTGGCTTCGACGACGCAGCTCAATTTCAGCGCTTTACAGTCAGGACCAATTTCAATCCGGTTCGAATCTTTGGTAGCCAGATGTACCATCGGGTCAGAAAGGAATACTTGAGCCGAAACCTGACCGTTCACGACGATGTCAAGTCTGGTTGAAATGGCTGATCCAACTGGCCCAGCAAGCCTTAATCTAATGACCTCACCTTGCTGACCATCGGGCCAATCCAGCTCAACGACCCTTACGTTTCCCTTTCCGCTCGCGTAAATGGACGAGGCAGCAGACCCTATCTCATCCGCCAGGCGAATTCCAGAGCGCACCTGCGCCTGATTCTGGAATCCCTCCAGGGTGCTTAGGGCAATGGGCAAGGTGAGGGATATCAAAAGTGTCACGATCATCAAGCGCAATGGCAATCCCTCGATCCCTGACCGATCATTCAGCCGCATCAGCTCACTCGCAGATGACCGGAATGCTGGTCGTTCCAGAGTAGGCCATACCGCTCTTGGCTACCGTCACCGTAATTAGACCCATTCCCCGGCCAGTCCTCTGGGCACTCAGCCCGTCGAATGACGCCTGCCCCTTCGAATCCGTGGTCGCATGTGGCATCCGGCCCGCATCGCTTATGCTCGAGCCGTCCAAGGAGACCGAGGCGCCTACGACTGCGTTGCCGTCTTGGTCCGAGACCGTTATCGTGATCTCTATCCCCTCGGAAACATAGATCCCATCGCCGTTCTCGTCTCCAAGCACTATCTCAGAAGGCTCGGCGATCACGGACGAAATGCTCTGAGGCGCGTTCAGACCGCCCATCCAGCCGATAATGATGGCCGAACCGATCCCGGCCACCATCACCATGATCATCAATTGCAACGGCAGGCCTTCGATCCCGCCGTTCCTATCCTTTCTCAGTCTCTTCCACCACACTCTCATTGTCATCGCAGGTGATTTCTACCTCAGGACGATTATGGGAAATGCCTACAGGTAACCTAATTGCGTTCCGGAATTCGCAGTTCGGGGGGCGAATCCACGAGTACCAAAAGGTTAAGAACTAAGGCTTTCATACCGAGTGAAACCTTACCATGACACGCCATGTCAAACTGAGGGGAGTCAGTGTTCAATAAGATCCTGATCGCAAACCGAGGAGAGATCGCTATTAGGGTGATGCGTACCTGCAAGCGGCTCAACATCCCTACGGTAGCGATCTATACCCCGAACGACCAGCATTGCAAGCATGTCATGTTCGCCGACAAGGCCGTGGAGTTCCACTCTGAGAAAAATATGATCGGCTATCTGGACATTGATGCGATCTTAGACGTGGCCGAACGAATGAAGGTCGATGCGATCCATCCTGGCTACGGTTTCCTTTCGGAGAAGGCCGAGTTCTCCAAGCGGTGCGAAGAAGAAGGGATCACCTTCATCGGCCCCGGCTGCAAGGCAATGGCGCTTCTGGGGAACAAGCTCGATGGAAGGGCGTTCATGGAGAGGCAGGGTATCCATACCACTCCCGGCACTCTAAGCCCGCTCAAGAATGCCGAAGAGGCAAAGAGGGAGGCGAGCCGGATCGGCTACCCGGTCATGCTGAAAGCTGCCGGTGGAGGTGGTGGCAGAGGAATGCGCGTGGTCGAGTCCGAGGAGGAGATCGAACAGGCGTTCGAATCCGCCCAGACCGAGGCGGACAAGGCGTTCAAGGACCCAAAGCTCTTCATGGAGAGAAGGGTCCTCAAGCCCCACCATATCGAGTTCCAGATGGTAGGGGACAGCAAAGGCCGAGGCTACTGCCTGGGTGAGCGCGAATGCTCGGTGCAACGCAGGAACCAGAAGTTGATCGAGGAGACACCTTCGCCTTCCGTCACCGATGCAATGCGAAGCGAGCTCTTCCCCCGAGTCGAAGCGGCTCTGGAGAAATCCGGCTATCAGAGCCTTTGCACCTTCGAGTTCCTGATGAGCGATGCTGGCGAGTTATTCTTCATGGAGGCGAACACCCGCATCCAAGTGGAGCATCCAGTAACAGAGATGGTCACAGGTCTGGACCTGGTGGAGGTCCAGTTCAACATCGCCGCGGACAGAGCGGTGGACGAAGAGCTGTTG
The DNA here is from genome assembly GCA_003135935.1 of Methanomassiliicoccaceae archaeon. Classification (GTDB taxonomy): domain Archaea; phylum Thermoplasmatota; class Thermoplasmata; order Methanomassiliicoccales; family UBA472; genus FEN-33. The sequence continues at coordinate 3,588 of PNBI01000034.1, forward strand.
AGCGCCAAGCCCAGCGGCGCCGCCATGGAGTTCCGTGTCAACGCGGAGAATCCCTTCAACAACTTCTTCCCCGCTCCAGGGAGGATAGAGAAATACATCGAACCTGCCGGAGAAGGGGTGAGAGTGGATTCATGCGCTTATGAGGGGTACATGGTTCCGACCGAGTTCGACCCCATGCTGGCAAAATTGATCATCCACGGCAAGGACCGACCGGAGACGCTGCATCGCGCCACTGACGCCTTGGACCATTACACCTTGACCGGTATCAAGACAACGATACCGTACCATCGATTGGTCGTCAGAACAGCGGCGTTCCGCTCCGGCCATTACAGTACCGATTTCGTGAAGGAGCATCCGCCGGCCGAGCTGCTGAAGCACGAGAGCTTCTCGATGTTCGAGACCATTACTGAGAAACCATCGGTAAAGTGAGCACGGTTGTGTACGCGGGGCCTTGGGGGCTGAGCACGCTCTTCTTCAAAAGGATGCTATTGACGTCCACCGACCCGAATTCGCTGCCAGCATACTTCGCTGCCAGGCTGACCACGGAAGAGGAGGCCCTCGGGTTTTTGACCCTTGCCAATGTCAGATGGGGCCGGAACGGCCTTGACTCGGCCTCGAAGCCGAGCGCTTGGCATGCCCCTTCCAATCGAGCGGCGATCAATGTCAGTGGTTCCGCGCCCTCCAGACCGACCCAGACCACCCTGGCCGGCGGCTTCGGCGGGAACGTGCCTGAGCCTCGAAGCCGGATGGTGAATGGTCTGATGCCACTCACGGCGATGCGCATTACCTCTTCCAGCTTGGGGACGATGGACTCTTCTGTATCCCCGAGGAACTTCAGGGTGGCATGGAATTGGTGAACGTCGACCGGCTTCACTCCCGCTCCCAGATCTCTCAATTCCGAATGGAAATGCTCCAGTTCTGGCAGCTCCCCTATCTCAACGGCGATAAACGCACGGAATTTCATCGATACCACAGCCTACGCTACGAAGAAACGGATCACGAGAATAAAACAATGCTGAGGATTAAGGGTTTTGGGAGGCGCGATGGCCTCTTCTCAGAGGGGATTATTTTGGAACCACGATCGCGGAATTGGGGCACTCGTCGACGCAGGTCCCGCAATCCGTGCAGTCCGATTCGTTGATGACTGCGATATCATCGACCTTGATAGCTCCCGATGGGCACGCATCCTCGCAGACCCCGCAACCGACACAATCCTCTGCCTTCACTTTAGCAACCATTTGCTAGACCTCTGGGCAGGAAAATCTGTTTCCATATAAAACCCTTTTTATAAATGGAATGGAGGGTTTGAATATGCCGTCCGTGAATGCCGTTAGCCGATGCGCTACGCTTCCGGTCAGGTCCTCACACCTCATGGATTCATCGATGGCCACATCGGATTCGAGGATGGTGTGGTCCGCGAGATAGGCAAAGGCGGGGTAAAATCAGCTGTGGCTCATGGCATTATCGTTCCAACGCTAATCAATTCCCATACACATATCGCCGATTACTTGGTGCCGCTCGATCTCCACCAACCGCTGGAGAACCTAGTGGCTCCCCCGGATGGGCTGAAGCATCGAGTGCTGGAACGGACCAGCGACAGGAACCTGAAGAAGGCCATGGTCTCCATGTCCCTGTTCATGCGCGGCCGAGGGGTGACCCAGTTCGTTGATTTCCGCGAAGGCGGATTCGAAGGGTCGAAGCTGCTCTCCAGCTTGCGCGGCGGCAGCCCCAAGCCGTTCATCCTTGGAAGACCGAAGAAGCTGCAGTTCGATTGGGAGGAGGTCGACCAGATCCTAAGCACTTGCGAAGGGATCGGCGTCTCCAGCATAGCCGATTGGGACTATGGCGTGATATCGGACCTGGCGGCGTACGTGCGGTCGAAAGGCAAGACGTTCGCGCTGCATGCCAGCGAGCGCGTGCGCGAGGACATCGATAAGGTGCTAGACCTGAAGCCGAGCTTCCTGGTGCATATGACAATGGCGACCAAGGCGGACATCGATGCCTGTGCCCAGGCTGACGTCACCATAGTAGTTTGCGCCCGCTCCAACCTGTTCTTCGGAAGAGAGCCGCCGTTGGCTGAGATGGTCCGTTCCGGAGCGAGGATAGCGTTGGGGACTGACAATGCCATGATCTGCCTGCCTGACATTCTGCTGGAGATGGAGTTCGCCGGCAGGCTGCTAAGGAAGCAAGGTATTACCGACCTCCAGCCGGTTTTCGACATGGCGACGAAAAACGGTCGCAAGTTATTAAATGAAAAAGGTCCAATAGCTATAGAGGGAATCGAGCCAGGACAGCCATGTGATTTCATGGTGATCCGGTCCCATGGCGGGGACCCGTTCACTGACCTGGTTCTGCGCAGTAGTTCGACCGACCCCCTGATGGTTTGTATGGGCCGAGAAGCATGGAGAGGACCGCTATGAAGGCGTTCAACAAGATACTCATCCCGACCGATGGAAGCGACTATACCAAAGAAGCGATCAAGAAAGGACTGGAATTGGCGAAGGTCCTGGATGCTGAGGTCACCGCACTTTACGTAGTCGACCAGACGTCGTTCATCAATTTCCCGATGGATTCCACCATCGTTAGTGTTTACTCGCTACTAGAGAAGGAGGGCAAGGATGCGGTCGATTACATCAAGTCCGAGGGGGACAAGCTCGGCGTGACGGTCAATGTCAAGATAGAGGAGGGCAGCCCGTCCAGGAAAGTGATCGAGGCGTCGAAGCAGTTCGACCTGATCGTCATGGGCACGCTGGGAAGGACGGGCGTATCCAAGCTACTTCTGGGAAGCGTAGCCGAGAAGGTGGTCCGATTCGCGGAGTGCCCTGTGCTTGTCGTAAGAGCGAAGGGGGAGAAGCAATGACCACCGTGGGCGACGTGATGACCCCGAACCCGATTGTTGCCCAAGTCCCTGGCAGCCGCGCGGAGGTCCTCCGGACCATGGTGAAGCACAACCTGACCGGCCTACCGGTGGTCAAGCGCGCTGATGGTTCGCTGGCAGGAATAATCACCAGACAGGACATCTTCAATAAGCCGGATGAGGACCAGCTCGCGCTGTTAATGCAACGCGACCCGCCCACCATCGGCACCAAGGACACGGTGGAACAGGCGGCCCACATCTTCGTCAAGAACAGCCTGCACCATCTGGCGGTGGTTGATAAGAACCGTTTGGTGGGCATACTCACCCCGACCGACCTGCTGTCGGTCCTGGAGAAGAAGAACCTGAAGGACCCGGTGGAGAACTACATCAAGTCCACCTGCGTGCCGATCTATCAGGAGGCGCCCTTGGCCGTCGCCCTGGTCAGCTTGAAAGTGAGCAAGACCGCCGCCCTGGCAGTGCTGGACGAAACGGGCCACTTATCAGGAATCGTCACCGACCGCGATCTTTTCAACCGTTCGTATGTCAACGGAAAAGCGGTGGTCAGGGACCTGAAGATAGGCGAGGATGACGAATGGACCTGGGAGGGTTTGCGCAATGTCGTCAAGCTCTGGTATGAGGTTTCCAAGATCGAGCTCCCCGGTGTCCCGGTCCGCGACATAATGATCAAGTCCCCCGTGACGGTGTTCCGCAAGACGACGGTGTCCGAGGCCGCAAGGATTATGCGAAAGAACGACTTCGGGCAGTTACCGGTCCGAGACTCCAAGGACAACCTCCTTGCGATGATCTATGACCTGGACGTCATATCGGCGTTATCCGGTGACAAGGAATGAACTCTGCGGACGTGCTCTCCCTCTGCAAGCGGAGAGGTTTCATCTGGCCTGCCTATGAGATATATGGCGGCATCGCTGGCCTGTACGATTATGGGCCAATGGGCGCTGCCATGAAGAACAACATCGTCCACGTTTGGAGGAAGGCCTACACCCTGGGAGAGGGGTTCGTGGAAATAGATGCGGACACCATCGGCCCGGAGATAGTGTTCAAGGCATCCGGGCATCTGGACAAGTTCTCCGATGCCTTGGTCTCCTGCGTGAAGTGCAAGACGCCCTATCGGGCGGACCATCTGCTGAAGGAGCATCATCCTAACCCGGCGAGCCTGAGCCACGGCGACATGGACGACCTCATCCAGAAAGTGGGCGTGGTGTGCATGGAATGCGGTGGGGAGATCTCCAAGGTGGAGGACTTCAACCTGATGTTCAAGACCATGATCGGCCCGGGAGCGATCGGCCGGACAGGCTATCTGCGCCCCGAGACCGCCCAGGGCATGTTCTACAATTTCAATTCGCTGCACCGGCATATGAGGGAGAAGCTCCCCTTTGGCGTCATCCAGATCGGCCGGGGGTACCGGAACGAGATCTCGCCCAGGCAAGGGGTCATCCGGCTTCGGGAGTTCAACATGATGGAGGCGGAGCTCTTCATCGACCCCAAGGACAAGACCTGGCCGCGCTTCGATGCCATCAAGCAGGACCAGATAAGGCTGGTACCGAACGAGCCGGGGGACACGGAGCTATCGGTCACCCTGGAAGAGGCGCTGAAGAAGGGGATCATAGCTAATGAGGTTTTGGCGTACTTTGTCGGATTCACCCAGAGGTTCCTGGTGACGGTGGGCGTGGACCCGGAGCGGCTGCGCTTCCGCCAGCACCTGAAAACGGAGATGGCCCACTACGCCGCCGATTGCTGGGACGCTGAGGCGCTGCTCTCCTTCGGCTGGACGGAGATCGTGGGCATCGCCGACCGGGGCTGCTGGGACCTGTCCCGGCACATCGAGTTCTCCAACGTGGAGATGAACGGCTTCCGGCGCTATGATGAGCCAGTGGAGGTCGAGAAGGAGGTCCTCAAGCCGAAATACGGCATGCTCGGACCGCAGTTCAAGGCGAAGTCCTCCGCAGTCGGGAAAGCACTTGAGGCGGCGGACCCAAAGCTGATCGAGGATGGCGGAATCACCGTCCAAGTGGATGGAGCACCGATGATCATAGAGGCCAAGTATTTCGATGTCGCCAGGGTGAAGGAAAAGGTGTCAGGCGAGAAGTTCGTGCCGCACGTCATCGAGCCCTCCCACGGCCTTGATCGCATAATGTATACTTGCCTAGAACACGCGTACACGGAGAAGGAGGACAAGGAAGGCAAGTACCTGGTAATGCGCCTCGCGCCGCTCTCCGCACCGATCAAGCTGGGCATATTCCCGCTCATGGGGAAGGACGAGCTGGCCAAGCCAGCGATGGAACTCGACGCAGAATTCCGTGCGAACGAGGTGGCGACCAGTTACGACGATTCCGGCTCAATCGGCCGGAGGTATGCCCGCATGGATGAGGTGGGGACGCCTTACTGCGTCACGGTCGACTACCAGACGCTGGAGGACGATACCGTCACCATCCGCGATCGCGATAGCACCGCCCAAGTACGAGTGAAGCGCTCGATCCTGCTGAAGACAGTCGTCGACCTTTTGAATGGAAAGAGGTCGTTCGCCGACCTGAAGGGCTGAGACCGAGGCGAGTGGACGTACAGACAGCGTAAACCTATTAACCGAAGAGCTACGTCGGTGCAATGGGTGGACCGGAAGGGGACGCTCGAATCATCACACTCAATCACTTAGCAAAGGAGATATGACAAATGACTGGAGAGAACATCGAAGCAATGAAGAACCGTGAGGTCCTGCGATCTCAGATCGACTCCATCAAGCTGGAGACACTAATGGAGAAGGAATACAGCAGTGTCGACCCAGAGATGGGGATCACCGATGTGGTGGCTAAGATGAGGGCCGAGGACCTGCACGAGATCCCGGTTACTGAGAAGAAGAAGCTTGTCGGAGTTATCAGCTTCGGTTCGATCATCCGCCGCAAGAACATGGTCGCCGGCATGAAGGCGCGCTCGGTCATGGAACCAGCACCGCCGCTAACCCTGGACACGGCGACGACGACACTGGCAGAGAACTTCCTATCCACCGGCTACCGGCAGCTACCGATCGTCAGGGGGAACAGCCTGATCGGCATAGTGCCGCGCGCCAACATGATAACCATCATCCCCAAGATCAAAGAGCTCAAGGTGATAAAGGTCAAAGGGATAATGACCACCAGTGTGAAGACCGTCATGGAGGACGAACCTCTGCAGGCCGCCCTGGAGATCATGCGTAACCTGGAGATACGCACTTTGCCGGTGGTCGACAAGAACGGCATCATGACCGGGATCATTGGAATCAAGGACATCGTCAATCATGCCTGGGGCCAGGTTCGACGAGAGACCCGGGGCGAGCGCAAGGGCGAAAAGGACCCGGTGGACATGAAGGTCCGTTCGCTCACGGTGGATGCCGTTCTTACGATCAAGCCGGATGACGACCTCAGGACAGCGGTCAACATCATGCAGAGCAAGAAGGTGTCCGCCTTGCCAGTCGTCGAGGGCGACAAGCTGGTGGGCATAATCACCATGTACGACCTGGTGCAGCTGCTGGCCTCGTTCGCTCACCGGAACATGGTGTACACCCAGATCACCGGGCTGGAGGAGGCGGACCGTTATTCGCTTGACACGATGGACCGGGAGATCCAGAGCGGTCTGGCAAAGGTCTCGAAGATCGACCGGCCGACGCTGTTCACCATGCATGTTGCAACGCACCACAGCTCTGGCAACAACCCGAAGTATTCGCTTCACGCGCGGCTGTACACCGAGCATGGCGCATACGTGGCCCATTCAGAGGAATGGAGCCTGATGAAGGCGACCATGGACCTGATGGACCGCTTGGACGCGAAGATCACTGAGACCAAGGAAGAGAGGATATCTGAAAAGCGGAAGAGCAGGAAGGAGAGCTGAGAGCCCTCCTAGCCAACCTTTTTTACTGTCATTGCCTTTCACTTTCTGGCTATGTGTGCTTACGAGAACGTCCCGGCGGAGCGGAAGTGGCAGCAGAAGTGGAAGGAATGGAGGATCTACAACTTCGATTTCGATTCGCCCAAGCCGGTCTACAGCGTTGACAACCCGCCGCGCTACACCTCCGGCTCGCTGCACCTCGGCCACGCCACTGGCTATTCTCTGATCGATTTCGCGGCTCGGTATCATCGCCAACGAGGGTTCAATGTCTTCTTCCCTCTCTGCTTCGACGTGAACGGCACGCCGACGGAGGTGAAGGTGGAGAAGAAGTACGGCATCACCAAGCTGTCCATTCCCCGCCAGGAGTACATCAAGCTCTGCTCCGAATTCGCCAATGGCTTCATCGCCGAGATGACCAAGCAATTCGAGATACTTGGCACGTGCATGGACCCGACCATCTTTTACCAGACGGACTCGCCCAACTACCGCCGCATCACACAGATCACGTTCCTGAGATTGCTGACGAAAGGATTGGTTTACAAGGGCACCGCCCCGGTGAACTGGTGCCCGCGCTGCATTACCGCTCTGGCGGACGCGGAAGTGGAGCACGAGGACAACGTCACCAAGCTCAATTACATCAAGTTCCGCATGGAGGGCGAAGATGAGGACGTGCTCATCGCCACCACTCGCCCTGAACTGCTATCCACCTGCCAGTTGATCGCCATTCATCCGGGCGACGAGCGATTCAAGAGCCTTCTAGGTCGGGATCTCGTCGTTCCGATCTACGGACAATCCGTTCGGGTCCTGGCCGACGACAAAGTCGATCCCGCTTTCGGCACCGGAGTGGTGATGATCTGCACCTTCGGCGACAAGGGCGATTTGGAGTGGGTGCGGCAGTATTCGTTAGAGTTGCAACAGGCCATCGACGAGCAGGGAGTGATGAACGAGCGGGCCGGCAAGCTCCAGGGATTGAAGGTCAAGGACGCTCGCCGAGCAGTGATCGAACAGCTCAGGGAGGCTGGTCTGCTGGAGAAACAGGAGGACCTGCCGCAGAGCGTTAGCATCTGCTGGCGCTGTCACGAGCCGATCGAGTACCTCAGTCGCCCGCAATGGTTCCTGCATACCCTGGAATTCAAGAAGCAG
>PNBI01000075.1 GCA_003135935.1 Methanomassiliicoccaceae archaeon
TCCTATCTTCATAGCCAGTAAGCGCTCCCTTGACGATCTCGACGTCAAAGGTGGAGGAGAATCCATCGACCACCGCTCTCTTGACCCGGTCCATGGATGGGATTGGGTCCAGCTCATTTGCCAACGAGGTCACCGAATCTCTTGTTCTTCCCTTCTTCCCCGGCTTGAGGACAGCAAACATCGCCTCGAAGTCGGTGTCGACCATCAGGGTGCCGTGTTGCAGCACCACATCCCACTTTCGCGTCTGGGCCGAGCCAGAGATCTTGCGGCCCGAGACGAGGATATCATTTACCGGTTTGAACTCGGCCGGCACATTTAGGAGTTCTAGGGCTCGGATCACGCCCTCGCAGATGAGCTTGAACGTCGCGCCCGGGCTTTCCGGGAGAGATCGGCTGTCCAGGATGACCGAATAGATCAGCTGCCCTCGGTCGGTGAAGATGGCGCTTCCCCCGCTCACTCGTCGGACCAGGCTGATCCCCCTCCTTCTCATCTCCTCGCGATCGACGACCTCCTCCACCTTCTCGAAATAGCCGATCGAGACGGTGGGAGTTGCCCGACGATAAAAGTGCAATGAGTTGGGGATGATGCCCTGGTGCCTCGCCAACATCATTGCCTCATCGCAGGCGGCGGTATAGGCAGGGGGTTCTAGGTCGGAATCGACCAAACGCCAGGGCATGGCTCAGGATGAACGCGCAGGACAGAAAGAACTTGTCGGTCTAGCTCGCTTTCGCTCGGAATAGCAAATAAAAGAAGAATGGTTGGAAAAGGTTTGTTCGGGTTTACTTCTTGCCCTTTTGGGATTCCTTGCCTTCAGGCTTCTTGCCGGTGATCTTGGTGATCTTCGGCAGTCTCCTTCTCATGTAGAAGAGGACGATCACGACGACGATGACGGCAAAGATACCACCATACAAGGCAATTGCCTTCCAACCGGCCTCATTCACGTTGATGATGCCGTTGTCAGTGTTGTCCACATTGTTGATCTCCCGCTCCACGACAGCCCTAACCTGAATGGTGTAGTTGCCGCGTGTGGCGGGGGTCCAACCGAAGCTGAACAGGCCGTATTGTCCCGGGTTCAATTCAGTTGCCGCGCTTCCATTCACTGTGAAGGAAGTCTCGTTCCCGATGAATACCGCCTTTCCATTCGCGTCCAGATAGTAGAACTCCAGGTGCGGGAAGTTGGCAATGGCGTTTCCCACATTGCTGATATTCACCTTGATCAGCCCTTGATCGCCTTCAGTGAACGTTGTAGGTGAGAAGACCATGGATACGATGCGCAAGTCCGGCCTCGAAGACGAAGTTATGGTCAGGCTCTTGGTCAGGTTGGCCACATTCCCGGCTACATCCTTGACGCTAAGCTTGACGCTGAAGGTCTTTATCAGCTTGAACTCGTGCGTTACCCATGCTCCATAGCCGATCTTCCCGTCCCCGAAGGTCCAGGTGAAGTTCAAGGCGCTAAAGGAGTCGTTCGCGTCCACGGTGGCGTTGGCTGTCAGCACCAATGTCTGGTTCTCAAGCGCTGTGACAACATTGGTTCCATTGTTCTGGATGACGAAGGAGACGACCGGTGGGGTCTTGTCCTTCACGATGACCTGGATGCTCTTGGTGGCCAGGTGGCCAGCTGCATCAGTGACGTTCAACATCATGGTGAACGTTCCCGCCCTGGCATAGGTCTTGGTCACGTTCTGGTTCTCGCCTACGCCCACGGTGGTCAAATTCCCATCGCCCCAGACATAGGTCCAGGTCTTGATGACGCCGACATCGGAAACGGAGGCGATATGATCAATCGAGCTAGCTCCATTGAAGACCAAGGCCTCGTTCTGGTTTACGCGCATCGGGCTTGCGGCTGTGTGGTTCCTAACGGTGAAGTTGGGAATCGGCACGATACCATCTGTCTTGATGAAGAACGTCTTGCTGGCACTAAGGCTGGCTACATCGTAGACCTTCAATACCACGGTGAGATTGAACGCTGCCGCCGTGTAATTGTGGGTCGTCCAGGCAGTGGTCACGTTCTCCGCTCTCGCACCATCTCCAAAGGTCCAGGTATACTTCAACGGGTTTCCGTTCGGGTCCGATGACCCGTTGCCGGTGAAGACAATGTTCCTTTGGGTGGAGACGATGTAATACAGTACGTTCGATCCTGAGGTCACAGCGTATGCATATGTGGATGGGACCTGGACCCCGCCAACTGCGGTCGGGGCGGAGGACTTCTGCACGGTCATCGTCACCTGTTCGAACGCACCAGTGGTGCGGACCAGCGCATCGAGGCTGACTGACAGGTAGCCCGTGACCTTGACGAATGCGGTCTGGGTGGTATTTGCTGTCATCTCATAGGTCGATGGCCAGGTGAGAACGGTCTTGTAGCTAAGCGAGTTGGTGTCATACTTGACGTAGCCCTGGACCGAGTAGATGCTAAGGCTGTTGACCAGGTTGCTTAAGGACTTGTACGGTGTTACGAAGGCACCGGTGTAGCCAGTGACCGCGTTTACCGAGGTTCCGGATAGTCCGGTGAATCCCGCTGAGGTGAAGTCCTGGTTCACGGCGTACTTGGTCCCGTTGACCTTGACCATGAAGTCGCTGGTTACGTTGACCGGACCGAAGCTGCGTACCTTGTTCAAGAACAGGTTGTAGTCTGCTGCGCTCACAGTGCCGTCTCCGGTGCCGAAGGCGAAGTCGATCTGCATCCTCAGGTTGGGTATGAAGCTATAGGCTATGTTCGGCCAGGATGCATCGAAGTCCATGGCAATGTTGCGAGTCAGGTTGAACCAGTTCCAGCCGTTCCCGAACACCACGTTGTTGGTGTCGGTCTGTATGGATTGGGCGTTCAGGTTCACGGTGATCGTCTGAGGGGTGGTCAGTGTGACGGTCGACATATTGGCGATCGAATCAGTGCCATCGACCATCAGGGTGAAGGTGCCAGCATAGGCATCGAACTCGAAGTAGTTCGAGGTCACCCTCGCCTGTATTATCCTCTTCTCTGGGGTCAGCCCAATGTTGGTTGAGACCAGGACCGCTTTTACAGCCGTTCCGGGAGCTCCAGCCTTGTATACGAAACCGTTCAAAACAACGGCATTGTTCAAGAGGACGTTCTGTGTGTTTGTCACGGTGTTCGTTATTGTGATATCTCTAACATCGGTCTCGAGACCGACGCCGCTGATCACCAGACGATAGTTAGACGGATAAAGAGCCAGGTTCAGCGTGCCGCTGAAGGCATAAGTCTTCTCCATCCTAGTTGGTGAGTTCAGGTCGATGGTCTTCAGACTGCCGACCACTGGTGTTCCGCCGACCGCTCGTGTGACCGAGAGGGCCAATGTGCCCGTACCAGCCGGGAAGTTGGCTATCTGAACCAGACCCAGGGTGACTGAATTGATCCCGTCGAACTTCACGACGCTCGCGTATTCGAGGTCGAAGAAGCCTGTCTTGGAGATCTTCAGGATGTAGTAACCGGGCAGAGGTGAGAATGTGACCAGACCACTTGCGTCGGTTGTGTTAGTGTAGACCTTTGAGGTGTGGGTCTCGGTTAGCGTGGCGGTTGCGCCTGCTACCGGAGTGTTCGTGTTATCAACTACATTGAATGACAATATCGCACTACCGGCGCTCGCTGCCTTCACTGTCACGCTCGGCAACAAGGCCAAAGATGACAGCAGCAGGAATGCGACCAGCATGCCTGTTGCTAATTTCCTTGCTTTCATGTATTGCATCAATTCCCTCCCTCACGGCTCTATGGTTAGGGTTCCCCTGAGTTAGGATTAGTCATGGCGAATACGTTAATGCTAGATAAACATTGTCGTCGCCATTTATGATGCTGGCTACCTGCAATCCGCGCTATAAGAAGCCCGCTGATGCGGCCCCCTTCTCAGCTTCTCCCTCGCCTTGGTTTGAACGATGCTTCAGGTGACGATCTCTTCCAACCTTTCCTGCCGGATGGCGCGCCTTACTTCCATGGCGAGACGGCGACCGGTGCTCATCTCCATGCGCCAGAGTGTGTTGCCATAGGAATGACCGACGCTCATGTGGACATTTGTCCCTCCGCCGATCCGCGGCGCAACATCATAGATGAAGAACTTCAGGTCCTTGTCGACGCAGGTCTGCAGGCAGAACGGGCCGATGATCCCGGGGGCGCAATATTCCTGCGATGCCTTCACATACTTCTCAGCCAGCTCGAAGGCCGGCTCCAGCAGCGATTCCCTGAGCGTGGCCGAATTGTGGCCGCAGACCGTGTACTCCGGGACGCGCTGCTTGTCGTTCAGCGCTAATTGCTGCTCCGCCGGCAGTCGCACATGGCCGTCCAAGGAGCTTTCGAATCGCCAGTCGATGCCCAACAGCTCGATCTTCGATCCCGTTTCCTCCAATGGCGAGTAGAAGAAGTCCAGGTTGAAAACCGGACCGATGACGTATTCCTCCATGCGCGCGTCGACCAGAGAATCGGCCTCGATCACGCCTTGGGAGATGAGTTGCTTCGACTTCCTTTCATATTCCTCGTAAGAGGAGGCGGTGAAGAACCCCCTTTCCAGTTTCTTCACCTTATGATGGAGCTTGACGATGGTGAGCATGTCGATGTCATGCGGATCGAGGACCTTCCGAGGGAACGGCAGCCCAGCCTGCTCCAGCAGCCAATAATAATCCCGGGACCCGCCTCTGTCCTCGCTGCGCAGCATGTTTCTGCTGCCAACCATTGGCACCTGGAAGTCGTTCTCGACGGCGTCCATGCCGCAATATGAGGTGAACGAGCGATTGGGAACGAAGAGCGCCTTCTTGGAGATCAACTGCTGCTGTATCTCAGGGTTCATGATGTTCTTGAACCTCTTCAGCATTATCACGTCGTCGACGATCCCCCTTCTTATATGGCCATTGGAATCTCGATGTGCCTTGAAATAGTTCGAATAGGTCTTGTCCCGGCCCTCCTCGCAGACCACCAGGCTCTTGAACCCCTCGTCGATCGCTCCATCGCACACGTCCAAGGCGGAGTGAGACCCCAGGACCCCGATAACGATCTCGTCCGGTCGGTATTCCTGCAAGTTCGCCAGAACCTTCTCGCGCGCGATGATAGCAATCACCTTTTAACAGGAACAGGGGTGTCTTTAATTAAGGTTGTTGACGTCGCTGATTCGATTGGCATCAGCTCCGTCCAAGAATCAGTTGGAGAAAGGAAATGGTAGCCCCGGGCAGATTCGAACTGCCGTCGCAGGATCCAGAGTCCCGCATGATTGACCGCTACACTACGGGGCTAGCATCCTCCCAAAAATGCTACCCATTCTTAATCCTTTCCTTATGGACGCGATCGGGGCAAGCGCGATTTGATGGCGAGGCCTTCATTTGGTCTTGATCGCTTTCACGATCCGTTGGTAGATCGCGCCGATGTCGCCCTCGCCCTCGATCATCTTCAGGATGCCCTTTTTGGTGTAGTAGTTCGTCAGTGGGAGGGTCGATTCTTTGTATACTCGCAGGCGTTCCCGGACCGTTCTCTCAATATCATCGGAGCGCTGGAACAATTCCCCGCCGCATTTGTCGCATTTGCCCGCGACCTTCGGTGGGTTGAACTCGAGGTGAAAGACTGAATTGCAGTCCTTGCAGGTGCGTCTCAACGTGAGGCGCTTTACGAGCTTATCCTCATTCACTTCCAGATCGATAGCCATATCAATCTTGGTGATCTTGTCCAACATCTCTGCCTGCTCGAGGTTGCGCGGGAATCCGTCCAGGATGACCGGGCCCTTGACACTCTTTAGCTTCTCCTTGATCAAATCCATTACCAGCTCATTCGGCACCAGCTTGCCAGCGTCCATAAACCCCTTAGCCTTGACGCCCAGTGGCGTACCCGTGCGGACCGCCTCTCGCAGCAGGTCCCCGGTCGATATCTTGGTGAAACCGAGCTCGGCGCACAACCTTTCCGTCTGGGTCCCTTTTCCGGAGCCAGGAGGTCCGAGGATAACAATCTTGAGGTCCATGTTGCCGCATAATTGATTATCGCTCTTATATGTTTTTGAAGTCGAACTTGACGGTTAGCAAGCATTTTATCCGGCTTGGGGAATTGAAGGGCGATGTTCGAGGGGAAGAAGGTCGGCTTAAGGCTGATGCAATCGGAGGACGTCTGGCTTCTCTACCGATGGTTCAACGACCAACGAGTGCTGGAGAACCTCGGCTCCGACCATGGCTACTTCTGCGTCTCGATGGACGAGGAGAAGGCGGTGGTGGAGAAGATGCTGCTGGACCGCAGGACATTGAATTTCATCATCGTTAGGCGTGATGGGAACGATCCGGTCGGGTACATCGGGCTGGCCGGCATCGACGACCGCGGCGCCTCCGCCGAACTGCGAATAATAGTTGGTGAGGTAGGCGAGTGGGACAAGGGGCTGGGGGAAGAGGCCATAAGGCTGATGCTTGAGCACGCCTTCAACGCGAGGAACCTCCTTCGGATTTGGTTGCGCGTAGCGGAATATAACGCGCGCGCTATCGCTTGCTATCGGAAATGCGGGTTCAAGGACGAGGGCAGGGCGAGGCACGATCACTACCATAAGGCCGCTTGGAGGGATGCCCTCTGGATGAGCATCTTGGACTCGGAGTTCCGGGGGGGTTGAGATGCTCCAAGGGACACTGGTGCGTTTGCGGGCGCCGGAGCGGGGCGACATCCCGACCTTCGTGAGGTGGTTCAACGATCCAGAGGCGACGCAGTTCCTGTTACGAGGACCGCCGATGGGGATGGAAGAGGAAGAGCGGTGGTACTCCGACCTGCTTAATGAAGCGGACCGAGTTTTTTGCATCGAGACTTTGGACGGCAAGCTGATCGGCAACATTGGAATCATGCATCTCGATTGGGGCAATCGCAGGGCTGAGATCGGCGTAATGATCGGAGAGAAGGAATATTGGAACCGCGGTTTCGGTACGCAAGCGATAAGCCTGCTGCTGAATTACATGTTCGAGGAATTGAACCTAGAGCGGATTGGCTTGTACTGCGATGAGACGAACCTGCGGGCGCAGCGCTGCTACCAGAAATGCGGCTTCATCCAGGAGGGCAAGTTCCGTCATCACCGCTTGAAGGGCGGAGCGTTCTATGATGACGTCATGATGTCCATCTTGAGGTCAGATTGGGACGCTATCAAACGGAACTAATGCTCAATTGCATTCCAGCAGCCGCTTGACGATCTTGTGATAGATCTCCGGATAACAGCTGTCCTCACCGCTTTCTAGCGACGGGTTGTCGTTCACCTCGATGACGTATACTTTGCCATCGCACTCTTTCAAGTCGACTCCATAGAGGCCATTGCCGATCGAGCGGCCCGCCTTCAATCCGGTCTCCAGAACTGACGCTGGAATCTTATCCACCGGGACGCACTCCGTCTGGCAGTATACCAGGTGGCCGTCCACTTGCGCCTGTATCTTGAAAGAGTCCTGCGGGATGATGTACTTGCAAGCGTAAAGTAGCTGGCCGCCGAGCACGCCAATGCGCCAGTCATAGCGCGAGCGGATGAACTCCTGCGCCACGATCCAATCGGACATGTGGCTGAAGCGTCGCCCGATGTGAACGAACTCCTTCGCGTCCTTCGATTTTTCCACTCTGGCAGAGAAGCAGGTGCTCGGTTCCTTCAGCACTAAGGGCGTTCCCCACTCGTCCAAGAGTTGCTGTCCCCTGGCCTCAGTGATGTCCTTCCGGCTGAGGAACTCCGTTCGCGGGATGGAGACGTTGTTCTTCATCAGATGGTAGTACATGTTGATCTTGTCAGCGCAGATCTGGATCGAGGACGGGTCGTCGATGACTGGAATGTTGTGCAAAGATGCCATCTTGGCCGCCACGAACGCAACGTTCATCGGGTCCGTGTTATGGCGGATGAAGATGCCGTCCGATTTCAGGATTCGCTTGATCTCTGAAGGGAAGATGAAGTCGGCGCTGTGGCCTAGCTCTTCGGCTGCATCACGGCATTTGAGGAGCGCCTGCAGTTGCTCAGCATTGCTCACCGTCTGCCGGTTCACGAAAATGCCCAGATTGGACATCAGCTGTCCTCCTTCTCGAACGAGTCCCATTTGCGGTTCAGGTAACCACCGAGAAGTTTCTTCTCATCCTTGGTCAGCTTGGTATACCTCACCGGTCCGAGCGACGAGAGCTTGCACCTCTCTCCGGAAGCGATGTATGTAATGCTCGCCAGCGGGATCCGGAACTCATGGTACACTTGTTCCGCCAAATTTGGAAGTCCAACGTCCTTGGCGTTGGCGGTCTTTCCAAAGATCATGTTGGCGGTCCTGACCTCCTCGCCCGGCTTTAGTTTTTGATAGCAGAATGGATACTTGCCATTGTTAGTGACGTGCTTGATGATTTCCTTCGCCTGCTCGGCTTCGTTGGCGATTGCGAAATCACCAGGCATCGCGAAGTAATTCAAGCCATAGATGATGCACGGCGCCATCACGTAGGAGTCTGAGACCTCCCAATCGCAGACGTCGATCCCCGCTAGCTTGGCCTTCTCCAGGCAGATCGGGACGATGTAGGCGTCTATAACGTCCGCGCTCCGAGGCAGCGTATTGATCCCGCTGATCTCGTTCTTCACCAGAGCGTAGTAGCCCTCGCTCTTGTAGAAATGATTCTCGCTGACCACGTGTGTGCTGTCCTCTAAGTCGAGCGTAACGATCTCGTCTTGCCTGAGGAAGCGGTCTCTCTTCTCCTTCAACTCGAGCACGCCCCCCAGGGCGATGTTGCCGCTCGGCTTTGGGCATTGCAGGTCGCGACGGAAAAGGGATACTGCATACCCCTGGTGTTCATCTCAGTGGCCCGCGTTACGGGCCGACGTTCACTACTATCACCATCTTCGGATTCCGTTGGGCTATCTTCCATGAAATCACAATTCTTTCGATTGGACGGCTATTCTGAGTGCTGATTTATATAAGTTACTAGGCTGGGTCCGGAACCGATAGATGAGGCGTCGTCCCTTGCCAACGCTCTTGGACGACACGGTTTATTACTTTGGATGGGATTCGATGTCGGTCAATTCATGGACGCGGACACGATTCAGGCAATAAAGGATATCGTAGGCGAGGAGAATTGCTCCACCAAGGTAGCGGACCTCTACACCTATGGGTTCGACGCTTCCATCCATCATCGCTCTCCCGAGTTGGTGGTCCAGCCGAGGAACACCGAGCAGGTCTCCCGCATCGTCCGGTTGGCCAATGAGCGCCTCGTCCCTATCCTGGCGCGGGGCGGTGGGACGGGCCTGTGCGGCAGCGCTGTTCCCTTGGCGGGCGGAATCGTGCTGGATATGACCCGCATGAACCGGATCAAGGAGATCCGGGTCGAGGACCTATATTGCGTGGTGGAGCCAGGCGTGGTCTATGACCGTCTCATGGAGGCACTAGCACCGTTCAAGTTCTCCATTCCGACCGCACCAGGAAGCGGTGAGGCCTGCACCTTGGGCGGCATGGTGGCAACCAACGCCTCCGGGATGCGGGCCATAAAATATGGCGCGATCCGCGACTACGTCCTAGGATTGGAGGTCGTACTCGCCAGCGGCGATGTCATCAAGGTGGGGACGCGAACGCTGAAGAACTCCTCTGGCTACCAATTGGAAAGGCTGTTCGTCGGCAGCGAAGGGACCCTGGGGATAATTACTGAGGCGACGCTGCGGATCACCCCGAAGGCGAAGAAGGCGGCAATGATCATCGCAGCGTTCGATACCTTGGAGAAGGCCGGGAAATGCGTTTCCAGGATAATCGCCAGGCCTCTCATCCCCTCTGCCATCGAGCTGATGGATTCGACCTGCATCAAGGCGGTCAACAAGACCGTGAAGGCCGGCTTCCCCGACGCGGAAGCATTGTGCATGATCGAGGTTGATGGCGATCCCGCTACCGTTGAGGAGGATGCGAAGACCGTTCTTGCGATATGTTCTGAGATAGGGGCGATAGGCGTGGAATGCTCATCCGACCTGGAGCAGATGGCCAAGTGGACCTATGGTCGCAAGAGCATCATGTCATCCCTGTCGCGCTACGGCGAAGGCTTCGTCTCAGTCTCTCTGGCCGACGACATGGCCGTCCCGATCTCCAAGATCCCCGAAGCGGTGGTCGCCTTCCATAGGACGGCAGAGAAGTATGGGGTTATCGTCGGGACCTATGGGCATGCCGGTGACGGAAACCTGCATACCAAGATGCTCCTCGATCCCACCTCAGAGGACTACTGGCGCCGGGGCGAGAAAGCGGTGGGCGAGATCTTCGATACCGTCATCTCTCTGGGGGGGACCGTTACAGGGGAGCATGGCGTTGGCATATCCAAAGCGCCGTACTTCAAGAAGGAACGCCCCACGGCCTGGGGAACGATGAACGTCATCAAGAAGGCTCTCGATCCGAACAACATCCTCAACCCTGGCAAGATGGCGCAATGGGAGGGTAGCATCCTTCGCATGCTCCGCTATCCCTGCGACAAATACTCTGACTGAGCTCAGATGATCCCCATGCTGAATAGGAAAAGCACGACCGACGAACCCATCGCAACGACATATATCGCGATGTTCCAGGTGGCGACCTTGTATCCGTCCAATGGCGGGATGGGGAGGAGGTTGAAGAGCGCCAGGAAGATGTTGATCCTCCCGATGAGGTAGATGGCTAGGGCGAGGTCCGTCGGCGGCAACGCGAGTCCGATGAACATCATCGCTGCTCCGAGGCCAAGATTGAGTCCGGGACCTACCAGGCTGACCAGCCCGTTCTGCTGCCGTGTCAATCTACCGTTGATGTACACCGCCCCGGGCGCCGCGAAGACGAAGCCCAGGAAGGAGAACATGACCGCCATAATCAACCCAAGAGGAAAGATCCGGAACTCCGCCCAGGCGCCATACCTCTGCGCCACGAACTTGTGCGCCATCTCGTGCATCAGGAAGCCAGTGAGCACCGCCACGACGGCGACGGAGGCGAAGAACTCCAGCGCATAGGTGCTGGCATTCGTGGGGATCATGATCATGAAGAAGGCGAAAGACAGCGCCGCTACGGCAATGAGCATCTGAACGACCTCGCGCCGGCTGAAACGTATCCTTCCAGCTCCGGCAGGGAGATATAGCGCGCCCATTTCGTCATACATTTAACATATCATCGCTTTTCGGCCTGATTGCGAATATCGCTATTTAGCACTATCTCCGTTCGCCAATGAAAGCCAGCTTTATCCATTGATCTCAGGATAGCTTGAAGTATAGTAAGCCTTCATGGGTTAGCATATGCCAAGATACCATCACGGCAAAGTACAGTTCAAATGGTGCGACAATTGCGGCACCCTTCTGCTCGGCGACAAGTGCGACGAGTGCGAGGGCCTGGGTCGCGCCTTCCTAGTGTCATCGCCCGGCGATCTAAGGCCGGCAATGCAGAAAGGCGTCGAGCTGGTCGCCCATCTCTTCGAGAGGCATTTCCAGGCGGCTAGCGTTCTAAAGAACAAGCTCATCTTCTTCAACAAGGTGGCCGGGGAGGACCGCACCGATGAGATCGTTGCGGGCGGACAGGTCATCGGCACTTTGCGGTTCGACCTGAAGCGGGACGACTTCCTGCTCGACCTGAGGATTGAGGGAGCGCGGCTGATCGGCGCGGACGCCAAGAAGAATGTGGTGATAATGAAGCCCCAGTCCGGGCACCTCAAGGGCAAGAGCCTCAGTGGAAGCGAGGTCCTCGAGGTCAAGGGGCATTTCCAGGCAGGGGACCCGTTGATCGCAGTGCTAGGCAACTTGCTCAGCGCCGCAGATGCCAAAGTCCCATCGGGTCAAATGAAGACCGCAGAGAAGGCATTGCATATCAGGGACGTGGAGAAATTGGCCGAGCGCTGGATACCGCGCTCCGCCCCCGCAGCCCGCTTCGTGAGCGCGAACCGGGCCCATTTCAACTCGCTGGAGTCGAAGGCGGTCAGCGACGTGAAATCGTTCACCTCCAGCCGGAAGTTGCCGGTCACCCTCTCGTTCAGCGGCGGCAAGGACTCGTTGGCGTGTTTCGGCATCGCGCATAAGGCGCTGAAAAACGTCTCGCTCCTTTTCGTCAACACTGGGCTCGAGTTCCCGGAGACGGTCAGCTATGTTCATGGATTTGCGCGCAAGCATCGGCTGAAGCTGCTGGAGGCGGACGCGGGCAAGGCGTTCTGGGAGCAGGTGGATTCCTTCGGACCTCCGGCGAAGGACTTCCGCTGGTGCTGCAAGGTCTGCAAGCTCGCGCCCCTAACCGAGATGATCGAGCGCAACTTTTCTGAGGGCACGATCACCATCGAAGGCAACCGCGCCCTAGAGTCCTTCGCCCGGGCGGATATCGGGTTCGTGGAGAGCAATCCCTTCGTTCCCAATCAGACGATACTGAACCCCATCCGCTGGTGGAGGGCGGTCGAGGTCTGGGGTTACATCTGGTGGAAGGAGTTGGATTACAACCCACTATACGAAGAGGACTTCGAGCGGATCGGTTGCTACCTATGCCCTGCCTGCCTGGCGAGCGAATGGAAGAGCACTTCCCGTATCCACCCGGAGCTGCACCGGCAGTGGATGGATCATCTGGACCACTGGTCCAGCGTGGCCGGTTCCGACCACGACTTCGTCCGCTATGGCTTCTGGAGATGGAAGGTGTTGCCCCCGAAGATGCGCAAACTTGCCGAGGAGATCCGCCTCAAGGTGCCGCGGCAACGTTCGGACCGGATCAAGCTCACCATGACCCGAGGGGTCAGCCCATGCTTGACCGGTGGCTATTCCATCGAGGGGGTGATCGCGACCCCGGTCCAGCGTCCCTTCGGAAGGGTGGCGGAGGTCCTGCGTACCGTGGGGAAGACTCGCTTCTCGCCGGAGTTTGAGATCGCGCTCACGAAGTCCAACCGGGGCGCGGTCAAGACCTTCGGGGGCGGCCAGGTTGTGGCGACTGGCGAAACGAAAGAGAAGGCGGAAAGGATGTTCGAGGCGGGCGTCAAGGCCTACCTCAGGGCGCAGATGTGCACCATGTGCGGCATCTGCGTGAAGAACTGTCGCAAGGGCGCGATAACGATCAAGTTCGGGCCGGTGGTGGACGAGGGGCGATGTGACCAATGCGGCAAATGCGCCGAGGTCTGCGTGGTCGCCCACTACTACGATAAGCTAGTATCCAGCGAACCGAGGGTAAAAACGCAAGGTTAAATATCTCGATGGATTCATCGAACCCGGTCCATGAACGACGACTTGTTCATCGCTGCGGCCATCGGAATCGGGCCTGCCCTAGCGCTGATGTATTGGTCCCTTCGCAACTATACTTATCCGAAGGTCAAGCAACCCTTCTTCGACGACCGGGTGGTATTCACCTATCTAGCGATTGGGTTGGTGATAGGCGTGGCGGTCTATGCCGTCCAGTCCTCGTTCGATATGGCATTCTTGCTGTTCGCTCTCCTCTTCGCCGTCCTGGAGGAGATGGTCAAGCTGGTGCTCCTCAACCTTCGCCGCTTCCGTGGCAAGCTCGATACGCCCTTCTATGGGCTGACGATAGGACTAGGGGTCGGGGGAGCAATGGGGTTCGGAGCGGTGTTCCAATCGTTACCTGTACTTAGCTTCGGCGACGCTCCGATCGCGCTGTTCAATGCGGTCATCCTAGTGATCATCGCGGTCCAATTCTGCCTATTGCACGGCTCCAACGGCGCCATAATCGGGGTGGGAGTGGCCAAGTCGATGCCGTTCTCCTACTTCTCGCAGGCGGTCCTCTACCATCTGGCGTTCAATATGCTCATGATCGGGTTCTATCTGCCTTTGTCAGTGCCGTTCAATTATCTGGCACTGATTGCGGCGACGATCGTCGTGATCTATTCGTACTGGCACGTCCACTACCGCGTGCTTCCCGACATAATAAGCAAGGCGGTCGAGCGCTTCGAGAAGAAAAAGTCGATAGGTTGAATAAGCACTAGGTTGTGTGAAGGGGCAGTGTCCACGTTCCCAAGCCGTAAAACCGCGGGGGCTTTGGTCGCCATTGTCGCGATCGTCCTTGTCCTAGCCCTCCTCCTCACTCCAATGGTACAATCGGCCTTGTTCGATCTCATCACCTCCCCGTTCCAGAAGAAAGTGCCCGCGTCCGTCACCTTCGAGGTGGAGCGCGACATCGTCGTCAGCGCGAATGGCGGCACCATAATCAATTTCACTTTGGATGCTCCAGTGATCCCTGATTTCAACGAATCGGGGAATCATATGCAGAGCGTCCAGAATATCAGCTATTACCCTGAGCCTTCCTCCTTAGGACCAAGGTATGGCGTCGATTGGGCGGTTTGGTACCATGGCGGTCTTACAGGCAACGAATCTCTAACTGTGAGGATGGTCTACCAGATGCGCATCGAGGCGGTGGTGTGGCACCTGGACAGTTCATTATCGGCCAATGTGACGGACCTGCCGCATAGCTTGACCGATCAGTACCTCAAGGACGAGTGGAAGATAATCGTTAACGACCCAATCGTCCAATCGACCGCCAACAACATCGTGAAAGGCGAAACGAACGTCTATTCGATACTATCGGCCATCAATAGCTGGATGGTTGCTCACGTCAGATATCCGAGCGAAAGTGAATTGGCAGACCCATCGAGCAGCGTGCAGACCTTGCAGTCGATGGTGGGGGACTGCGATGACCAGGCGATACTGTTCTGCGCTCTGGCCAGGGCGTCAGGCGTCCCGGCCTGGCTGCAGCTTGGTGCGTTGTATGACACCACCGCGCACGAATGGGTCGGGCATGGCTGGGTGCAGACCTATGTCCCATTAAAGACTGGGGGTGGGGAGAAGGTCGCCATTGATACAGTGAACCGCGACTTCATGATCTGGAATCCGAACCGCTTCGCGGAATTCACGGACGATGGCAACGGCGAGCATCTCTTCGATTATTATTACTCGTTCAATTGCGCATACGAGCCTTCCAGCTACTCCGCCGGAGAAGGCCCGGAATACACCGAGGAGTTCCACTCGATAGTCTATTCTGAGTCGGTGGAGAAGATCAGGATCGATAGCCTCCTGCAATTCTGCATCGAGGACCTGGTCGATATGGAACTGACGCTGGTCAAACGATCCTGAATCGCCCCGCCTGCGGCTGGAAAATGACACCTCGGTCCAGCATCTTGTCGATGAGCCGCTGCACGTCTTCATCTCTCTCCAATTTTAGCGAGAGCTGCACATCCTTCGAATCAAAATACTCCTTGCCTCGGTTCAAATCCGTGGCCAGGGAACGGAGCTCCTCCAGGTTCAAAGCGTCGGCCTTCTTCGGCTTCTTTGTTTGCTCGGACGCCCGCGCCAAAGGCCGCTTTCTCTCTGCTGGATAATCCTCGATGTTGACCGCGAGCTTCTCGGTCATGCGGCGGACCGCCTCTGGCAGTTTTTCCTTCGAGTCGGTCCTGGCATATACCCTTGCTTTGGACAGATCGATGATATGGCTGCAATGCGCACATCTGGTCGTCTGGTTCGACAGGTCCGCTCCTCGGGCTCGATGGCATTTGGGACAGACCACGACCCCGAACATCAGTACTCGACGAACACGCAAGCCCCGATGCAAGCGCCATAATGGTCCATCGGGACAGAGACTTCCTCAATGGCGTAATGGATGGTCCGCAGCTCGATGCCACGGAGCTTCGCCATCTCGCTCATCTTCCATTCCAGGACCTCTTTCAAGGCCTTCTTCGTTCCGTGCATATGACCCTCGGCGACGTACCCGCCCTTACCATCCTTGCGGAATGCGTAGGCGATGCCGGCGGAGATCATCTCTCCCTCGCCCCCCCTCATCTGAGCAAGAACGCAATGAGTGATCTCTCCCATGGGAAGGTCGCGCGCCGCCACCTGCTTGGCACCGACCGGAAGGACCGAGGAAACGGACACCAGGTTCTGTTCGCCGATCTTAGCCATCATCAACGCTGTATCGAAAGCGTTGAGGTCGGAGACCTTGCTCACAGCGCACCCAGACGTTATGAAAAACTTCTTGGGGACTAGGTTCATGGTGCGGAAGTAAATAAATGTCGGCTATTAAGGTTATCTCCCGTTCTGGAGTACGATCCTGCTCAGGCCTTCATTACTCGAAGCTCTCGCTCCAATATCTTGATATCGCTGAGATTTAGCGCTTGAGGGCTGACCGGCAGCAACAGCAATGCGTCCTTTATCGCCACGTTCTCGTTCAGGAGTTGGATGAACTTCAGCACCTTGATGAAGTTGTTCTGGGTTATCAGGTACTCCAAGCCGCTGATCAGCAGTATCCCGCCTTTGGCATTGTCCAGGAAGTTCTTGACCTCGGAATAGATCAGCGGAATATTGGTCGGTTCTCGGGCGTACTTGATATCGCGCTCATAGGATAGCCAGATGAATGGTCCTGAGCGCAACTCGAACCTCTTCATGAGCTTCTCCGGGTATTCGCGCGCGATGTACATCCCATGTGCGCCATGCTCGATGTGGTCGACGAACACATCGAAGCCAGCGTAGGGGTCTTCGGACTCGATGAGGTAGCAATACCCTCTCTCCAGATCGTTCTTCGGTTTGCCCTCCAGTGGCTGCGGCACAGGCACTTCCTCTGCCGGGTGGAGCACATGTACGCATTGCTTCGCGCCCGTCGAGGTGCACTCGATCTCGGTCGCTTCGAAACGCCGACCTGTCAAGGTCGAGGTGATGCCAGCCAGGTAGCCGCGGGTGAAGTCGCATCTCCTTCCGTGCGCTGCCTCCAGGCTCTCCTCGAACCCTGCCCTGATCTCCTTCTCGCTGATCTCCAACAGGTTGATCCGGCTTAGTCCTGTTTCCATCCAGATCTGCGGAAGCATGTCGGCAAGCTGATTCATGTCGTCCGCTTTGATCTTCAATGTCTTGATCAGGCCGACGCCGGCCCGGTAGCCGTATCGCTCCAGTGTTTCGCTCGCTCCTTTGTCTTCGATCAGTTCGAGCTCCTCTCGCAGGTCCAGCAATGCCGACCCGGGCATGATGAAGAATGGGTTGCCGATTTCATTCATTTGCTCCTCTCCATGATACCTTTGCCAAGCGACATGAACAGCTCCTCCACTCCTTCCCCGGTCCTGGCGCTGGTCCTTCGCAACTCTATGCCCAATGCACCGACGATCTCCTCAAGGTCGGGGGCTTGTAGTGTGCTCTCCAGATCGGATTTGTTGGAAGCGGCGACAAACGTTGCGCCAGGGCATACCTTCAGGAAATCGTCCTTCCATTTTACCAAATGTCTCATGGTCTCGGGGCGGGTCAGATCGCCGACCAAAATTGCGCCATTCGCTCCCCGATAATAAGCGGCGTGCAGGGCGTCGTCGCCCTTCTGCCCCAGGATATCCCAGATCATTAGGGTCAGTTCGACCTCGCCCAGGTCAATCACCTTCTTGCTGACCTTTGTCCCGAAGCTTACGATGTAACTATCGCTGAAGACGTCCTCCACATACCTGCGAACTAGCGACGTCTTGCCCACCCCGCCGTCGCCAAGCAAGCAAACCTTGCGGATGAATTTTCTCTTCTCCATTTAAGTGGCAAGTATCGCCCGCAGCCTATTTAGTGCTGGCGGGAGGCGATCTTCCCCTGCAATCTTATCAGCCGTACAGCAGTGATTCGTCGCCATGCTTGGCCGCTTGACGGACGTTCTCCATCGTGGTCTTCATCCCTTTCTCCATCTGCTCTGCCTCCTTGAAGAGCGGGTCGAGGTCCAGCTTGAGCTCAGGTATCATCTTCGTGACGTATTCCAGCATTCTGGCGGCGCCACGGGCATCAGGGTATTCCGATCGGGCCGGACCAAGCAAGCAGATGACATTGCGTCCCAGGCGATCGCCTTCATAAAGCATGACGCCAGAGGTTCCTGTGACCATGCCTTCCTTCATCTCCTTGATGCTATAGGTCTCGAGCATGGAGCGGCATTTCTCGCCAGTCGCCACTGCCATGATTTCCTTCTGCTCTGGGTTCTCTCCGACGTTGATGCCTTCCAGGGCGACGATCTTGCTGACATCGTTCTTCTTGCACCAATCCAGTAATAGCTGAACCAATGGTCTCAACAGGTTCGGTGCTGGCATGAACTCTGCTGTGATAAGCACTAGCTGTTCGCAGCTCTCGCCTTTCTCGTTGCAGGTCCTCTTGCCGGCATAGATCCGCACTGGTGGCGCGACAATCCCATCATGAATTATCGTGTAGGGAGGGAATTCATCGCAGATTACCGCAGCGATTAGTTCGAGCTTCATGGTTCGCGCGATGAAGTTGGCTGCGATCGAGCTGACTAGTCCAACGCTGGGAAAACCGATGATAGCCATTGCCTGGCTGAGCTCCTGATGCGAGTATTCGTGGATGAACATCTCACTTGCCATCTGTCTCTCCGGGACGATTATTGCGGGCGACCCTACTTAATGGTTGGCGGTGTTTTAAAATTTTATGCATTGACCAATCTGGCTTGATTCATTGCAAAGGTTTGTAGCGCAGGATTAAATCGGAGTAAGTTCCCTCTAGCAGACGCATGAGGCCGAAGAAGAGCGCGAAGGTCGAGGAGCTTGAATTGCAGCATACTCCCGAAGGCATCGCAGTGATCGTTGACAGGTTGCGTTGGTCGCACTCCGCCGCATTAGCGGTCAATATGAGCGTCGGCTCGCGCGACGAGCCATCTGGCAAGAACGGCATAGCGCATCTGCTTGAGCATCTTCTGTTCAAGGGCACCGAGGTCCGGAGCTCCAAGGAGATGTCGCAGCAGATCGAGGCGGCGGGAGGGGAGATGAACGGATACACCTCCAAGGAACTGACCTCATACTACATTTCGACGATCGATGAGACTCTCCCCACTGCGGAGTCACTGCTGGCAGAGATGGTCTGCCGTCCTTCGATCGAGAAGAACGACATCAAGACCGAGAAGAAGGTGGTGACCCAGGAGATCAAGATGTCGGAGGACGATCCAGAGAGTTACATCCATGAGCTCCTTATCCGAGCGGTCTGGAAAGGGAATCCGATGGCGAATTCCGAAGGAGGCACGATAAGGGAGGTCACCGGCATGACCCAATCGAACATACGTGGCTTTTTCCACGACTTCTATCGGCCGCCGCACCTGTCAGTGGTGGCGGCGGGGAACGTGGACCCGGAGCACGTCGTCCGATGGGCCTCGGAGAATTTCGACGGCTTGAGCACGGGGAAAAGATTGGCCAAGAGGAAAGCGCCAACCTACCATGCAGGCATCGAGCTATTCCCCCGGACCGGCGAGCAGGCGTACGTCGCTATGGGATTGCCAGCGGTGAACGCCTCCCACCCTGACCGATACGCGTACACGATGGTCGGGACCATGCTTGCTGCCGGAACTTCTTCTCGATTGTACCAGAAGGTGAGGGAGGAGAGCGGACTGGTCTACTCGATTTATGCGCAGACCCAACCATACACAGATACGGGCGTGGCGGGCATCTTCTTCTCGACCACCGCGAAGAACGCCGAACAAGTCATGAGGATCATCTCAACAGAACTTGGTTCCTTCAAGAAGGATGGCCTTGAGGATGGTGAGCTTGCTCGAGCTAAGCATTGGCTCAAGGGTATGATCGTACGTAGAATGGAATCGGCCGAGAACCGCATGTACTTCATTGGTCAGACGTTCGCTCAGACTGGCAAAGCATTATCATCGGACGAGGTCCTGGCGCGGATTGAGGAGGTCAGCGAAGAGGACATATCGAGGGTCGCGGAAAAGCTGCTGGACCGAAGCAAATTGTGCATCGCGCTGCATGCTTCCAAGCGGGAAGGGAGCAAGATCGCGAAGGATATCGCCGACTTGGACTTCTAGGTCACGAAAGCAATCTGAGGACGGTCTGGACGGCCAACGGAAGCGCCGCTCTCACAGGCGGTGTCATCTCTTCGCTGATGTCTGTCACATTCAAAGCCTCCACGGCGACGAAGAAGACCTCCTTGGGGAATCGCTCAGGCTCGAGCCTCCTCCCAAGCTCCAATGCGGTAGCGATATTGGTCTCATGGGGATTGGTGCCATGGACAGTATGGGCGAAATCCTCCGGTGTCAAGACAAGAACAGAACCGGGATCTGATTTCCCGGAAATGATCGAATCAACAACCACCACGCGCTTGTAATCGAGCATCTTCTCGATCATGTCCAGCCCGCTCACGCTCGCCTCTTCTGCATCGACGTTCGGAAGATCCATCTTGATGATGCTCTCGACCACCCTGATGCCGATGGCGTCATCGGTGATGTACGGGCTGCCGATTCCGATCACAAGGTAATCGCTCTTCTTCATTTCGGAGGCAGGAGGTCGGAACGGCATAAAACCATTTTGGAGCAAGCAAACCGTACTAACGATGTGGGGCAGATTCGTTTGGCCTGATCAAACCACCTCATCTGGACTCACGTGGTCCGCTCGGAACGAGCCTCTCATCAAGGACGTTCCCGCTCCGATGAAGGCGATTATCGCCGAGACGATGAATGCGTAGCTCATCCCGGTGACGAATTCCTGGGATACGACCGACGTCGGCGCGATGCCGATGAATAGCGAACTGATCACTCCAGTTCCAGCGATCGTAGAGACAATCGCCCCCATTATCGCCAAGCTTGAAGCCTGCCCCACGAACCTCATGGTCGCCAAGGTACCTGAGGCGACACCCAATTGGCTGCGCTTCACCGAGCCCATCACCGCGCTGGTGTTGGGCGAGGCGAAGATCCCCATTCCCAGGCCGATGATGAATAGACCGATGCTGACGAATATCGTGTTTGAAGTGACTGTGAGAGTGCTCATCCAGAGCAATCCTATTCCCACAAGCACCATGCCGACCGAAGAGAGCGCTTTGGAGCCGATGCGATCGGAAGCGCGTCCACTGAAGGGCGATAGGATAGCCATGGTAACAGGCATTATCAGAAGGATCAGGCCGGCATCGAGGACGTTGAGTCCTAGCACCTTCTGTAGATAGAAGGATATCAGGAAGCTCACGCCAAAGAATGCAGTATAGTTCAACAATGCTGTGATGTTGGCGGAAGCAAAGAGCCGATTCTTCATGATCAAGGTAATGTCAAGCATAGCTCGGCATCCCAGGCGCTTCTCGATCAGGTAAAAGACGGCCAAGAAGATGATGGCTATCATGAAAAGCCCGATTATCGGCAAGCTGGTCCAACCCATCATGTCGCCGACCGTCAATGCCACCAGCAGCGCGATCAGGCCAATTGAGAAGGTAAGCAGGCCGAGGAGATCGAACCTCTCCTTCTTAGGTGCGAGCATGCTCTCCTTCATTTTGAAGGTCGCCAGCAGAATGACCAGGATGCCAATTGGTATGTTGATGTAGAAGATCGATGGCCAACCGAAGGCTTGTGTCAGGAAGCCTCCCAGCGGAGGGCCAGCGGATAGGCCGATGTAGACCGCCATGGCATTTATCCCCAATGCCTTGCCTCGCTCGTTCCTAGGGAATATGTCTGTCACGATTGCGGTGGCAGTAGCGCCGAAGCAGGCTGCACCCACGCCTTGCATTATGCGGAAGGCGATTAGCTCGGCCCCGTTCTGGGCGATGCTGCAGAGGAACGATCCGACCACGAAGATGACGAATCCAGAGATGAAGATCGGCTTCCTTCCTCGGATGTCGGAGAGGCGGCCCATGCTAAGGATGAGGACCGCAAGGGCCACCAAGTATCCAGTGGGGACCCATATGATCGAGGCATAATCCATGTTCAAACTGGTCGCTATGGTGGGAATGGAGACGCTAACGATTGTGCTGTCAAGAGGTGCCATCAGCGATCCGATACAGGCGATCCAAAGGACCGTTCGTCTATACCGTTTCTCAGTCTCCATCTTACCCTCTCCGTTTCCCTTTCGAGCAATCCCTTCCGAGAATTAGATTTTTGGTCGTGAAGTGGGCTCATCGAGCACAACCTTCATTAGAGCTTGCTTGGTAATTCCGCCCGGTGACTGAAGTGAAGACCAGGACGATTCGACAGACATGGGCTATTCCTGCGGACCCTGAGGACGTGTACGATGCGTTCATGGACCCCGCCAAGCATGCCGAGTTCACCGGTGAGGAAGCGTCTGGCGGCTCCGAAGTAGGCGAGGAATTCCATGCTTATGGAGGGTATATCTCCGCAAAGAGCCTGGAGCTTGAACCAGGAAAGAAGATCGTGCAGGAATGGACGACCAGTGAATGGCCAGAAAACGCGCCTCCATCCATTCTGACCATCACTTTGAAAAAGGCGGTTGGAGGAACGAAGCTGACGATGGTGCATTCCTTGGTCCCAGATGAACAAACGGACGATTACGCCGAGGGTTGGAAAGAGTCTTACTGGATCAAATTGGAGAACTACTTCAAAGCAAGAAAAGGACCGAAAAGCAAGCGAGTTTGAAATAGTGAGGAGGATGATGCCATAGCGTGATCCTCAAACCTGTTGTATCCTTAAGGGTAAATGGCGCTGGGCTGACCCCTCATCAGCTTGATGTTCTTCTTGCCGTGCATCAGGAAGGAAGCCAAAGAAAGGCGGGGCAGAGGCTCGGGCTTACGACACCGGTGGTTCATCGCTACCTGGCACAAATGGAGGCCAAGGTTGGTGTCAAGCTTCTGAAGACATCAGCGCAGGGAACGATTCTTTCGGAGCAGGGGAAACAGATTGCCCTGGAATACTCTGCTCTCCTCGCGAGAATGAAGGATACAGGTGCCACGGTGGTCGGCGGAACGATTCTTACAGAGGACCTTCTACTGTCGGTCCTCTCACGCTTGGACGGCGAGGCGAAGTATGACCTGATCATCGCGGACGATGAGCGCAACATGAAGGATTTCGAGGCGGGGCTGATGGACCTGGTGCTGCTCGATGACCCTTTGTACGCCTATGATGTCGAGAACGCCCAGATCGAGGACATCGCGGAGGACCGCTTCATCCATCTGGACAAAGGCGCTTCGTATGTGAGGTATCGGTACGGAGCGCAGAGGATCGGCTTTCGCCATCTCGATTCTCTTGCACTGGAATATTCCATTGATGGCACATCTCGCTATCTGCCCTCCTTGTTGCGGTCCAACAAGAGCTGCTTCGTCCCCGAGAGCTTGGCCTTGAAGAAAGGGCTCAAGCTGAGCAGCGCGACCGACCCAAATCTCCTAGCCTATAGAATACTGGCGCTCTTTCGGGCTGAGAAGGAATCGATTTCATGGTTGGTAAGGGAGCTCAAGAAGGAGCGACTGGACATCTGAGTATGACCTATTTAGGTAATACTAATGCAAAATCGCATTATGGGTTTATATAAGACGGCCACTTTCAATGGCTCAAGGTGAATTCATTGGCGAAGATCGTTGAGCCCAATCCAGCATTCACAAGGGAAATCATTGCCGGAGGACCGAACAAGGCGGGCGGGGGAGACACATTGATGCTCTGCTACCAGTGCGGAACCTGCACGGCCAGCTGTCCTTCCGGGCGATTGACGGCATTCAGGACCAGGCAGCTCGTGAGGAGAGGCCAGCTAGGCCTGAAAGATGAGGTGCTGCCCACAGAGGAATTGTGGCTCTGCACCACCTGCTACCAGTGCGTGGAACGTTGCCCCAGGAACGTTGAGATCACCGATTTGATATTCATTATGAGGAACATAGCCGCCAAGGAAGGCTTCATGTCCGACCAGCACAAGAAGATCGGAGAGAACATGATGGCCATCGGCTCAACCGTTCCATTCCCAGACACGATGAAGAAGGTCCGAGCGGACATGGGGCTACCGGCCGAGCCTCCGACCACGGTGTCCGACCAGAAAGCAATGGCGGACTTCAGGAAGGTAATGGAAGCGTGCGGATTCGACAGTTTGATGAAGGGAGGGAAAAAGTAAATGCCCGGCAAATACGCGCTATTCCTAGGATGCGTCGCCCCATACCGTTACCCAGGTATCGAGAAAGCCACCCGAGAGGTATTCAAGACCATGGGCGTCGAACTGGTCGAGCTCCAGGGGGCAGGCTGCTGCCCAGCTCCGGGTGTCATCCGATCATTCGATCAGAACACCTGGCTCGCGCTGGCGGCGAGGAACCTCGCCCTCGCGGAGAAGCAGGGCGTCGATATCATGACCATCTGCAACGGTTGCTTCGGCTCATTGTTCGAGGCTAACCATGTGCTGCAGCACGACCCGGAGAAGCTCAAGGAGGTCAACCAGATATTGGCCAAGGTGGGCATGAAGTACAATGGCAAGATCAAGGTCCGCCACTTCGCGGAAGTGCTCTATCTGGACATAGGGACAGAGACGATCAAGAAATTCGTAAAGAACCCGCTGGATTACAAGGTCGCGGTCCATTACGGCTGCCACTTCATCAAGCCCTCTCGCATAAAGCACCTTGACGATCCGGAGAGGCCGAGGCTCCTGGACGAATTAGTCGAGGTCACCGGTGCCAAGTCGGTGAACTACAAGGACAAGATCATGTGCTGCGGCGCCGGGGGCGGTGTCCGTTCGCGCAGCTCTGGAACGGCATTGAAGATGACCGAGGAGAAGCTGAAGAACGTCAAGAAGGTCGGGGCTCAGATGATCATCGACGTCTGCCCGTTCTGCCACCTGCAGTACGATCGGTCTCAGAGGGACCTGCCTGGCTTCGACATACCCGTTGTCCACCTGTCCCAGCTGTATGGTATGGCGTTCGGCCTGCCCAGAGAGCAATTGGGGCTTGAGGCGCACGAAGTGAAGTTCAAGCTCTGAGGCAAGGCAATGTACANNGTCTACCAGGTGCGAGAGATTCCAGACGATCTGCGCCCCTTCCTCAATCTGGAAGCGGCTCGTGAGGAACGAGAGCTGAAGCCGAGCGACAAGGCCGTGATGCTGCAGATCGTCGGTACCTCGGCCTACATCGCGCTGTTCCTCGACACCATTGGCTCGGTCTCTGAGTTGGAGGAACGACTGCGACAGCAGTCAGCGGAAATGACAGAGGTCACCAAGGTCTCGATGGAGCGCTTGCTAAAAGAGGTAAGGAACATTTGAGCATCGCATTTCCATTTTCATTCTATGCATATCGGTATTGGAGTCGTCGGAGCATCCGGTCCAATCAATTAGGATGCTATTAATAACGGTCGCGCCGTTCGAGCAAGATAGGTGATGTGTGTCATTCAAAAGAGTCCTCTTGATAAAACCTTCTGGCAGGCATGGCCTCTCCTATGCGTTCGACCTGATTCCTACCGCGCTTGAATACCTTGCTGCGACGATAGAGAATATCGTCGATACCGTGACTATCTTGGACCTTGAGATGGAGCGCAAGCCTTTCGAAGAGGTTGTCAAGGAGTCCTTGATAGCCTTGAACCCTGACCTTGTGGGCATAACAATGTCAGCCACGGAGCATAGCGAAGGCCTTGAAATCGCTCGGTTGGCCAAGAACAAAGGAGCCATGACCGTTTTGGGTGGATATCATCCCACGGCCATACCAGATGAGCTCTTATTGCAGCCCCAGGTGGACTTTGTGGTGCGTGGCGAAGGGGAGATCACCATGCGAGAGCTCGTCGAGAAAGGCGGAGCCCAAGGGGTGCGTGGCGTTTCGTATAGAGAGAATGGGCAAACAATTCACAACCCCGATCGAGAGTTCATTGAGGATCTGGATAGCCTACCTTTTCCTGCCCGGCACCTTAGGATGCATGCCTATGGGACAAGGCTGTTGCGAGACCGGGAGTACGACGTCTTGACGACATCTAGAGGTTGTTTTGGCAGATGCACTTTCTGCTGCGAACCAACCATGAGCAAAGGTCACCAGCGCTTCCGTTCTCCCGAGAAAGTGATGGAGGAGATATTGGAAGTGGTCTCATTCCACGGTAATAAACCTCTCAGCATAGACATCACCGACCCGCATTTCCTGGGGAGGCCGGAGCTAGTGGAAAGGCTTTGCGATCTCCTAGCGCCGCATGAGCTTGACATACGCTTCGGCGTTAAAGTGAGAGCCGATTCGGTTGAGAAGCATCCTGACATCGTTCGGAAAATGATTGCCGTGGGGATAGTGGGTTTCGAGATGGGAATAGAGAGCCCGAATATGAAGGACATTAAGTCCGTATCCAAGGGCTTGAACACAGACGTGCACATCCAAGCGGTCAACAACATTAAAAGATGGGGCGGAAATGCAGGCGGGACTTTTGTCATAGGTCTCCCAGATCAGAACGAAGACCAGATAATGAAATTCCCAACTTATGCCAAGAAGATAGGACTTACGAGCGCAGCCTTTGGCGTTGCAACGCCTTTTCCCGGCACACGATTCTATGAGGATCTGAATGCCCAAGGACTGATATTTGAGACTGACTGGAATCGCTATGATGAAATGCACTCGGTATTCAAGTCAAGAAACATCTCTAGCGGACGGGTCGAAGAGCTGGCCTCCATTTGTATGGCCAGATTCTGGACGGTGGACACATTCCTTGAAAAAGAACGGATGCATCTTATCAGGCATTCGCCCAAAAAGACCCTTGCGAACTTCATCAGTGACAAGATGCAGGAACTGAATTTCTCGCTGAAAATGGGTTCACAGCTTCAGAATAAGAACCTAGGAAAACACGTCCTGTCGGTCATCGAAGCATCGGCAGATCCTGGTGTGGAGATATACACGAGGGAGGTAGGGGTACACAATATCATTGACATGGCATTGTTGCTAAGGATCCTTGGCAATCAAACGGTGCAGCTCACAGTGTTGAATAATGGAGTGGCCATTACAAGCTGGATCCTAAAGACCACACGAGAGCAGGTAGAGTATATCCAGGTGATCCAAGGAAAATCTGACCTGAGCACCATCAATCTGGATATGGATCTTAATTATTTCAATTTCGACGGTGGGTATAATCTGGACATTATTGATGATCTCCGTATTCTGGGTAAGATGCTCGCCTCGAACCGAGGGATCAAAAGGCAACCGAACATGCTGCGATTGTTGATGGCTGGTGCCCTCGAGTTCTTGGTGGGGTATCTAAGAACGATCGACCAGATGGGTAGAAAAAATTAGTTCTGCGCAATAATGTCGCTGGTAAAGCTTTAATAGGCGTAACCATTTCGGAAACTGCCTGAAAAGGGGAGGCTATTGATTTGGCTGAGAAGAAGAAAGCGGTGCCAAAAGCCGCAGCAAGGAAGGTCAAGGACCGATGGAAGGCGAAGGAGTGGTACAAGATCCACGCTCCGATGATGTTCAACCAGGTCCAGCTGGGCGAGACGCCGAGCGCTGACCCCTCAAGCCTCATCGGTCGTATGACCGAGGTTACGGTAAACGACCTGACCGGCGATTTCTCAAAGATGCATGTAAAACTCAAATTCCGCGTGAACGATGTCCGCGGGTTCGAGGCTCACACTATCTTCATCGGACAGGATCTGACCAGCGACTACATCCGCAGGCTGACCCGCCGCAAGAAGACGAAGACAGATCACGTGATCGACGTCAATACCAAGGATGGCTACAAGGTCCGCATCAAGCCGATGAGCATAACCGACCAGCGCATCCAGGCCTCGCAGGAGACCGCGGTGCGCAATATTATGACCATTGAGACGCAGAAGCTGGCGGCCGATATGACCATCTCCGATCTGGTGAAGTCCGTCATATCTGGGGATCTGGCCCGGAGGCTGTCCAGCGTTTCGAAGGTCATCGTCCCGATCAAGCGCGTGGAGATACGCAAGACCGAGGTACTCGAGATGGGTAACGTAGCCTCACAGCAGCAGTCGATAATCGAGCAGCCCGCCGAGAAGCCGGCAGCCCCGGTTGAAGCTGCTCCACAGGTCGAGGCCACCGAGGCCGAAGAGAGCGAGGAGCTCAAGGCCGAGGAAGAGGTACTCGAGACCGAGGAAGAGGAAACCAAGGAATCCGACGAGAAGTGAACATCAACTACGCCGGGGTGGCTCAGCCTGGTGGAGCGTCGGACTCATAGGGTGTTAGGTGAAAAGACCTCTCCAGGGAAATCCGAAGGTCATGGGTTCGAACCCCATCCCCGGCACTCCTCTGCCTTGAAAACTTCTTAATCTCCCACCATTCTCAAGCATTTCTAGATCTCCAGAACACGTTCGCATGCTTTTAGTAGCAGGAGCTGCGTCATCCAATGCTGGTGCTACCATAAGGGTCATCATTTATACTGGCAAGGGCGGGGTCGGCAAGACCTCGGTGGCCGCCGCCACGGCCCTGCGCTCTGCTGCTCTCGGACATAAGACCTGCGTAATCAGCACAGACCAAGCCCATTCGCTCGCAGATTCCTTGGAGATTCCCCTCTCTGGCAAGGTCAAGAGGGTCGCTCCCAACCTCGACGCCATCGAGATCGACGTGCTTTACGAGATGGAGAACCGTTGGAAGGAGATCAACAAGTACCTGGCAGATTTCTTTGCCTCGCAAGGGATGGAAGACATCTCGATCAAAGAGATGACAGTCTGGCCGGGAATGGAGCTCATCAGCGCGCTGTTCTACATTTGGGATTACAAACGCTCCGGCAAGTACGACGTGGTCATAGTCGATACCGCCCCGACCGGGGAAACGCTCCGGCTGCTTTCCTTTCCTGACATATCCGATTGGTACCTAGACCGGCTATACAAGGTCGTCAGGAACATGATCAAGCTGGCACGGTTCACGGTCGGGAGGGTGATGAACACCCCACTCCCTTCAGAGGATTTCCTGAATGACATGAACAAGATCCGGGAGCGCCTGATGGAAGTGAAGGAAATCCTCCTCGACCCGAACCAGACCTCGGTCCGGTTGGTGGTCAACCCGGAGAGGATGGTGATCAGCGAGACCAAACGCGCATTCACCTACCTTTGCTTGTACAACCTGACCGTCGAGGCTCTGATCATCAACCGACTTCTCCCCACCGGCCTTTCGACCGGTGAGTACTTCAAAGAGAAGCTGAAGGAGCAGGAGAAGTATATGGAGATAATCAACGAGTCCTT
>PNBI01000140.1 GCA_003135935.1 Methanomassiliicoccaceae archaeon
AGTGCCATAGGAAAGAAGATTCCGAGTCCAAATTTATATTCTTATACATATATATTAACCAAGACTTAGGATCCTATCCCTAGTGGTCCGTGGGTCAAATCGCACCCTATGCACCAATATGATTCTGCTCCCCTCTTGCGATCAGCCATAGGAGTCAATCATACTATTTCTTGGTCTTCAGGATTTCTCGAATACGCGTTGTCTCGAGGTCTTGGATCTCCTCCGCCGTCAGCTTGCCACCCGTCTTCCTTATCTTGACGATCTCACTCGACGGATTGGTGAAAACGAAAAGGTTGATGTTCTTCACTGTTCCATCCTTGAACTTATATCTGTATGAAATCGGCAATCTGGATGATTGGATGAACTCGCTTATGCTGAGATCCTGGTCGATGTCCTGCCCTTCGAAGACGTGAAGGCACATCTCCAACGCGAATTTGCCGAAGGCGAGGATATTGAGCTCGCCTTTGCCCAGCGACCTCATTTCTTCGATAAAATTTTCCTTACATTTCGTTGCCGCCTTCCGCCATTCCTTGTTGACATCCCGGTTGCTAACGGAAGGGATGCACTTCAAAGCATGAGTCAAATAGACACGCTCGCCAGACGGATCAAAATTGCCAAAGATCTGGATGACCTTGCTCAGCGGATTGGCCTTCTTGCACTCTTCGCTGGCCGGCTTGGACTCCTTGCAGATTGTTGCAAGTCTCCGTTCTGCTGCCTCAGGATTTCCCAATTGCCGGAGCCAATATCCTGGTTCTTGGGCTAGGATGAGGAAATCGACGATGGCCTGTGACCTGGTTCTTGCGAAGATGAGAGGGATCTTCGATTGATCCCTGGGGCATCCATTGCATCGATCTCTTACTAGTCCCCTCACCCCTTCCCAAGTATCGCTCGCAACGTAGCCCATGAAAGTGTATCATGAATGGGTCATAAAAAGCAGTGGCGGCTCTTAAGGCACAGTCTGCGAGAGGAACGAAATATTGCACTCAGGGGTCATCCGCCGTTCCAAGCAGACAAAGGTTATTTTTTAGAACCCCTCTCGGCGTGGCAATTGGATTTGATCACTTTTTCAGCATGCACGTTGTCCTCATCCTTGGTGATGGTGAAACCTCTGGTCTCCAGCAAGTGGGTCATTACTCCATTGGAGTACACTATCTCCG
Organism: Methanomassiliicoccaceae archaeon; assembly: GCA_003135935.1. Lineage (GTDB taxonomy): Archaea > Thermoplasmatota > Thermoplasmata > Methanomassiliicoccales > UBA472 > FEN-33. The sequence continues at coordinate 1,158 of PNBI01000140.1, forward strand.
CGTACACCCTTTTTACTCCCTTGTTCTTGGCAATTTCTAGGACGTAGTCAGTCAATTTGTTGCCAAGCCCCCGGTTCTGCCATGCATCAGCTACAAGGATGGCGAATTCTGCGCTTTCGTTGTACGGATCCGCGATGAACCTGACAACGCCTGCCATCTTTTCCTTGCCACCCTCGTTGACCATCGCAACGATCGCCATCTCCCTATCGTAATCGATCTGAGTGTACCTTATTACGAGCTCATGCGTGATATCCTTCAAAGGCTGGAAGAATCTGAGCCGGCTGGTCCTTTCAGAAAGACCGGCGAGCATTTCAGACTCTATCGGTTCGTCCTCGGGCCTGATTGGCCTGAGCACTACCTTTGTGCCATCAGTCATGATGAATTCTGTCTCGTATTCCTTGGGATAGGGGGATATCACCATGTGAGAATAGGACTTGATGGTCTTTCCAAGAAGGGTTTCGTCCAGAACGATCTTTGCATCGAGAACGACTCCGCCCTCCTCATCAACGGCAAACGGGTTAATGTCGACCTCCTTGATCTCCGGGAAGTCCATCACAAGGTAGGCGAATTTGTACAGAAGGAACTGAATGGCGGAGATATCGACACCTTTCATTCCACGGTAGCCCTTCAGCAGCTTGAAGATCTTCGTATCCTCAATTATCCTCATGGCCAGAGCCATATTCAGTGGAGGCAACCCGACGTTTGTGTCGTTGAATACTTCGACGGCCACCCCACCCATTCCGAAAACAATCACTGGCCCAAAGATAGGGTCTTTCTTGGAGCCGATGAGGAGTTCGTATTTCTTGTTCTGCATCTTCTCGATGAGGACTCCTTCGATTCTTGCGTTCGGCTTTCTCTGCTTAACGGAAGCAAGTATGTCGTCGAAGGCATTTTTGGCATCCACGGCAGATCCCACGTTCAACTTGACTCCACCGACATCCGTCTTATGCATGATGTCGGGGGAAACGATCTTCATTGCAACCGGGAATCCGATGTCCGACGCCTCCCTCTCAGCTTCGGCCGCCGTTGTCGCCACGAAATTCCTGTTGATCGGAATCCCGTAATTCGAAAGAATCATCTTGGATTCATTCTCTGTGAGAACGAACCTGCCAGCCTTCATAGCGTCGCCGATCAGCTTCTTATTCTCCTTGGTCTTCGGCACGAACTTGCTTGGTATGGAAGCGGGTGTCTGGTATAGCAGTTCCAGGTTCATCGAGTACTGGTGCATTGCCATGAAGCATTTCTCGGCATCCTCTGGCGTTCTGTAGACTGGTATGTTTCCTTTTTCCAGAATCTCTCGGCCCTCTCTTACCGCATCTTCGCCCATCCATGACGCGAGGATCGTCTTGCTCCGAGGCAGGGTTACGACCTCCTTTGCTACCCCAGTGGGATCCGTCACCCCTTGAGGAGTCAGGATGACAAGAGTGGCATCAACGCCTTCATCCCCGATACAAAGACCAACTGCGTCCTTGTAGCGCTTTGGAGGCGCATCACCGAGAACGTCAACTGGATTTGATCCGCTCCATGCCGGCGGGAGGCATTCATTCAGCTTCTTGATGGTGTCCTCAGAAAGAGTTGCCAGCTGACCGTTGTTCGTCAACAGAAAATCGGTTGCGATCACACCCGGACCACCGGCATTGGTAACTATTGCCAGCTTGTTGCCATGGGGAAGTCTTTGCATAGAAAGCGTCTTTGCATTGTCAAACAGCTCCCCGATCTCATTGACTCGTATGACCCCTGCCCGCTTGAAAGCGGCGTCGAAAACGCGGTCATCGCCAGCCAGACTCCCTGTGTGCGAAAGGGCAGCCTTGGCCCCTCCCGCAGTCTTGCCAGCCTTGAGGACAATGATTGGCTTGGTCCTTGAGAATGCCCTTGCTGCGCTCAGGAACCTTCTTGCGTTGGTGAGAGACTCCATGTAAATCAGAATAGCGTTGGTCCCTGGATCAGTACCAAAATAGTCGATCAGATCGTCGAAGCCGATATCCGCCATCTCACCTATCGAAACAAAGTGGCTGAACCCGACATTTTGCTTAATAGCCCAATCAAGGACCGATGTGCAAAGCGCACCGCTTTGGGAGATAAAGGCGATCTTTCCAGGTAGTGGCATCCGACCTGCAAAACTCGCATTTAGATGGAGGGCAGGTTTGATGAACCCCAGGCAGTTCGGCCCCATTACCCTGATATCATATTTCATAGCGTTTTGGAGTATCTGATCGTACAACTTCGTGCCTTCCGCGCCCACTTCCTTGAAACCGGCGGAAACGATCACGACACCGCTTACTCCTGCCTTCCCGCATTCCTCCACAAGGCCTGGCACACTGACTGCAGGGGTGGCGATGATCGCAAGGTCGATCTTATCAGGAATGCTGCCTACACTAGGATAGCACTTGACTCCTTGCGCACTTGTTCGCTTCATATTTACGGGGTAAATTATCCCCTCGAATCCGCTCCCGATGAGGTTGCTGAATATCTGATAGCCGACGCTCTTCTTCTCGCTGCTCGCTCCTATCACTGCGACGGTCTTCGGATTAAAGAATACGTCAAGCTTTCCCATTGCCATTCTTGTCACACACCTAGTTGAAAACACCGCATAGATTCAATATCAGTTCACCAGTATTGCTTTTGGGATTCCTCATGTATTATGAAGCTCTATTAAATATCCTGTGTTCGTATCTGGATTGAGGGCCTTCCTTGGGAAAACCTTCATCTTCCCCTGGCTTAAATAATCGCATGTCTGTGTTTCGACGGAAAAACGGCGAAACGCAGAAGAATCTTCCTCTTTCTGATGTTAATACTTATGGATAATTAGCCGACAATTCGGGCATCGCTCCGCTTTGATGTGAACTATTCCCCACATGTTGGATTCGTAGATCCGCTCGCCACCTATGCCGATGCGGCTGAGGTAGGTAACTTCCTTGCGCCATTTCACTCCCGATACCAGGCTCTCGGTCTCTAAGATCCCGTCCTCCATCGGGTTACCGCAATTGGGGCAGTTCATCTGAAAGACATCGGATTTGCAGAATATAAATCATGACAAATCGATCAATAGGAAAATTTGTACACGGTTTATACAAATAGGTCAAACAGTGCCGAAATTTGCAACAGCGCCTAGCCAATGCTTATATCGCGCAGAACCAGATATCTCATAAAGAAATGAAAATGAAAAGTGACGAACGAAGGTTCTAACAGCATCTTATTTATAGATGCGCGGACAGACTATAGAATGGGATGATGAAAACGGAATTTGAGACGTCGAGATATGAATTGCTCGCGCGAGCTATCTCCAAGAAAGTGGGCGTCGATGACGCTATGGCAGGACAGATTAGCTTGCGCGTCCTGAATTACTTCGGTTTCGAAGACAGCATAATCGACAACGCTCTGGATCAAGATGATCGCAAACTATTCTATTTCTTGCAGGACGTTGCCATTCTGAAGACTGATTGGGAAGAGGCAATTCTTCCTAGTGGCAGAACCTGGCGCATATTCTATTGGTCACTGAACAACGAGAACATCGCCTCCATTGCTTTGGATGTTCCTTCGGTCAAGGCCGAAGAAGGCCTCTACGAAACCCTGCCTCAGGACATGTGGTCAAGGGAACCAATGACCCAGGGAACATAGATAGCGGTGGACTTTTAGCGTCGCTGACAGATATGCGATCGGTAACATGCCTGAAACGAGGAAAATCCTAATTGTAGTGATGGACGGCCTGGGTGACAGGGCGATTAAGCAGTTGCATTGGAAGACGCCCCTGCAATCAGCAGTTCGTCCGAACCTGAATTGGTATGCAGAACATGGCTCGTCAGGCATTGTAGACGTTATTGGACCTGGCATTCGGCCAGGTAGCGATACCTCGCACCTCTCGATTTTAGGCTACGACCCATATGAGGTATATACTGGCCGCGGCCCGATCGAGGCGGCCGGCATAGGTTTGGTAGGCAAGAAGGGCGATGTGGCGTTCCGTTGCAATTTCGCGACGGTGGATGGCAAGATGGTTGTGACCGACCGACGGGCGGGGAGGATAAAGGAGCCAGATACGACGGAGCTGGTGAAAGCGTTCGATGGTCTGACCATAGATGGTGTCGAAGCGGTCGTGAAAGAGGCCACCGAGCATAGGGCTGTATTGTTGCTCAGAGGGCCGGGCCTCTCGGCCAAGGTGTCGGACGCAGATCCTCATGGCTCCAGCAAGGTCCATGACGTCCTGCCTTTGGAACCTGAAGCGAAGAAGACGGCGAAGATCGTCAACGCTTTCGTCAAAAGATCCTACAGCATCTTGAACGATCATCCGGTGAATCTTCATCGAGCGTCCTTAGGGTTACCAGTTGCCAACATCCTGCTGCCGCGCGGAGCTGGAATGTTCCCAGAGATCGAGCCTTTCGAGGATAAGTGGGACATGACCGGCGCATGCGTTGCCGGTGTCTCATTGATCAAAGGCATCGGAAGGATCTGTGGGCTGGAAATCATCGAGGTACCAGGCGCGACAGGAGGCCTAGACACCGACATGATCGCCAAGGCGAAGGCGGCGATCCATCAATTGGAGTCGAAGGACTTCGTGCTCATGAATATCAAGGCCGCGGACATCGCCTCCCATGATGGCGATCCGGTGAAGAAAGTAGAGGTCATCGAACGGCTGGACGAAATGGCCGGATTCATGCGTCAAAATCTCCCAGAGGACGTGGTGGTAGCATTCGTGGCAGATCACTGTACACCAATAGAGATGCAAGACCATTCTGGGGATCCAGTGCCTCTAACCATATACTGCGAGGGAATGGTCCGCGATACCGGAGCGACGTTCGATGAAGCAGCGGCTTCGCAAGGCGGGTTAGGACGATTGAGAGGAAAGGATATCATGCCGATCCTCTACGACAAGGCGGGCCGTTCCGAGAAGTTTGGCGCTTGAGCCCGTTAGATTGGCCCAGCCATGAGCTAGGATATCTGGAGGAACGGTCCGCTTCGCTTGCTCATCGCAAAATCATTAAGCGAATGATACCCTTTGCCCGATGTGAAGTACTGCTATTGTCCCGGCTGTGACAACCTGCGACCCCGCAATTGGTATGCCAGGCGAAATTGCGAGATCTGCGGGAAGGAGTGCGTGCCGATAATCGTCAAACGCACTATCTTCGGACTATTGATGTACGTTCTCGATGCCATAGCGATCGTACTCATAGTCCTCTATGCGTCCTATTATCAGTTCAAAGCCGATTGGGCATCCTTCTTTTCCACCGTTCCATCGGACATTGCGACCATCCTCATTTTCGGCCTGATAATCCTGTCATTCGTTTTCGCATTCATCGACCTCTCAAAGACCACCGCGATTGCGCAGCAGAAGGTGGAGGCAATACGACGGAACAGGCCGGCTCATAAGATCCAGAGATAGAAGATAGAAGTGAGGGCGATCCCTCCGCGTTCAACTTCGATTCGCGATGCCAGGATGTCGGAGGAATCGGGAAGTGCTGTTTCGCCGATCGCTATCTCCTCGTTCGCTCCATCTATTACCCATCGGTAATGATACGGTGCTTCGACCAACGCATCGGCGTCCAAACCGAGCTGACTCGATAGCCTATCCATCAACGATCGATCTCCAGACCTCAGCGCCTCGAATAAGAGGTCGCCCGCCTTTGCCTCTGAATTGCCCTGTCCTTTAGCCGCCGTTTCCATCGGGATAGTGCTATGGATCAGCACCGAGTGGATCGCGGACGATCGGTCCCATGGCTCGGTCCTGTCGGCCTCGCTCGGAGAGTCTAGGACCATTAATGCAATTATGCTGACGATGCAAACGAAGGTCAGGGAATCGAGGATCGCGGCAAGGCCACTATCCGCCTTCTTCCTCATGCTCCCACCTTAACTTCGAGAATGCCAACATGGATCATAGATGGGGTGATCTGCACGTCCACGGGTAGCCTGAGACTAATAATCTCATCGGGGCGGGATTCGAAGCCTTTCTCTGCGAGTACAATATAATGAGGGCGCTCCAGATCGAGGATAAGAATCACCGAGTAATTGGTGAAAGCTGCAAATTCCTCCCTTGCAATGCCGCTCCATAGATATTCATTTCCCAGCAGCAGGATGTAAGGCGGCAGAAATATCCTTTTGTCATCCAAGAGCTTCTTAATTATCGCATTCACCGAAGCCTGAACGTCGACTTCCGAATTCCGCCTTTCATCGACTTGAACCAAATTGACCGAAACCAATAGAATTGTGAATCCAGAAGTGACTATCATTATGGCCAGCAAAGCTTCGAAGAAGCCGCCGAGGCCCTCCTTGCTTTGCCTAATCGGTAATTGATGCCTGCGCACATTTCTCCTACGACCGGATGACTATTCATCCCTTAGATTACAATCAGGCAACGATTACGCCACGCCTTTCAAGAAATGCCCGTGGGTGATTGCCCCGCATTTCCTCTTGATCGCCGACTTCTTCGAATCGTCCCTCTCCTTGAACGCCCTGACGACCAGGGTTGCAAGGTCCGGATGCT
>PNBI01000165.1 GCA_003135935.1 Methanomassiliicoccaceae archaeon
TGGATTCATCCATGCAATATGGCCAGTGAATTGTTTAAATATGACTCTGGACAATACTGGTATCACTCAGTAGTCATACTGGAGGCAGAAGGATGGGAAAAACGTTAAGAGCTGTAGTGTTGGCTCTAATGATATTGTCGCCATTGTTCTTTTTCGGCGCGATTTCAAGTGTTCCAGCACAAGGCATTGTCCTCATTCCCCTACCTCATCAAGGATGGCAGACCACCGTCCTTGATGACAGTGGGATGGCAGGAGAATGGCCATCGATTGCAATCGATGGAAACGGCAAATTGCATGTCAGTTATTATGATCAAATGAATGGCGATCTCCGTTACGCTACCAACGCGAACGGGAAATGGGTCGTTACGACCGTCGATAGCCAAGGCGTTGTCGGGCAATATAGCTCGATAGCATTAGATTCGAACAATAAGGTCCATATCAGCTATTACGACTCGGTGAATACGAATCTCAAGTATGCCACAAATGCTGGAGGGTCCTGGGTCAATTCCACGCTTGATAATTCGGGCGTTGTGGGCGAATACTCCTCCATTGCGGTCGACTCAAACAACAAGGTGCATATCAGCTATTATGACCATAGCAACGGGTCCCTGCGATACATCACTAATGCAGCCGGCAATTGGGTGGCAACCCCCGTCGATGACCCTCTGGGCGCGAATGTCGGTGGGTTCACATCGATCGCTTTGGACTCGCAGGGAAAGGTGCACATCAGTTACATGGATGACACCAACAATGTGATCAAATACGCGACCAATGCAGGTGGGAGCTGGGAGATAACTAGTATCATGGCTACCCTGGGCGCCGAAGGGCACAACTCTATGGCACTTGACGCCGCTGGGAAGGCTCAAATTGTTTATTGGACGACTCCAAGCCACGTTCTCTACAACGCTACAAATGCAGGCGGGGCATGGACGACGAATGCTGTTTCAGGAGCGGACACAGTTGCGAACGGTGTCTCGATTGCATTCAACTCGGGCAAGTTCTACATGGCCTACCAAGATGCAGTTCATGCGAATCTGCGCTGGGCAGTTAGCGGCACAGGAGGCTGGAGCCTTGGTGTGGCGGACAACAAAGCCGGTTCTGGATACCAGAGTTCGATATTGGTCGATTCCAATGGCAAGATGCAAATCGTGAATTTCGACATCGATGCTCAGAGTCTTCGATATGCCACAAATGAGGGCACGAGCTGGTATGTGAATACGGTTGATTCAGGTGGCTTTACGGGCTCAAGGAACTCAATGGCCATCGATCGCTTCAACAATGTTCACATCGCATATGTCAACGCAACCTCGAACGAACTAATGTATGCCCATTGGACCCCGCTTATCGGTTGGACCAATGAGGTGGTGGACAGCTCATCAATCCCTGCAGGATCTGAGACATCCATTGCAGTGGATGAAAGCGGGAATGCCTATATTAGCTACTACAACAGCGCGTCTCACTCGTTGAAGTTCGCCAACAATGTCGGAGGAGTATGGGTGAATCAGACCGCAATAGGCGGAGACCCTTATTTTGAATCAATGGTACTGGATAGCAGTCTCCGCGCGCACATCTTCTTCTATGACGGCCTGAATCACAATGTTATCTATGTGAATCACACCCAAGGCGGGAGTTGGAACTCGCAAGTTATCGATTCCAGTGGACAGGCTTCGGGTGATATCCAGGCAGTAATGGACAGTGGCGGAAAACTTCATGTGATGTACTTTAGCGATAATGGAGTGGTCTATGCGAACAACAAGGACGGAAGCTGGAACAAGACCATCATCGGGCACAGCGGGTCATACGATGGGCTCGGAATCTCTCTAGCTCTGGATTCTCGGGGCTCTATCCACGCCATCTATCGGGAATCATCTGGCTATATCTATTACACCACAAATGCGAGCGGTGTCTGGACCAATGAAACGATCGAGGGACCTGGTTTCTTGGGCAGCTGGTGTTCAATTGGCATCGGTCCGAATGATGTCGTACAATTGGCCTATGCAAGCTTTACAGACGCGACGATAAGCTTTGTCACGATTCCCGAAGGCAAATGGATGAAGCAAGTTGTAGGCGTGAACGATGTCGGCAGTTATGGCCAGATGAAGCTCGACAGTTTCGGACGGGCGTTCATCGGCTTCTATGACAATGTCGCCGGGGACCTAAGGTTCGTATCAAGGGTAACACCGCCCTCTACTCCCATGACAGTGTATGCTGGAGGGAGCGACAAGACCGTATCCCTGAGTTGGGCTTCCCCCGCGACGAACGGTGGCATGATTGTAAGCAGCTATCGCATCTATGGCGGTACGAGTGAGACCAACCTGTCCGTAATTGCGACGATACCGGGAAACCAAACACAATACCAGAATACCAATTTGACCAATGGCGTGAAGAGGTTCTATATGGTTTCCGCGGTCAACTGGGAAGGCGCCGGAATCGCGTCTTTGACTGTCAACGCCACTCCCGCGACCATTCCGGGACAACCGCTAAACATTCAGGCCAAAGGGGTTGAGTCGGCGGTTGAGCTGAGTTGGAGCGTTCCTGCGAGCAATGGAGGAAGTCCATTAAGCTCGTACCGTATCTACCGCGGAACCAACGAATCGAATCTTGTCCTTCTAACCAATGTCAGCTCGGGATCGACCTCCTACAAGGATACTGGGTTAGAAAACGGCAAGACTTATTTCTACGCCGTCAGCGCGGTAAACAGCATGGGCGAGGGAAGCCTGGCCGCAGCGGTCTCAGCAGCGCCAGTTGCCGTTGACACGACCCTGATCATCATTGGAACAATCGCCGCAGTTGCAATAATCGGCGTCGCGATCGTATTGATGATGCGACGGAAGAAGTAAATCTCAAACGGGTCCGCAAGGGCCCATATATTCATATTTTTCATTTTTGGCGAGAGCCATCGTTCTCTTTTTTTCGATACAGAGAATATCGCATTAGCGGACGAAATAGGCCGAGGAAATATGTACCACCTCCTTTCCTCTTGCATACTGAGGAGTCTCCTATGAAAGCTAAAGATCTCATTGACATTTGCGCTGTGCTCGCTGGCACATCTGAGATCGCATTGAAGGAACGTTCTGTTTGCCTCTGCCCAGGCTGTCCGAGTTACCCTCCTTGCGGCAACGACCAAGCGGCCATGGTATTTTGTTTTTCTACGAAGATCCGGTGTGTGACACGTGAGAGAGGATGCAAATGCTTTACTTGTCCAGTGTATGCGAAATACGATCTCAAAGGGGACTACTTCTGTATCAAAGGCGGCGCTAAAAGATAATGCTTCGTTCGAACTTTTTTTCGTGAATCGACACCCTGAGCACCATTTGTCGAAGGAGAGCAGACTATTGACAATTTAGAAGTCTATTCAATTTTTGCTGTACTTCTGCAAAGTCTTCAAATGGTGCACAAGCGAGCCCTTCCTCTCTAAGCGTCCTTTCAAGCCTCATTCCAGACACCGCGAATCTGATGTCGGCCTGCCTTGAGGCGACCAAGTCCGAAAGTCCGTCACCGATATAGACAACCTTTCTCCCTTGTCGTTGATATGTTACGACTAGATCGTCCTTGAAACTCTTCGCTTCCAGATTGACCAGGCGCGGAAAGGTGAACCTGATCTTCTTTCCATCGAAATACGACGTCCCGGAATGCATTCTGACTAAGGGCCTTAATTCCATCTTATCGAGATAATAGTTGATTACAAAGTCAAGGCCAGCTGAAACCACGAAGAATGGCGTGCCATTGCGATTGCAGAAATGCACTAGATCCGAGAAATTGGGTCTGATTGAAGCAGCCTTCTCCAGCTCATCGATTATAACTTGCTCAGGCACATGGACAAGCTCGAACTGCCTGATCATGCATTCCTCCAGGGATATCCTGCCTTCGTCGAGCATCCTATCGTATTTTTCCCAGTCGCCCTGGGCGAATTGGCGAAGGATGAATTCCGCTGTATCGAAGCTGGTGATGGTACCGTCGAAGTCGCAAAGGACCACGAAACCCGAGGTGCCCAATCGGTCCGCGTCGCTTCCCACCCTCTTCGATACCCACTCCGCGGTCTTGGGGTTCATGAGACTGCACTTGCCGCACATTATTCAGGCACTTCCTTCGGGATTCCCTGAAGCACATTTTGCAGCAGGAAATCGGCATATGAAACTCCTCTACGGGCTTAACGATGTTGGCTTTGCGTCCATCTTCATCTTCAGGCTTTCCACGGATTGTGCCAAAGCAAAGGAGCCTAGCTTCCCATCGAAGAAGTCCTTCATCAGGCGCACCGCTTCCGGCGGTATGTCTGCGATCAGTTCCACCTCGATTGGAGCTAATATTCCGAGTGGTCCGTTCGGGAATCTGTCCATTTGCTCCTGGTAAATCTCCTCCAGTTGCGGATTGTCGTACCAGTCGCGCATGGAAGCGCCTGATTCGGCATCATGTCCTTGGAGATAGGCACTCGCAGCCTTGGATAGACCAATCTTCCTGCAAGCTGTGCTTACCCAGTGTCTTAGGTCCTTCGGTTTCAGCTCAGGTAGTCCGTACTTCTGCTGCAATGCGGCCCAGTGCCTATCGAGTTCTTTGGTCGTCATCCGTCGCTTGATGTCCAGCTTTCCGGTCATCCCTCGATAGGGCAGTATCCAGCCGTTGCCGTTCGGATCAGGGTGGAGCTTCCTCCATTCTTCGAGCGCTCGGCTCACGTCTGGAGCCAGTCGGACGGCCACAGGAGCGTAAGTCTTGAACTCTGCGCCTTTTCCGCTTGCCAGTATCTCGAACGGAAGTCCACGTTCATCGTATCGAATATCGGACCACCTTATGCCAGTGGCATGTGACGGCCTCCAGCCATGCTGAGCGATCAGCAGCCACACCAACTTAAGATAAGGGTCTTTCTCCACAGTGAGTGTCTTGGCCCACTCCCCTACTGGTGTGTCCGGTGGAGTCGATCTCCTCCCGACGCGGGGCAGTTTGCCGATGTCCGTCTTGTTGTCGATCGGCCAAGGAAGTCCCATGCCATTCACCCAGACCCGCCTTATCGTGGATAGCGAGGTCCGAACGGAAGGCTTCGGGATGCCGCTGATATAGCCCAGAAGAACTGTCTTGCCTTTCGGTCCTGACAGTTGGCGCTTGGTGTAGTTCTCCAGGCCAGTTTCCTTCGCCATCTTCCTGAAATGTTGCAGGCATGATTCCTGGCTTGATGCCTTCAGCCCCATTCGAGTCGCTGATATGAAGCGTGTCTCGATCTCCGTCAGGTCCATCTGAGCATCTGCGTCGATGCCGAGATTTGCCTGAAGAGATTCCTGCTCGCCTGTCCCGAGGGGTTTCGCCTCAATTTCGAGGTCCCGGGCATATGTTTCGCATCCTAGATTTGAGTATATCCCTTCCTCAAATCCACTGGGTACATTGTCCGGTGATATACTAATCCTGTCCCCTTCGAAAGTGAGGCTAGCGTTAATCCTCCCTCCCCGTCCCCTTTCTAACTCACCAATTTCACCAACGGCGTTAAGATTCGCATAGCCAGCAGTCTCGGAGGCGTTGGTGAACAAGGGCATTTTCAACTCACCAAATGATTCACCGCGCTCATTTCGCATCCTCACCACCTCCCCTATAGCCATACTTGCGGATACCGGCACTGTAGGCCTGCTGGAAGAAATCGGGGTCGAACATCGATGCCCGGCCGTGCCCTTGCTTGAACCTGAAGCCTAGCAACCGAAGTATCCTTCCGACGGCACGGGTATTCGGAGGCTCATCCTCATCACCCGCCTGGCTAAGGTCCGTGGCAAGCTGGTCCTTCACATCCCGAATCGATATGGTCTTAGGGTCGCATACTTTGATGATATCTCCCTTCATCGAAACTGGCGCATAGACCGCCTGCAGCGCGTAGAAGCCCTTTGCCTCGAATGTCTCCAGAAGCCCTTCATTGGCATCATTCTCGCTTTGGGCTAGAAGCTCCAGGGTTCCGTCACAATCCTTGAAGATGATCCCGGGGACGAGCAGCTCGGCCGCCTTATCCGCTGATCGGTCATCGAGGTCGACTTCCTTTCCATTTATCAGTATAGGCTTTTCCGCCATTTCCTCGGCCTCTTTGATGAATCGCTGGGTGTCGATCGCGCCACTCATCACGCGCAGCCTGAAGGCAAGCAAGCGACCTCTTAGGCGCTCCATCCCCTCCAGGTCGATCTTGCGTCGGATCGTCCTATCCCCCAATTCGGAATTTGGAGGCTTCTGGGACATGCATATCAGAAGACAACGGTTCTGGACATCCTCTTCAGGGGGCACACGCTTCGCGCCCAATATCATCGAGCTGTAGACCTGGAAGAAATCCAATTCTCCCTTCTCGTTGACCCGGGGAACTCCTGGACCGTCTTCGAATCCGCCTTTAACGATAAGGTTGACATCCGCTTTCTGCTCATCCTGTATACCCTGGCTTTCATCGATGCAGACGGTCACGTGATAGCGCTCGATCATCCTGAAGAGGCTTGGACCGGTCGGGTTGATGCCATTGAACCCCCGGTAGCATAGGTTCGCCATGCACTTCAGCGCCCTGCTCTTCCCGGTCTTTGTCGGTCCATAGAAGCAGGGTCGTGTCGCTGTTGCCAGCAAATCCCTTATCCAGGAGCAGATGACCGCATTGCCGAGGGCTGAGTAATACCGCCCGTCCTGAATCCATATATGTTCGGCCAGACAGCGTACGATGTCGGTCTGGAGGTCATCGTCATCATCGTCGACCAGGGGCTTGCTAGGGAACCTGAATATCTTGATGAGCTTCCTCGCTTGTTGTTCGAGCGCTTCTCCTAGCTTCTCATCCTGTGCCTTCCATTCATTCAGCGATTTGACCTCGATTCTTCCTGGATTTTCGGGGGTCCCGGGCATGGCGATCACGAAGCCGATCCCCCCCTCCTCATCGATGTAGGGCTCAAATGCTTCGATCTCTGGAAGCACGTTCACGCCCCCTTCACATATTCGGGCGCGTGTCCAGTAATATAAAGATACGAGGCTGAAGTCCTAATAAAACAGACTTGAAGGTCCTTGGAATTCTCAAGCAAAGCCTTCAACCGGGCAGCGTCCTTCGCCGATGCTTTGACGACAAAGCCGGTGAAGACCACCTCATTCATCCACGATTCGCTATCAATCTCATCGAAGGATTCTTTATCTAGCTTCCCACCGTTATTCATCTTCGTAGCTCCTCCCGGTGCGGTTGATTAGCCGTCTAGCGCACCGGGGGTGTCTATATTCTCAAAGCGTTTGGGAAGATATTGTAAGGGGCGATGGTTGCCGCCGACTCACTCTAACCGCTTGTGGCTTAATTAGGATAGCGGGGACAATCAACATGGGTCGATCGCCGCCCATTATCAAACTCCTCTAGTCGTGCCAGTCTGACATTCATATCGGCGAAAGCCTTCGCTCTTTACTGCTCTGAAAGTGCAGCGCGTTGCTGCGCCTCCGCTAAATCCAGCATCAATTCGGAATTCTGTCTGATGACGCTATCGAGCAGCTTCGAGGTCGTCTGGAAGTAGACGAATAGCGCATTGACCTTTTTTTCGAGATCGTCGATATCAGCCAAGGGCATCAGCCCTCCCGATGGAGCCATCTTTGCTCCATCAGCGTTGAATGGACGGTCCGCTGTCCCTGTCCTGTCGAAATGTCCGCGGCCACGGTCAGATTCGGGGCATGCGGCAGTCCGATGTCCCAATTCGCTTCCCCGAATTCGTAAGCCACGAACGCCGCCGTCGCAAAAGCCACCGCGAGTGCTGGCCACATGAGAGGGTCAAACGCAGCCGCCGCAGCCTCGATGAACGCCTGCGCCGTCTCCCATAACGCTTGAGCTTCTACAGCCGCCCTAAGAGCCGAGTTGATGCCCATCGCTGCCTGGGTGACGCCCATTACGAAGCCGACGAGCTGAGCCCCTTCCCCAGCACCTAGCATCGTCGGTGAAAGCGTCGAAAGGCTCGCCACGATGCTCGCCACGCCCACGTGCATTTCGCGGTTCGCAGTGAATATCCCGGTGTAAGTCCCATAAAGGCCAGTTGGCCCGTTCGATCTCGCGGCTGATTGCTCGCCTGTGAGCAGCCCGATCGAGTCGGACTCCAGTTGATTGTCGACCTCGGCCAATTTCATCTCGTTGTAGTAGTTGGCATAGCCGCGTAGATCCGGCAAATTGTTGATTATCGACAGCGTGTAGCTGGTCGAGGCGTCTGTCATTTTTACCCCTTACTTTTGTCCGAACTTCCGTGCAGCATTCGCCGAGTCTGCTTGAATTTTGTTGACCCTATCATCTCGGAGCTGATTCTGAGCGCATCTGGGGCAGTACTTCGTTCCGTCTGGAGCGGTCTGGAGCGAGTATTTGTGGAGCGGGCACATGCCTTGAGTAGTCGGCGAAGTGACATTTCCCCTAGCGCCCTTCGCGTCTGGCAGCGGAAGGATGTCCGGCTGTTGTTTCCTTAAAGCCATGTCCTAACGCCTCCGTCCCTTGGAGACTGGCTTGCGCGAAACCCCTCGATTATCCTGCTTCTGCGTTCTTCCTGCATCCTTGACTCCTTTCGGTTTTTCTTTAGGTACTGTGTCTTGTCCCATCTCGTTCATTCTCCTTTGCTGATCAATCCCGCTGGCCAACGGCCTACGGGTTAGTTTTGATATGTAAAAATCGGGGGCGCAAGGTCTCCCGACATGCGTAGTCCCCGTAAGTCGTTTCCACGGTCCAGCGCTGAAGCCGCGCTTGAATCCGCCCTCGCGGGACGGCATCAAGAGTCACCTTTCATTTCGATAAGAGGGCGAAGCAACACCTCGGCAGACGCCTCGGTGACGTGCAGCTCCTCGGCGACAAAGGAAACCCCGCGACGATTCCCCTCTGGATCTCTCACACTCATATCCATCAAGCCTGGGCGAAGTCCTTCGAATGATTCCTTTATACGGATGCGCGTGCCGCCCAGAAGCCCTTTCTCGATCTCGTAATCCATGGCTCGGTTACCGTTGCTTGTGTCGAGCAGCGAGTCGACTCCAGGTCTGAAGGGATGCCACTTGTGGTAACTTCTGGAGCCATCGTCGGGCGTTGGGACGTTGAAATTTCCTTTGACCGCAATCTCGTTGCGCGTCGCATCGAGCTTACAAATGGAACCTTGAGCACTGAACTCTTTGAATTGCAATGCTATTGCGTCGCCGACTTCGAGCTGACCAAAGACATCGATCTGCCTCTCGCTTTCGCCCCAGACCGCGGCAGAATGGAAGAGCAGACCGTCACTAAGTCCGATCGTTGCCTTGATGCACGCGTTGCTTTCCTTGACAGTGATCTGCGCGTCCCAACTCTTGAGGTTGGCGAAATCTTCGGTGGCCTCCAGACTGATCACATCAACAAAGAGCCCGCCTGGCTTTGTGATGTGGAGGGCTAGCCGTGGCGTGCAAGTCTTGCGGCCAGTCAGTGGAGGTGCCGCTTGGATTGGTGATAAGCCTAGTTTCTGTTCGATTCGATCTATTCTCTTCTGCGTAAGTTCGCACTGGCTCAGTGGCTTGGTGTACATCTGGTCACCTCTCCTACGGTCTGCGAGCTTTCAGTCTCATCCTAGTTCCGACACGATCGTTCAGTATCGACTCGATGAAAGTCGATCGCGCTATCATGCCGCTTGTCGTATTCCTAGCCTTATCGATCTTCCTCAACAACTCTTTGTCAAGAGTTATGCCAACCACTGGCTTGTTCCTCATTTGCACCCCATCCCCCTTTGCGATTTGTATTTAAGACGTTTTGCTAAGTAACTCAGTTATTGCGTGGTTTACTTGCAAAACTTGTTTTGTGCGTTGTACTCATTCTCACTTGCTATTTAGGCCACTATATAAACATATAATGCTCTGTGTTTTATATGAGAAGTTATTGATGAGAATTAAGCTCGTTCGACCTGCGATGCAATGCCGCAATATCCTCTTGATTCCACGTCGATTATTGACCCGTTTTCATCCATAAGACGATAGGAATATCCGTGGTCTTGTGCGACCTTGAACAACAAACAACCGTCAGGGCGTTCCTTAGCGTCTTCCAATATGTGTCTGAGCGTTGTCCTCGGAATCCCAAGTTCATCAGAAAGCCCTAGGACGGTTTGCCATTCTCCGCGCTTGTTGCCTAACGTTGGGCGATGCTTGCTGACGTGCGATAATAACGACAAGCATCGTTCATAATCGACTGTCCAATATCCATCGGTAGCAGGAGTTCCAGTGCGCCATCTCTCCTCCTTCATAAGGCGCTCGATCATTTTGGAATATGATTCTTTCTTCCTCATTGGCCAACTGCTCCGCGATGTTCGATTGATTGGAAAGGGTGCCGGGGCCAAAATTCACCAGCCCCAGGCGCATTGAAAATATCTTATGGCTCGGCCGGTGTTCCAAGGATTTCCTCTAGCCTTAACTCAAAGTCGTTGAGTTCTTTTTTTAATATCTTGTGCTCCTCATCAGGTGGAGTCCTGGGCAGCTCGACCCTGATCTTCAGCTTATCCGGTTCCGGAGTTGCACGCGCTAACAAATCTTCAGTATGGGCGATCTTCTCCTCGTTAGCGCCTAGTCGCGCCATCAGCTTCTTCTCGCGCCACATATCGATATCGCTCATCACGTTCTCGAAGAAGTCCGCAGGGGGTATCCCGCCATCCTTGTAGCNNGCCAGCGCCGCCATGTCCCTAAGGCCATGCGTGTACTCATCACTGACGTTGTCAAGGTCGATCATTCGATCACCTTCGAGGTCTTGTCGTCTAGAGCGTTCATTAACTCCACCCTCTTCAAGGCGAAGCTGATGATCTGCCTGGCGACGATCGCAGGCGGGATGCCGATCTCGGCCGCTCTCTTCTTTAACAGCTCCAGGTCCGCCTCTTCCAGCATGACGCTGTAAGGGACCTTCTTTTTCTTTGGCTCTTTGCTCTGGCTCATATCATATGCCTCATCATATCAGATAAGGTTCTGCCTTATCCAATAATGTCATACATTACAGGTTATTATAAGTTGCGATAATGCTCCATAATGCATGGCACGAGAGAAGCAACAGATCACTATCACGCTGGACCCCATCCTGGTCGAATGGCTCGATAAGATGATCGACCGGCACGTCTTCGCCAACCGCTCTCATGGAGTTGAGGCATGCATCTCGATCGCCAAGGAACACGAATTCGGGCTATTCCCGAGCTTCTACGCTTTGCGTGCGCAGGGTGTCGATGATAAGCAGCTACTATGGAAAGGGACTGATGGAACTATGCGTGCGAAGAAGCAAGGCTGAAGAATCTTAAATGCCCTAGATAATATCGTTCTTAATCATGGCAGACTACAACAGACACGTTACTATTTCCAGTCCAAAGGAATTGGTCTTTGATTCGACAAAGAAAATTCTAATAAATGCTGGTTATGAAATGCAAAGGGAGTCACCTCCAAATCTTCTGGTAGTGGAAAAGAAAAAAACTCGTGAATATGCTGTTGATGACGCGCGATGCTATTATTCAATTATCGTGACCTTAAACGGTATAGACCAGGAAACTGGAGCCTATTTTGACTTCAAACGTTATGGAATAGGCCAATGGAAGGAAACGACAAAGAAAGCATTCGACGATATGATTCAAGCCATCATTTCAGACGCTGAGCGTAGATTCATGCAACGACGATCAAGTTCGAAGGAAGATGAGGTCATCATTCATCGAGAAAAAATCATCGAGAGACAGATAGTGAAGGTCAGATGTCGCTATTGCGGAGCATTGAATGAAGATGGATTGAGCATGTGCCAATCCTGTGGTGCAAGGCTTTAGCAATATTTTACCAAGCCTATCTCTCAGAGCCCGAACCTCATTGCATCCTCAGCTTTCGCAGTTGCTTCTCATTTTCTAATAGGATTGACAAAAGCGCACCCTCCACCGGATCGGGAAAGGCCCCATTGGCTATAGCATCGGAGTGCAATCGCGCTTTGTTTGCCATCTCATCAAATGCCTCCCGATCTTTCTCGATCAGCGCCCTGCGGAAATTGCTCCAGCCATCCTTAGCTAGTTCTGCTTTCATGAGGCGACTCATTCAAGTTAGGACTTAAATCGCAGTGGATGAGAGATGATTGAAAGCGAAATAGCCCTGCCATAAGAGATGATCCGTCCTCCAGTGCAGGAGCATTCCATCAAAAACGAGTTATTCTTTAGATTCCGCGATGTAAATAGCTAGTGATCCATCGTATCGAAAGCTTCGGAGTAGGGTTCAGGTAGCATTATCAATTGGACGATCACCTATTCCGTTGGAAATGTGGCGTTTGGATATACCGATTAATATTGAAAGAACAGACCATTATTTCGATTAGCATTCAGGAAGCCATAGATAGGAGGGACAAGGTCGTGCCGTTAATGATGGGGGAGAAGCAGCGAGAAATCATTGGCTTTATCCCATTCATCGCCTTGGTGCTATTGATCGGGCTCGTATTCTTCACTGGTTCCAGTGAGACGTTTTATAACGAACCTCTCTTGGTGTTCGTATTCCAGTTCATATTTGTTTTTGCTGTCAGCATTTTGGTAACGATCGTTTCAGCTAGAGCTTATCTCCTATCCGGATCGCACAACATTCTGCTAATGGGCCTCGCCTCGCTTATGAGTGGGGTCCTCTTGATAATTGCTCAGTGGGGTGTAACTCCTTCGCTCGGTTCGACCCTTACAACGAATGAAGCTACCACCATAGGTAATGTTGGCATCTTGCTCGCCTCCATCCTAATACTCCTAAGTGCAATCCTCCTCTGGACCGGTAAAATACGTTTCGAGCCTGCCCTTTCGCGCGCCTTTATTTTAGGGATTTCTTTATTCGGGGCTCTAGTTTTGATCGTGGCAGTGTTTATTATGGCCTCATCTGGCCTATTCCCCGTCTTTTTCATTAGCGGGGTAGGTTCAACGACGCTGCGTTGGGAGGTATTGACGATCTCAGGAACCTTCCTGACAATAAGTTGCCTCTTGTTCGGTTGGAAATATTTGAAGACGCGATCCTCCATATTATACTGGTATTCACTAGGAATCGCACTTTTCACCATCTCGTTGATCGGCATTGTATTCACGGTGAGAATAGGCGATGCCATCAATTGGTGTGGTAGAATTGGACTATACCTCACTGGTTCGTATTTCCTACTGGCCGTCATTAGCCGTGGCAATAGGTTGGAAAAAGAAACCGGCCTTTCGGAAAGATGGGCTGAGGCATTTAGCAGCCCTCAGCAGATCGCCGCCCTGTTCGCCAATATGACTAATGGCTTCGTTTACGGCAAAATCGTTACTGACAACGAGGGACGACCGATAGACGTGATCTATCTTTACATGAATCGAGCGTATGAGAAGTATATGGGGGGCAAGAGAGAAAGAGTCCTGGGCAGGCGGGCCACCGAGGCTTTTCCCGAATTAAAGAATGCTCCTCCAGACTGGTTCGTCCCCTATGGGAACGCTGCACTTAAGGGAGAATCGACCAATTTCGAGAGACTTTGGCCAGTAACAAATCGATGGTACAACATTATAATCTATAGTCCGCAGAAAGGCTATTTTGCTGCGATTATGGAGGACATCAACGAGCGCAAGCGGGCGGAGGAGGCGCTGAAGCAGTCAGAGGAAAGGGCGAATGATCTCATCAAGTACGCTCCGACTGGTATCTACGAGCTTGACTATCGCATTCCTAAGTTCACCAAGGTCAATGAGGCTATGTGCCAAATCCTTGGATATAGCGAGGAAGAGCTGCTTGCGATAGATCCCTCTGAGATCATGGACGAGGAGACAAGGAAGCTCTTCAGTGAAAGAATCAAGAAGATACTATCTGGCGAAAAGGTCGAGGAGCATGCCGAATTCGTGATAATCGCCAAGGATGGCAGGAAGATATTTGCCAATCTGAATGTGAAGATGATCTATGAGGATGGGAAGCCAGTGAGGGCTTTCGTCATTGCGAATGATATAACCGCGCGGAAAGAAATGGAAGAAGCGCTCAAGGAGGGCGAGGAGCGCTTCAGGACGTTGGCGGACAACGTCTCTCAATTGGAATGGATAGCTGATCCGACTGGCTTTATCGTCTGGTATAACAAGAAGTGGTATGATTACACTGGCACTACCCCCGAGCAGATGGAAGGCTGGGGCTGGCAGTCGGTGCATGACCCCGAGGTGCTGCCAAAGGTCCTGGAGCAATGGAAAAGCTCGATAGCCACCGGCCAACCGTTCGACATGGTGTTCCCGCTGCTTGGTGCAGACGGCGTCTTCCGTCCCTTCCTGACACGTGTCCTGCCGGTGAAGGATGAGCATGGAAAGGTGATTCGCTGGTTCGGCACTAACACGGACTTAACTGAGGAGCTCGAGATGCGAAAGAGCCTTGAACGCAGCAACGCCGAGCTGCAGCAGTTCGCTTATGTCGCCTCCCACGATCTTCAGGAACCGTTGCGAATGGTCATCAACTATCTATCACTTCTTGAAAGAAAGAACAAAGACAAACTCGATCCGAAATCACTTGAGTATGTCAACTTCGCCGTTGAAGGCGGAGAAAGGATGCGCCAATTGGTCGACAACCTTCTGGAGTATTCAAGGATCGAAACCAGAGGCAAGGGATTTGCGCTTGTCGACATGCAGGCGGTCATCACCAAAACGCTGACCTTATTGAAAGTTCCGATCGAGGAGAGCGGAGCGGTGATCTCAGTCGAACCGCTACCCTGTATTATGGCCGACGAGTCTCAGATGATCCAGGTGATGCAGAATCTCATCGGCAATTCGCTCAAGTTCCATGGCCTAGAGCCGCCAAAGATAAACATCTCAGCATCCAAGGGAGCGGATGCCTGGACCTTTGGAGTCGAGGACAATGGAATAGGCCTGAACATGATATATGCCGAGAAGATATTCCAGATGTTCCAGCGTTTGCATAGCAGAGCCGAATATCCTGGCACGGGTGTGGGCCTGGCTATTGCCAAGAAGATTATCGATCGGCATGGAGGACGAATCTGGGTAGAATCGGAGGAAGGGAAAGGAGCAACCTTCTTCTTCACTATCCCGATTCTGTCGAGTTGAAGGAGTGGAAATGAAAAGAAGGTTTGGTGCAATCCGATATAATTGGAATTAGAAAGCAAATGTATGGCTGGTATTAAGTCTGAACCCCGGGCCCCGCATCAATCTCGACCCAGAACCTCACCGCATCCCCCTTCAGTTCATTACTATTGTCAGACCCGTTCTATTCAGGAGGAGTTGGGTTTGGCGGTGCCCCGTTCAAATGAGGTAGAAGCGCTCTGTAGATCGTTGAGTTAATGGGGGTCTCGACCCCCTTCTCTCTACCCAGTCGAACGATGGTACCGATAGTAGCTTCAAGCTCCAGCCGACGACCTGCCATGAGGTCGACCAGCATAGAAGGCCTAACCCAGTTCGCATATCCCTTTAGCATCTTCATAGTGGAATCGACAAATCCTTCTGGCATCGTGATTCCACAGGCCTTTGCAACAAGGACGTTCTCCTCCATCGTGTCCTGTAGTAGTTGCATAGAATCAAGGCAACCTCTGATAGGCCCTGCTGGGAGCCTGATCAATGAAAAGACTCCGGCGGCTGCTGAGTTTGAGATCATCTTCTCCCACAATGCCTGGCGGATATTAGGGTGAATCTCGGCGGCGATGCCAGCTCCCTTGAGGACCTTGGAGATCTCTTCTGTTCGCCTTGTCATACCTCCGGCGAGCTCCCCAAATACTAGCCTAGAAAAACCCCCGTGAATAATAACGCCCGGTCTCTCGACTCTGGCGCTCACCCAGGACAATCCGCCGAGAAGGTGCTCTGATCCGATTATCTTCCCGATGTTGTCAGCAGCCTCAACGCCGTTCTGAACTGGGATTATAACAGTCCCTTTATTGATAAGTGGCGACATCTGCCGCGCGGCGGATTCGAGGTCGTAGGTCTTCACGCAGAACATGATCAGGTCAACGGGATCGACTTCGCTGGGCCTATCGGTCGCTTTTACAGATAGCTTGATGTCCCCTAGCGTTTTGGATTTGAAGAATAAGCCATTAGCCCTCAGGGCATCCAGGGTTTGCCCTCTAGCAATTAGAGTGACATCGTTTCCAGCATTTGCGAGAAGTGCTGCGAAGAAGCCGCCTTCAGCTCCAATCCCGACGACAGCTATTCTCATAATTTATGGAATAGTTGGAATGGCATTTATATGTTAAACGTTCAAATGGTTTGAACCTCGGAAAATACCATAAGATGGAAAAAGGAAGGAAGGGTTTGCAGCTCATTAGACGCACGAAATGGCTTTATTGAATTAATTTAACGACTTGCTGGCCTTATGATTTTACCCGTCCAGACAGATCAACAATGATGACAAGTTGGATTGGCTGTGCTCTCAACTCGAGAAAGCTTATATTCCGGCATCGGCTAGATTCAATAGGGGACAATATGGCAACCATTGTGGCAAATGGGGTGGAATTGTACTATGAGATGAAGGGTGAAGGAGATCCGATTGTCTTCTCTCATGGATGGACCTGTGATCGAACGGTTTGGGACTCTCAAGTTGATCTCCTCTCAAAGACCCATAAGGTGATCACGTATGACCAGAGAGGCCATGGCAAATCCTCTAAGCCGGAGAACGACTATTCGATGGACACTCTGGCGATGGACCTCTATGGGCTTTTAAAAGGGCTTAAACTCGACAAAGTGACCTTGGTGGGCCACTCGATGGGGGGCTTCACAGCGCTCTCATTCGTCAGAGATCATCCAGAAATGGTTTCGAAGCTAGTGCTCGTTGATACCTCAGCGAGGTTTTCCTACCCATTGCGATTCCAGTTCTGGCTTCTCTCCCACACCAATTCTTATGAAAAATTGAATCTTAAAATGATCGACATGCTTCACGCCGATGGTTGTGAACCAGCAAAGCAAAGATCGCTCCAGAGGGTCAGAAATACTCCAAAGAATGTCGTCCTGACTTGCTCCAAAGAATTCCTTACGAATTACGATGTGCGAAGGTCCACGCCCAACATAAAGGTGCCAACATTGATCCTTGTTGGCGGAATCGATAAGATGACACCGGTCAGCTATAGTCGCTTCTTGAACCATTCGATTGAGGGCTCACAGATGACCATTGTCCCTGGCAGCAGGCATATGACGATGATTGATAACGCCAAAGAGGTTAACGCTGCGATTGAGGCATTCCTGGCTTAGAGGAGTAAAAGCTTGTAGGTTCCCCAACCGCAGCATTTGATAAGATAGCGATAGTTTGTATTCCGCCGCCTTGGGACAGGGGGAAATCCGATTTTCAAAAGTTATACTTACCCCGAAGTAATGGTTGAAGGGGGGATTGAACCGAATTTCTTTCGTTGCATCAGATCAGGTTCGAATTCCTTTTGTAGCATAGGGAAGATTAAAGAGAATAATATTCCCCGGATTGGTTAGGTCCGTTCCCGGCAGCGCCTCGAGCCATTGACTTCCGGCATTAATAGGCCTAATTGGAGTTTGTGCTTTTCATTCATTACTTTAATCTTTGGATTGGTGTGAATTCAAGGTTGAAAATATCCGGCTCCTCTCATACTTAACTTCGAGCAATACGCAATTTCAATTCGCTATGGTCAAAGGCATGACAATACGTACTTTAAAATCCCGTAGAAGTCAAGCCTCGGATGTGATCGACTATCCTTTCGATAGCCTCGATATGTTTCAATTCCGGATCTGGATAATGATCTCCAACAACTTCGGTGATGGCGACTATATGGCTCTTTGATTCAAAGCGAATCTCGAGTTGTCCTTTATTTGGCATAAGCACTTCCTTCAGGACCGAATCTGAACTCAACGATTGGGCCAACAATCCCCCTTTCCACTTATATTCTTTTAATGGCTCTCTCTCATGCCAAACAGAATAGGGTTCTCCTAAAGAAGCCTTAATATCTTTCTTATTGTAATCAACGTCCTGCATTACGAGATATGCTATCGTAAACCAAGTAACATTTCTTGTGTCCGTCCTCCACAATTCGATGAATCGAATATGTCTTCCCCCCAGCTGAACACAAGCTTCCCTTACGCTACCGATCTTGTTGAAGATAGAATGATAAGGAGCATTCGGATCGTTGTCTTGTAGAATTCTCGCGGCAATCCCAAATGAGTTGAGCACATCAACGTATCTTCCAATTCTGCAATCCAAGCAAGCTTTGTCGCGAAACAGGCTTACGTTCGATTTACCGCATACCGGGCAATAATCCATGCGACCTACATTAGGAGACTAATGTCTAGTAAGCTCTTTCGGTTTTGACGAGTTCAAATTCAGGACAACGAACCGCTCCCCCAGAGTTCTCAATATACGAAGGCCGATACCATAAGTGGGACTGTATCAGTCGGCAGATATCTCATCTAATTCCGGCGAAAAATTATTACATCTGGCATCGAGCCATGGTTGCATTCGGGCAGGCCCGAAGACATGAATCCCAAGTATACTAATAACCCCCTCCATATTTGTTCTAATAAGGGCATCAAAATCGCTATCTATTTAACTAGGGTGTTTCGATGGCAAGACATGGAGTTCAATCTTTGCCTCTTCCGAAAACAGTTGGACCGTGCTAGCAACATAATTGCACCGCATGCCGTATTGATCTCCCTGTATGTTCCCCCAGGGAAGCCAATCGATGAGGTTAGAGAATAGCTCCAAGGACTCAATCAGAGTATCCCCGATGAATCTTCTAATCAAATAGCAAGGTCAATCAGGCTCACCATCTCTGCGGTCCTGACTCATATTAGCACCATGGACCAGGTTGCGAACAGAAATGGTATCGTTCTTTTGTTTGGGGAGGTCAACGGCACGCTCCATCGTCAGGCGATGGAGCCGCCTCATCCCGTACAGTCTTTCATCTATAAGTGCGAACGGGGATTCTATCTCGATCCACTATACCAAATGATAGCCGAAGAGACGTATGGCATACTGGTGCTAGACCTGGCGGAGGCGACCATCGGATATCTCAAGGGATCGAACGTCCGAGTCTATAAGGAAATCAAATCTCAGGTGTCAAACAAGCATCATCATGGCGGAATGTCCAGCCTGAGGTTCGAACGCTTGCGGGATGACGCCATTAATGAATACTTCAAGAAGGTCTCGGAAAGATGCACCGAGGCATTCTTGGGGAAGGGACTCAGAGGGGTGATCATCGGCGGTCCGGCGATGACCAAGAACGATTTCATGACTGGAGGCTATCTTCATCACGAACTCCAGAAGATAGTGACGGGGGTCTTTGATGTCGAACACACGAACGAAAATGGGCTGAAGGAAGCTGTGGCCGCGGCAGAAGTTCAATTGACCACTTGCTCTGTTTTTCAGGAGACGAGAATAATGGAACGCTTCTGGTCAGAGTCCGGGAGTGACGGCCTGGGGGTATCCGGAATGGACGAAACCTTGAAAAGTCTCAAGGTTGGACAGGTGCAGACCCTGATCATGACCGATTCTCTGGATATCGAAACGATCGAGGGTCTGAAGGAAATCGCGGACCAATATGATACCGAGGTGCTGATGATCGGTGAGGACGAGGATTTTGGCAAGACGTTCACCTCAACGGTCAAGATCGGTGGGATATTGCGCTATAAATAAAAGTTTCCGGCACACGGATAGCGATAAGACGCATAGGCGGTTGAATCGATGCATGGCCACGTGCTCAGCTACCTAAGGCAATCAATCCTTGCCGATTCTAGGAATGTTAATCTTGGGACCCAGTAATAGGTTGAATGGATAATGGAACGATACCAAGTAACGATTGACCCAGATAGTAAAATAAAGAACGATCCTAATGACTGGGTATTAGAATTGGCAGACATGGTTTTGAAGGTCATTGAAGGGTTTGAAGGCGAAGATAGAGCGGCTCCTGAAACAGAAATGAATCAAGAAGAATAGGATCTGAGACCGTCCGTGGCGTTGATATGATAGGAAGGTCTGTTGAGCTCCCTCGGTTAGCTGTCGGTCTGGAGGGAAACCATTGTGATTTTCGGAATGAGGCTTTTTTTGGGCATTGAGAGAGACTTTGCCATTAGGCTTCTTATCGAGAAGAAAGGTACGCTATGGCAACCCAAGTCGAATCTTGCTCCAATAATGCTGAATTTAGGGTTCGTTGAAGAGGCAGCGACCTTGATTCGGAGTGCCATTGCTTCAGGAGACAAATCAGCTGGCACCTACACCATGCTGGCTTCATGCCAAATCGAAGACAAGAAGTATGACGATGCCATGTTGGAAGTTACGAGAGCCCTCGCCATGGATCCGAGATTCGCGCCAGCGATTGGCACAAAGGGACTCATCGCAGAGGGGACTGGCCAGCTCGTCACAATAAGAGGCGACGATTTAGCCAATGAAGACATCATGAGTTGGGAAGTCAATTACCTGGCAAAGTCGGCATTCCATATTCACCGGGCACTCGGAAATCATAGGTGGGTTCTTTAATTCTCTGTAAAAAGTGGAAAGGAGATTCGATTTGTCTATCTATTCCTTCCATCCCACCCACCGAAGAAAGCCATAAGGGAGCGCATCATTGGCCAGGTTGCTTCGTTATTGTCCCTCTGATTCAATAATATCCAGGCTGATCGAGTTTTCTATTCTCGATGTTCTCAGCCCTTCTGGGGGGACGTTCATGACGAATTTCGCTCCATGCCCGGTTTCCCCTTTCTCTGAGATGGTGATGCCAGTTATGGAGAGAATCTCGCTCGAGAGGAAGAGGCCCAGGCCGTGGTCCTTCTCGGAACTCTTGGTGAAGATCTCCCTCTTCATCTCCTTTGAAATTCCAACACCATCGTCCTCGCAAATGATCGCATGAAGGCCATTATGCTCTTCGGTGAAGAAGTGGATGGTTGTGATATTGCCACCGTGCCGAATTGCATTGTTAATCAGGTTATGGAACACCTTGACGATGAGAGGGTCGGCGAACACCTCTGTGCCGATTGGAACGTCGTTAACCACATTCACTTTATCCAGCTGTAAATCTCCAAAGGCTGTTCTGACCAATGCCCGAACGTCCTGCCACATGGGGGCATGCACGCCGATGTCCTCATATTCCTTGGTGAAATGGATCATGTCGGAGATTCGTTTCGCGGCAGCCTCGGTCTGCAAAAGATGATCATTGGATACTATATCAGGCAGCTGCATCGTCAGCAGAGTAAGGTGCCCTTCGAGGGCCATCAACTGGTTATTTATGTCGTGCCTCGTGACGTTGGACAGAAGGTTTAGCTTCTTACCTACTTCTTGCAAGGCTCTCTCGGTATTCATTCTGTCGGTGCAATCGCGCGTTACGCCCAGTATCTCCGTGAACTCCCCATTATCATCCTGCAACAGTGCCGCCACTACCTCGACTTCCATCCATGTGCCATCCCTACGGCGCTGCCTTGCGACTAGTCTCTGAGCCATGCCAGCCTCCCTACCATTTATGAATCGTTCGATCAGGGCAGGAAGTTGCCTCATGATATCGGAGTAGGAGTCAGGGTGGAGAATATCCTTCAAGCTCCTTTGCATGGTCTCCTCCACTGTGAACCCGCTCAACTTCCTCACACTGGGGCTGACATAGGTGAACCTCTGGGTTGCGATGTTCAATATCCAAATCACATCATTGACGTTGTCGGCAAGGAGCCGGTATCTGCGTTCGCTCTCTCGCAGCGCATCCTCGGCATTCTTGCGCTTTGTGATGTCAGTGTCGCTGCCCTGGTAGCCTTGTAAGGTTCCATCTGCTTTCAGAAGGGGGATTCCATTGGTTGAGACCCATATGACCCGGCCGTCCTTGGTCTTAACGGGGTTCTCAAGGTTGACGAACCGCTCCTTTCGCTCGATGATATCGAAGACTGTTGCCCTGAACGACTCGCGTTCGGCTTCAGGGGTCAAGTCAAAGAAATGCATCTTGCCTACCAGCTCGTCTGGACGGTATCCTCCATAAACCGCTTCGGAAGCATGACTGACATAAGTGAATAGGCCATCAGCATCGATTTCCCAGATAACCGTGCCGCCATGTTCGGTCAATTGCCTGAACCGTTTCTCGCTCCTCCGCAGCTCTTCCCTGGCCCGTTTATGTTCGGTGATATCCGTTTCATATATTCGGATCAGGTCAGTTCCTGGCACAACCTTGATGCTCGCCTGGAACGTCATCCCACCGACCTCGACCTCGCGGATGGTATTCGTATCTTCGGAATTCTTGGCCGCCTTGATGACATCCTCCAGGTCCTTCGGAAGAAGGAGCGACAGATCCTCTTCCTTGCCCAGATCTCTAATTACTTTGTAAGCCGACGCATTCGCATACACTATTCCAGTTCCAGTCTTGAGCTCAAGCACCGGATCGGGATTGAGCAGGGGGAAGGAGGCAAGATGTTCGATGCTCGCCTCAGCATTCTTTCGAGATGTGGCATCCTCATACACGGCCGCTATCTCGCCCGAGGGCAGCCGGTAAATGTAGTTCTCCCTGTAGCCAGAAATCCTGTCATCATGGTATAAGGTGAGGGGGTGGGATTCTGGATTCCCAGTTTGATGAACCCTCCTGAGCACATCCAATAGGCCCATTTCAACGATACCCGGGAAGACCTCAGTCACTTTTCGTCCAATGACATCTTCCTTTTTTATTTTCTCGATATCCTGGGCGCCACGATTGAAGTCCCTGATAATGAAGTCGGAACCGTCCTCCGTCGCTATATATATCGCCACTCCGACCCCGATGTTGTCGAATAGCTGATGATATCTTTCCTCACTCTGGCCCAGCTTCTCTTCTGCTCGACTGCGATCTTCTTCCACCAGGAGGGAATCCCAGCCAAATGAGACGTCCATGACCATTTCCTGAAAGATCGCCATCTCATCCTCGCTGAAATAACCCTCCTCCGCCGAATGGACCCCAAGGAAAGCCCGAGTTTCACCTCTGACCTTGACGGGAAGGATCAGAACTGAACCTGAGATGCCAGCCGCATGGATATCATCGGGAGCGTCATTTTGCGTTTGATGCGAAAGACAGGGGATGCCTTTACAATTGGCTGTGCTCAAGACAAGTTCTTCAGCTTCCATTACTTCTCTGATTCTCGGCGGAAGCTCTATTTCCGACTCCGAGGCGGAAGCTAAGATAGCCACCGAACCCCGG
>PNBI01000039.1 GCA_003135935.1 Methanomassiliicoccaceae archaeon
ACTTCACTACAAGCATTTGATATCGAATCATAGTCAGGCTCGAGCCAAGGATCTTCGGTCACCCACACATATCTGACAATCATTTCTCGATCAATGAGTATCAATGCACGCTTAGACCTGCCTTTGTTGAAGCTATCATCATTCGTATCAAGGACGCCGTACGCTTCAGCAATATGGCCTGGAGGATCACTTATCAAAGTGAATTTTAGATTAAGATGCTCACTCCAGACTCCATGGGAAACGACCAGGTTGGTGCTTAATCCCACCAGCCGGACACCGATTTCTTCAAAATCTTCCTGTCTATTTTGAAATTCAAGAATCTCATTGCGACATACCCATCCCCAATCCTGCGGGTAGAAAATCAGCAGAACAGCTCGACCATTGATCATTTTACTCAGTGTGGCCAACTCCCCTTGGTCGCCTGGAGCCGAAAAATCCGGTGCCTTCGTTCCAACCGCAATGGGTGCCTTTATATTGTCATTCAATCGATCACGCTCAATACATTCCCCGTAGGTCTGAAACTATCTTTGGAAGGGCATTTAGGAAATATTCGACTTCGTCAGCATTGTTCATTCTATTCAGGGTGATTCTCAGTAGTCCGCGACAATCAGTATTGCTAGCCCCTAATGCCTTGAGAACGTGAGACGGCTCTATACTCCTACTGGAACACGCCGAACCGGTCGAGGTTGCTATTCCCATTTTATCAAGGCTGAGCACAAGACTTTCCCCTTCGATTCTATCAAAGCGAAAATGAACATTATTGCACAACCTAGAAGATCGAGAACCATTCAGAAAAACACCCGAAACCATCGACATTGTCCGATCGATGATTCTGTCCCTCAGCTCCCTCATAATTTCGATATCTTTGACCATATTCTGAGTTCCGAATGAGATAGCGGCTCCCATACCAACGATGCCAGCGACGTTTTCGGTTGATGAACGCAATCCCATTTCTTGACCACCCCCGAAAAATAGCGGGCGAATGTTGGTATTCTTTCTAATGAACAGTGCCCCCACTCCCTTCGGGCCATGGAGTTTGTGTGCTGAAATTGCCAACAGATCGATGTTGTCTTGATCGACATCAATTGGCATCTTCCCCAAAGCTTGGACGGCGTCTGTGTGGAACAAAACGCCTCCTTCCTTGGCCACCTTGCCAATCTCGCGTATCGGCTGGATAGTACCGATTTCATTGTTCGCTGCCATAATGCTGACAAGAATGGTTTGCGGAGTAATCGCATTGTTAACAGAATCCGGCGAAACGAGTCCATCTCTATTCACCGGGAGATAGGTGACCTTGAATCCTTCAGTCTCGAGGAAATGGCAGGTGTTCAATACGGCATGGTGCTCGATTGCGGAAGTGATGATGTGATTTCCTCTTTCACGGTTGGCAAAAGCGACTCCCTGGATGGCGACATTGTCTGATTCTGTCCCTCCCGATGTGAAATAGATTTCCTTTGGTCTGGCACCGATTGATTTCGCTACCTTTTCTCGAGCTCTTTCCACCGCATTTGCAGCATAACGGCCAGCAGCATGGAGGCTTGAGGGATTGCCAAAGTAAACATTGTTGTAAGGCAACATTTCTTCTTCGACTCGACCGTCCATTGGAGTTGTTGAACCGTTATCAAAGTAAATCATTCTGAATCAGGTTCCCCTTCCGTTAATCATTTCTCTCAAATATCTCGGAGTCTTGAAGATCACGATTTACTCTGCCAAGAATGATCCAAACGAAGTAATAACCAATGGCATTAATGCCTGGCTCGCCATCGAATGGCACTCAACCAACTCCTACGGGTCTTTCTGGGTTGTTCGTATCGCAGTTTCCCTCAACTATAATCTTGGGATTTTGCAGTAATTCCAACGCTGCAGCCTTTGAAAGCACTTTGTTCCACGTCTCTTCCAGATTATTTAGGGTTCCTGAAGTTCTATCATGTTCCAATCCCAGTACCCTGGCGAATTGATGAGAGTTGGCTTCCGAAGTGGCAATGCCTCCCACTTTGGTATCAATAAAGAGACAACGTGAGAACCCATTGAACATCAGCTTCAGGAAATACTCTGGCTCATAACCTTCATGACGCATCGAGTCTAACTTGAAAAGACGAATCAATCCTTCTATGCCGTACTTTGCCCAACCGCTAGGATAGAACCAGGTGATCTTTCCACGGTGCTTTTGGCTAGCGTACATATCCGGTCCGAGCAGGCAGGCAATGCAATCCTCGTATTCCAACATGACTGTCGGAACAGCGAGAGCCGATGGTAAACCCTTCAGGGATTGGCAGTATGCATAGCCCAGGAATACAAGGTCTACCTTCCCTGCAAGGGAATTCACCTTATCCACTAGAATCTGGCGCATCCGAGGGGGGTCCAAGTGATAACCGAAGTCCAGATACTCCCTGGTAACCACGTCCTGCGAGCCTCTCGTCAATGCTTCTATCTCGTCCTTGAGGGCATCGCAGGCGATTATCCCGATTTGCAATCTGTCTCACCCAAATAGGAACGACCCATCATCGCATACCATTTATCCCGCTTCATAGTGTCTGATTTCAGACACATGCACTTCGAATTCGAATCTGGCTGGAGATGGTCAAGAATTGAGTATTTTCCAATCGGAAAACAAAGAATTTTCAATCCTCCTCGCTCTTATTGCATATTATATGATGGAGATTGTCCTGGACGTAATGAACATGGAGGGATGGATCAACGATATCGCCTCTCGTTATCTAAGTCCAGTGACAATAATCGATTGCATCCCTTGGAGGGGAAAAGGCGGCCAGGCTATATTTCGCATTACAGAGGGAAAGGGAGGGAGCATGGTCCAGGCAATTCGATCGCATCCCGATGTGACAACTGTTGACGTTGAAGAGGTTGAAGACGGATGTCTAGTTGGTACGGTGGTGATGGAGAATTGCATGATAATTCGGCACATCCTGGATAGCGGATGCTTCATGGAATGCGCTCGCGCGGAAGGGGATGGCATCGTGCGCTTCAAAATCCTGGTGGGGATCGAGGGTTCCATGCCTGCGTTAATAAAGAAGTTGAACGAAATGGGCTTGGTAGTCGAGATTCGCCGACTTACCCGAATGGAAGAAATTGGAAGTGTGACTAAAAGGCAGAGAGAATTGGTCGCACTGGCATTGGAAAAAGGCTATTTTGATTATCCCAGTAGGATCACAATCAAAGAGCTGTCCGAACTTTGCCACATATCACCTTCTACCTTGCGCGAGGTCTTAACAAGGGGAGAAAAGAACATGCTTATCGAATTTTTGAAGACTGATGGTAAGACGTAATAAATAGACTGAATAGATAGACTC
>PNBI01000100.1 GCA_003135935.1 Methanomassiliicoccaceae archaeon
GTATGCGGGTCTCTGGGGATCCCTCCAGTGTTGCATATGGGCTCGTGCGTGGACAATTCCAGAATACTAAACCTGGTGGCCGATTTGGCCAACGTGGCAGGGGTGCGCATGGACCAGCTCCCAGTCGCAGGGGCGGCTCCGGAGTGGTACTCCTCCAAGGCTGAGACCATAGCCACCTACTTTGTGGGTTCGGGCATAAGTGTAGCACTGGGCGTCATGCCGAGGATCGAAGGCAGCCCCAATGTCGTCAAGCTACTGACCCATGATCTCGAGGGCGTTGTCAATGCAAGGTTCTGGGTAGAGCTAGACCCGCGCAAGGCTGCTGCAATAATGTGGGACCACATCGAGTCGAAGAGGAGAGACCTGAACATCTAATACCGAACTCTAAGCCAAGTCATGAGAACCAACCATTGAACACTTGGCAAGATGTAGTGCAAGTCGATAAGGCAAGTCAATCGAGGAAACTCGATTCGCAAAGCAAATCGAATCTGCCATTTCCCGGGAATAAAATGAAGGAAAATGTAATACCTGCCCGAAGGATAAGTGATAGACACCGAAGGAGATGCCGAAATGAAAACCAAGAAGGGGTTTGTTGGTAACATCGAAAAGGACACAGCGAAGAATTTTGACTTCCGTCAGGTCCTTTACACAGGAAAATACAGCCAGCTGGTCCTTATGAGCCTGAAGCCTGGTGAGGAGATCGGGATGGAAACCCACGATGACGTCGACCAATTCTTCCGATTCGAAAAGGGAGAGGGCATTGTGGTCATAGATGGCGTCGAGCATGCTGTAAAAGATGGATTCGCAGCGATTGTGCCATCTGGGGCAAGGCATAATGTCATCAATAGCTCGAAAAAGCTTGACCTCAAGCTTTACACGATCTATTCTCCCCCAGAACATCAGGATAAGGTGGTAAGGCACACCAGGGCAGAGGCACTGGCCAAAGAGGAGCACTACGACGGCAAACCGACCGAATAAGTTGATGAAAAACGGCTTAACTAGGCGGTCCCACCAGACCGCCATTGTTCTTTCTTTGAACTAACGTGTTCAAATAAACCCATGGTACTCTGCAACAATTCACTTGGTTGCTCTCGGATCAAACTATGAGCGATCCCGGATAATTCGGACTGAGAATAAATAATCTGAATTCCTATTTGTCATTTCTAACGAATTATACCGAACGTCGCCTACTGGCTTGACTAGAAACTGGTTATCAATGTTGCAAATCAGCCGAGAACCCTTTTTAACGTACCTTTTAGTAAATCAAGCGGCGAGGAATCGTGGAACTGATTACATTGGGCTTGATCTCCCCAATAGCTGGAGGCATAGGCATAGCCCTAGGTCTCTATGTTTATAACCAGAGTCCAGACCTCCCAACGTCCAAGGTCTTCCTTATCACGATGTCATTGTTCTTGATCGGCGCTTTGCTGGACTGTAGCTTGTTCTATGTGAATGACTACAATGCCGCTCTCTGGCTGGGTCGAGGCATGCTTTTCACAGTGGTCTTGCTCTTCGCCAGCATTTTGTATTTGGCCTCGTACCTCCCCTACGAGCGTTTCAGCGGATGGTTCCGCGACAAAGAGCTTATGTTGACGATAATCGCGGTCCTCTCAGCGGTAATTGCCGCAATGCCAGCTGATGTAACCCCTCGTACAGGTGGAGGATGGGATACAAGCAACTCTCTGGCTTTCATAATATGGACTGGTATGATCCTAACCTACATTTTCATTACAATCATTATGATACACCGGACCTGCAAAGGTGTGAAGTGGGACCGGACAAGGAAACAGAGTCGCCTGCTGACATTGAGCGTCGCCTCGCCAGCATTCTACGCTTTCTTCTTGCAGGGGCTGGAGAGCCTGAACATCATGATCCCTTTCACTCTCTCGCCTGGTTTCCTTGTGCTTGCAAGCGTGCTTGCATATGGCATCCTCCGTTATCGGTTGTTCCTCCCCTCGCAGGTCAAAGAAACTAACGTCAAAGCGATCAAGACAGCCGATCTGGAAAGGCTTAAGGAACGCAATCTGATCCTGATCAAGGAGAAAAGGCCAGAGAGATCCTACAGAGTATTCCTATCCCTCTTGGCGGAAAAGCGGGTTGGGCTGATCATCACTCGCTCCCATCCCGACATTGTTAGAGACGAGTATCGGTTGGAAAAAACCCCAGTCATATGGCTTGCCAGACAGCCTGGTCCGAACCGTATCGAACCATCCAATATTTCCATTCTGAAGCATGCGGTGAACGAGTACCTGCGCCAGGGCGAGAAAGCAGTAGTAATCATCGATAGCTTGGAATATATATTGGAGAACAACGACCCCGACAAGGTCATGAGGATGTTGTTCGACCTGCGAGATGAGATAATTATGACCGACTCCACCCTAATCATCTCCTTGGACCCTGATACTATAGAGAACCAGAAAATGGCATTCTTGGAAAGAGAGTTCAACGTTGTTTCGATCTAGATAGCGCGGACTTCTCAGAGTGCTGTCTCACGAAAGATATGGGTGAAGTAAAATATACAACAGAAAGGGTTTGATCGGTCTTGTCCGAAACAAAAACCGATTAAGTGCCGATGAACACTCTGGATTATAACTTCCAG
>PNBI01000167.1 GCA_003135935.1 Methanomassiliicoccaceae archaeon
GGTCCAAGGCGACCTGCAGGACCGGTTTCATTGATGGCGAGGTACATCACGTCGAGTAATAACACTTGCGACCCACCAGGAAAGTAATATTACGGCGCGATGGAATAGTCCCGCTATGGCCATGGCGAGCGAGCGGGAGAGGTGCGTCACCGGGATCGAAGGTTTGGACAACATCCTGGGTGGGGGCATCCCGATCAACAACATCGTCCTGGTCGCGGGCGCCGCCGGCACTGGCAAGACCTCATTGGCGTTCGAGTTCCTGGTCCGCGGCGCTGTCAGCGGCGAAAACGGCGTGCTGATCACCACAGTGGAATCGAAGAGCAAACTATTGGCCAATATCCCTTCCCTGGTCTTCTATGATGAGAAGACAGTTGGCAAGCGGCTCACGATCATTACATTGAAAGACCTGCTTGAAGAAGCGGGCATCTCGGCCGGAGTGGCGGGCGAGTCAGTCATGGACATGCTCATCACTATGGTCGAAAAACTGGTGACTAGTACAAACGCCAAGCGCTTGGTGATCGATTCGATCGATACCATCCTTCCAGATCAGAAGGAGGAGCGACTTGACACCTATTTCTTGACGAAACTGAGCCTGATGCTCCACGAGAAAGGCTCAACAGCGATCTTGGTCTCAAAGGCCGAAACTGCGGACGGCGGGACTGGGTCCGTGGTCGATGGCATAATCCAGATGGGCAACCTCGAAAGGAAGGGCGACCTGTTGCGAACGATGCAGGTGCCAAAGATGAAGGGGGCTGCTCACTCGCGCGCGAAATACGTCATCGACCTCACGAGCGCTGGAGTGCTCGTCACCACTCTCCTCAAGGGAGGGATCTAGATGCCAGAGGATCTGCATTCAAGGATCGCACTGAAGCTCGAGGCGGTCGGTCCTTCCGTTTCTATCGGGCTGGAGATCAAGATCGAATCCTATTTCGATATAGTGCGAGGGCTCATCGAGGACTTCGCCTCGAAGAATGGGATGAGCTGCATCTACGTCACATCGTCCGTTCCTTCGGCGACCCTGAACTCGGCATTGCAGTCGTTGGAAGTGAACACCGAGGGGCTGAGGTTCATCGATTGCGTTTCGCATACGATGATGGGGGCGATACATCGCGTCGACAACACGGTGTACGTCGAAAACCCATCCATGCTGGAGAACATCATGCTCAAGGTGGAATACTTCCTGCGCTTGGCTGGCGACAAGAAGACGGTCGTCGTGTTCGACTCGGCGAACTCCTTCGCGATTCACAACGACCCGAAGATACTTTCGGAGTTCTTCACGATAATCCTCAATTCGCTGAAAGCCAGAGAGGCGTATCCAGTCGTCCTGATGATCCCCGACCAATTGAAGGTCGAGGTCAAGGAGATGCTGGGCATGGTCTGCGACGTGATAATGCCGGTCGAACAGGAGCATCAACCTTAGACCATGAGCCAGGTTGTTTCATATTTGATTCCAGAACGCAAATATTTATATTAAGTCAATGGGGAATATCTCGCCACGGTAGGGATTCTCCCTACTAGGAGGACTTGACAAATGAAAAAGATTTGGAAGAAGCGTAAGAACTCCGAGGCAGTATCCCCGGTCATCGCAACCATCTTGATGGTCGCGATCACCGTCGTGCTGGCCGCTGTTCTATACGTCATGGTCATGGGATTCGGGACGACCGGAAACCAGACACCAACGGGATCGTTCGTTGGAAATCCATCAACCCTGAACACGAGCGCTGACCAGCTGACATTTGGCGTTGTTACCCCCTCAACAACTTGGGTCTCCTGCAAATTCACGGTGACTGGGGCAGGCGGAGTGTCTAGCACACCCGTAGCACTAACTCTAGCATCTGGTGCATCGACTCAGATTGTTGCCGCAACAGTGGGAGGAGCCACTTATAAAATGGTGATCACCGACCTTGCAGCAGATGGAAAGATCAGCACAGGAGACTACGTAACGGTCTTAAGTTATGTCGGTGCGGTATTAACCCCATACACGGCTGCAACGACCTATACCGTGACTCTCCTGTTCACGTCGACTGGTGGTTCGATCACCTCTCAAAGCTGGACGCCTTAATCATAAACCTTATTAAGAGGGCCTCGTGCCCTCCCTTATCATTTATTTTCGCCTTCAGATTGTTCTCTTTTGAACGTTCGACCATAGCAATTTGTGACAAAAAATGACATATTTTCCTAATATTGCTTCTCACCTCGATTGGGATTGTTCGCCTCTGTATGCCCCCGCTAACCGCAGGTTTGGTTATATGCTCCGCTCCTCCAAAGATGAGCTAGGATGCGAAAGTCCAGTTTTATTTTCACATTGCTTCAAGTGATAGTTCTAACAATGAGTTGGAAGCGGGATCACCAGGGCTGTTTTACTTGATCATCTATAAAATCCTGGATAACATGTCAGTCGACTTAAGGTGTCATTATCGCCCACTTGAAGGATGAGCAATTAATTAGTCGCCACTCAGCTCGCCCGTCTGTCATCATTGAATCAGAGCTGGGTTTGTCATCATGGTGGCATGACAACAATCCTGCCAAGGGCAATAAAGTTGACGACCATTCGTCGTCGTTTTAATATCAGGACCACATTCTTGGGACGATATGGAAGCTCAAGTTAATTCGGTTGATGGGATGAAGAGGTTGCGGCTCATATTCGGGCTGATCTACATTGCCCTTCTGGTCATCGCAGCAGCCTTCCTCCTTCCCGACTATTGGTACCTATGGCTTATCTTGACTCTAATCGTCCTGATGAGGTTGATCACTTGGATGTCGAGGAAGCAGGATTATGAGTGTGCCAAGTGCAAGACCAGGTTCTCCAAGGAAAAGCGCCGCTTCTCTTTCGCCCCAAAACCTGCCGACCTCTATGGAAACGAGAAGACTCTCAAATGCCCGAATTGCGGCAGCAGAGACGTCGCTCTCATCAACGAAAAGAAGAAACAGAATTGAACCTAATGCCGATCGAAGATACTCTCGATGGCCCTTTCATGAAGATCGTACTACTTCGTACTCGTCTCCGACTTCCTTTGCATCGACCTTGGTCTTCGATCCTTGTGAGGCATTTTCAATGCGACCACGGTGGTCTTCGAAACCTTGTCCGACCACCTTTGCCTCGGGTCGCCTTGGGTCGCAAGTCCCGCCAGCGTGTCGATTGGCAAGAAGATATACCAGAAGAACTTCGGCACCGAACGCGTGGTCGCCTGAAAGAAGCTGCCCTTATCGCCTAACGACACCACTCTAAGCCCCATTAGGCGCTTGCCCCAGGTGCGTCCGAACAGGCCTTCGAGAAGAGAGCTATAAACGAACAGACCTACCCCGGAGGCCAGGCCAACAATGTAGGGATCATCGATGCTGCCTTTCATCAGCAAAGCTAGCGAGATCGGAGTCGTCACTATCGCCAGATCGACGACCGCAGCGACCGTACGCTTCATCCAATGAACCCTCAGCTCGTGATTGCTCGATAGAATATCGAGACCGGTTTGCATCCCATCCACCCGTCCCTATATGCTGCGAAGAGGCTCTTAAGGGTTTGCGTCAGACAATTGTCATGCAGTTCGAATAGGCACAAAGAAACGATTTTTACCGAGGACACGGTACGATGGGCGTCATGGTCGTCCTTTACATCTTTGATGAAGGCCAATGCGACCCGAAGAAGTGCACCGCCAAGAAGCTCCTCCGCTTCAAGTTGGCTCAGCCCTTGGCCTCGTTGCGTCGCCTGCCTCGGGGCAGCGTCGTCCTCGATCCCCATTCGGAGAAGTCCATCTCTCGCGAGGATTCCGAGGCGGCGAACAGGCACGGCCTTGTGGTTTTAGATCTCTCGTGGAAGAACATCGAATCGTTCCCAAAGCTCGGAGAGGGCTTCCGCAGCCGCTCCCTCCCTTATCTTTTAGCCGCAAACCCGGTGAACTGGGGCAAGCCGATGAAGCTCACCTCCGCGGAGGCGTTCTCCGCCGCCCTCTACATCATGGGGTACAAGGAGCAGGCGACAAAGGTTCTTGAGAAGCTGTCCTGGGGGCTGGGGTTCCTGGAGCTGAATAAGGAGCCGCTGGAACGTTATTCAGACGCAAAGACGAGCGCCGAGGTCGTCGTCATCCAGTCAGATTACATCTAATCGTCGCAGTTACGAGCATCCTTACCATAAGTTCAGATAGGGGGCAGCCGAGGCAGAGGAAATGATCGTTCAAGTTAACGAGTTCACAGACCGCGGGCGCGAGGCGTTAGCTTTTAGTCCTGCATCGCATAAAGGAAAGGCCGCCCTGAAAGAACGTGGCGGAGGTGGCTCTTTTGCCAGATGATTATTCCGATGAGGACGTTATCGCGCGATGGGAGGAGTTCCTTGAGTCCAGCGACTATCGGTTGAAGGTGATCGAGGTCGCGGACCATTATCCGGAGCAACGTTCTCTCATCATTCCATATACCATGCTGGACCTGTTCGACCCCGATTTCTCGGACCATATCCTCCAGCATCCTGTCAAGTGCCTGCATCTGGGCAAGCAGGCGGTAAGGAAGATGCTCCCTCCAGGCAGGGAGGGGGTGGACGTGCATTTGCGATTGACCGGTCTCCCGGTGGAGAGCCGGGTGGAGATCCGACGCATCAGGAGCGAGCATCTGGGCAAGCTGATCTCCGTGGAAGGTTTGGTGCGGAAAGCGACCGAGGTCCGTCCGAAGATAATCGATGCGCTGTTCCAATGCATGCGCTGCGGCGCGGTGATCAAGGAAGCGCAAGAAGGCATGTTCTTCAAGGAGCCGCTGGAATGCTACAAGGACCAGGGCGGCTGCGAGCGCACCTCCAGCTCTACGAAATTCAAGCTTCTTTCCGAAGATTCGAAGTACGTCGACACGCAGAAGATCGAGATGCAGGAGAGCCCCGAAGGACTGCGCGGCGGGGCGCAGCCTGAGAGGCTCACTGGCTACATCGAGGACGATCTGGCCGGATCGGTGGCGCCCGGGGACCGAGTGGTCATGAACGGCGTCGTACGTTCGGTCCAGAAGGGTGGGGTGCAGAAGTCCACACTCTTCGACATAAATTTGGATGTCCTATCGGTGGAGTTCAAGACTCACGAGTACGAGGACGTGGTCATCAGCGAGGGGGACGAAGCAGAGATACTGGCTCAGTCCCGCGACCCGGCTTTGTTCAAGAACATCATCGGCTCGATATCACCGACCATTTACGGTTACGATAGAGAGAAGGAAGCGATCGCGCTGCAGCTGTTCGGCGGCGTCCACAAGTCGCTGGACGATGGGACGAAGATCAGGGGCGACATCCACGTGCTTCTGGTCGGCGACCCGGGAGTGGCCAAATGCGTCACCGGCGACGCCGTTGTGTTGTTGGGAGATTGCAGCACTCGACCGATAAAGGAGATTGTGGAAGAGGCAATATCGAACGGGCAAGTCCAGACAGTCGACGATGGCGTGTGGGCGCCATTGGACATTCCAGTAATGAGCTTCTCCATGCGAGGAGCGATCGAGCCGGCAAAAGCGGTCAGGGCATGGAGGCGGACCGCGCCACCAAAGATGCTCCAATTCACGACCGAAGGGGGAAGGACGCTCACCGTCACTCCGACGCATCCTTTGTTCGTCCAGAACGGCGCCCAGATCCAGTTCCGAGCCGCCAAGGCGCTCCATGTCGGTCAGTACATCGCCATCGCCACCGGGGCCGGAGCCTGCGGTCCGGACGAGACGCATGGCAGGCGCCGAGGCCTCGATTGGGATCCGGTCAAGAGCATCGAGCCGATCGATGCGCCAGAACCGTTCGTTTACGATCTAGAGGTCGAGTTGACCCACAACTTCGTGACCAACGATATCATCTCGCACAACAGCCAGATATTGCGCTACATGTCCGACCTGGCGCCGAGGGGCATCTATGCCTCGGGCAAGTCCTCTTCAGCTGCAGGACTGTGCGTCGCTCCAGACTCGAATATATGGGTCGATGGGAAGTCTGTCAAGATCGGCGAGTTCGTCGAATCAAAGCTGACCGCCCCGGAGGAGGCGAAGCCAGGCATCTGGGCGCAGAAGACCGTCGGCCACATGGTCGATTCGGTCATCGAAGGTTCGATAGGAGACAGGGAACTGAGCTCGGTTTGGCGGCTAAACACCCCTCCATTTCTAGTGGAGATCACCACTTCTGGTGGTATGAGCATAATGCTTACACCGGAAACGAAGGTAATAGCGAGGCGGGACGGCAAGACCGGTTATTTCTGGCATTGCCGTGACCTGAGCGCCGGAGACGAGGCTCTGGTCCGGGCGGACGGCAAAATGAAGTGGGCCCGCCTGAAGGAGACG
Organism: Methanomassiliicoccaceae archaeon; assembly: GCA_003135935.1. Classification (GTDB taxonomy): domain Archaea; phylum Thermoplasmatota; class Thermoplasmata; order Methanomassiliicoccales; family UBA472; genus FEN-33. Next base: position 6,271 of record PNBI01000167.1, read on the forward strand.
CGCGAGGTCCGAGAGAACCTTCCACCTTATGTTTACGATCTTACGGTCAAGGATAGCCATTGCTTCATCGCCAACGGGTTCGCGGTCCACAACACCGCTGCGGCGGTCAAGGACGATTTCGGCGAGGGGCGGTGGACATTAGAAGCCGGAGCACTGGTGCTCGCGGATATGGGATTGGCCAGCATCGACGAGCTCGATAAGATGACCGATCAGGACCGGAGCGCGATGCACGAGGCGATGGAATCGCAATCCGTGAGTGTTGCGAAAGCTGGCATCACTGCTCGACTGCAGTGCCGCTGCTCCATTCTCGGCGCAGCAAATCCCAAGTACGGCCGGTTCGAGGAGTCGCAGTTCATCGCCGACCAGATCGACCTTCCGCCAGCGCTCATGTCCCGTTTCGACATGATCTTCGCCATGACCGACAAGCCGGAGGCGGAGAAGGACGCCAGGATAACCAAGCACATCTTAAGCGCTCACCGACGCGGCGAAATATTCGAGAACGAGGACAAGATGGTGGAGGACTCCGAGGACATCAAGCGCATGCTCTTGGAGACCGAAGGACTGAAGCCCACCTATTCCAAGGAGTTCTTCAGGAAGTACATCGCCTATTCGAAGCGCTTTTCGCCGATACTAAGCGACGATGCCATGAGGCTCATCACCGACAATTATCNNGATGATAAGGAAGCAGGGCGAGGGCGAAGGCAAGTCCGTTCCGATCACAGCGAGGCAGCTGGAAGCGTACGTCCGGCTGTCGGAGGCGAGCGCCCGGGCCCGCCTCAGCAAGGTCGTCACGCTGGACGATGCGAAGCGCGCCGTTGGGATCGTGGAGTACTATTTGCGCAAGATCGCCGGGGAGGGCGGCGGACTAGACATAGATATCATCGCCACCGGCACCTCCAAGTCGCAGCGCGAGCAGATACTGGTCATCCGCGATTTGATCCGCAACAACGCCGAGAAGACCGGCATCGGCATCGAGCAGCTCATCATGCTGGCCAAGGAAGAGAACATTCCCGAGGAGAGGGTCAGGACGTTGCTCAAGCGGCTTGCTGACAACGGAGAAGTCTATTCGCCGCAGGGCGGGTTCTACAAGCTGGCATCGGAGGGGAACGAATGATCACCGTGCGCATCTACCGTCGCGGCTCGGACACGCTGGTCGCAGCATGCGACAAAGAGCTGCTGGGCAAGACCTTCCGGGAGGGCGAGCTGCGTTTGGAGGTGACCTCGTTCTACGAGGGCGAGGATGCGGACGAGGACATGCTCCTGAACCGCCTATCGTTCTGCACCGTTGCCAACTTGGTTGGCAAGAAAACGGTGGAAATAGCGACCAAGCATAACTTGATTAGCAGTGATTGTGTCATCACGATCGATGGCGTGCCCCATGTCCAGTTGGTGAAGATGTAATGTTCTGCGTGCGTTGCGGACGCGAGGGCTCCACCTACGAGAGCTTGTGCGTCGAATGTTTCCTGGAGAACACCCGTTTCACCAGCATCAGCGATCACGTCGATCTGCTCACCTGCTACCATTGCAGGGAGTACCAGATCAAGAACCGCTGGAAGAGGATAAGCCTGGACGAGGCCATCCGCGAGGTCGCGGTCGATGCCATCGTGGTCAGGCGCGGCTCTGAGATCGTTCACTCCCGCTTGGAGGTGGCCGAGGCCGACCCGAGGAATTTCCATGTGCGCATGTTCCTGGATATTGAGCATGGTAATCTCAAGGTGAAGGAGGAGCTGCACACCATCGTCCGGCTGAAGAACACCGTCTGCCCCCGCTGCTCCAAGATAATGGGCAATTACTACGAGAGCATCATCCAGATCCGAGGCAGGGAGAGAAAGCTTTCCGAGGGGCAGAAGGAGCGCATCTATGCCGCGCTAAGAAAGCGGGTGGACGAGGCGCAGGACGAGAACCGCGAGATGTTCATCTCCAAGCTGGAGGAGGTCCCCGGAGGCTTCGACGCCTACCTATCCTCGATCTCCCTGGCGAAGAGCATCTCCAAGGAATTGGGGGACAGATTCGGCGGCGAGGTGAAGGAGTCATCCACTCTGGTCACACAGAAGGACGGCAAGGACGTCTATCGCGTCACATACCTGGTCCGTTTGCCTTCCTACCTGAGGGGCGAGGTCGTCTCGTTCAAAGGCACACCACACCTGGTTATCTCAATCGCTTCCAATACCACCAAGCTGCTGAACCTGAAGACCAATGAACCGATCAACATGCCTAACGCCGAATTGTACGAAGTTCGGGTCATAGCGCACAAGGATGAGATCCTGGATGCGGTGGTGTTGAGCGAAACGGCCAAGGAGCTCCAGATCATGCACCCCATGAACTTCTCGACCATCGAGGTTCGCAAGCCTCAAGGGTTCAAGCACGATGGCGATACCGTGAAGGTCATAATCTATGAAGAAGAGACCTATCTCGTCCCCGTTTGATTGTGATCCATTGGTACCTCGACTTATCTGGATTATTATCTACTAGGTCTCGCCAAACGAATAATGATCTCTTTGACTTTTTCCGGTGAAACCTTTCTCTTTTCCCTATGGAATTGAATCCTTAATTCAAACCAAGCTCAATCGACGCTGTATTCTTTGGTGGAATGATAATAAAATCATGAATTTTGCGTATGCTAACAAAAGGAACATCAATGAGGCCTTCGATACCGAATGAGATATGGGTTCGTCAATTGAAGAGATTAATAGGAAATTGAAGGCGGGAGACGCTGTTGTCTTAACTGCCCAAGAGGTGCGAGAGAGTCTTCTGAAGGGGGACAAATCGATCAGTCGAGAGGTCGATGTAGTTACCACGGGCACCAGGGGATTAATGAGCGGCACCTTTGCCGTTTTATCATTTCCAGTCGCTTCGCGGGGGACCTTCGAAAGGGCGGTAAGCGCAACAATCAACGGCGTATCGGCTGTTGTTGGCCCCTGTCCCAACGAGAGGCTGGGCATCCTTGATCTCATAGTGCTTGGCCATTCAATGGGCGGGCCAGAAAGAAAATATGGAGCAGGGCATCTGTTTCGCGACATGGTCGAGGAAAAGAAGCTGCTTGTCGAATTCACAACAAATCAGGGAGCTGAGCTATCGTCCGAGGTGACCATAAACGACATGCAAACCGCCAAGCTCGTGGCAACTCGACATGCCTTCCGAAATTATGTGGCATTGACCAATCCCGGAAGGGAGAGCGTCAAAACCATTTTTCACCCCTCAGAGTTCAAACCAAATATGGCGGAGCTGACTTTCTCAGGCTGCGGGCAACTCAATCCAATTCAAAACGATCCACAGCTTAAAACAATAGGCTTTGGCACGAGCATCCTAGTGAATGGAGCCATCGGCTATGTGACCGGGCTGGGGACGCGCAGCTCAGTCCAATCCCCTAATCTAATGATGACTGCGGACATGAAGGGAATGCGAGCGGACTACATGGGTGGTTTTGCCACCTCCGCCGGACCAGAGTGCTCGGTCTCCTGGGCGGTTCCGATCCCCGTCATTGACGACTCAATTCGGGAAGCGATTTCGAAGTTGGACCGAGAAATCCCCATGCCCATCGTCGATATTAAGGATAGGTTGCCGATCGGATTGGCGGATTATGGCCAAGTATGGGATAATGTCGACCTTGCTGTCCGAGTCGAAACGAATGCGTGTGAGAATTGCAGGGAGTGCGATGCAGAGAAGAAATGTCCCACTGAAGCTATTCACTTCTCGGGGGGAGTCCCATCAATTGATCGAAAGAAATGCTTCAATTGCGGCTTCTGTACCACCCTGTGCGAAAGGAAAGTGTTCAAAGGGCGACTGGGCGAGGTGAACTTTTCGGCTTTTGGGTCGCAATGGAAAGTTCCAGTAGTTTGCAGACAGTCGGACAGGGTTAGAGCTCTAAAGATCGCTGGAGAACTCAAGAAGCGCCTTCTTGAAGGCACTTTCAAGCTGACGGAGATGCTCGAGCGGCTTTCATGAATCTATCCAGGATCTCCTTTGGCTCAAGATCAATTATGGGAACTTTGGCATTGCTGATTTTCACCTTGGCAACCAGAACGCCGGAGCGCATCGTCCTCATGCATTCTCTCAGGTCTCGGGCTGTAGTAACTTCTCGGACGTTTACAATTCCGGCAGCCTCGGCCACTCTTCCAAGATTCGTCTCTCCAGATGTGGCACTTGGCTGGTCACCCGTTGATCCATATACCCCGTTGTCCAAGATTATCAACAAGTAATTGTCTGGCGCTCGGGAGGCAATGGTGCTCAAGCTGCCTAGGTTCATGATTATCGAACCGTCGCCATCCAGAGCGATCACCTTTCTGTCAGGCTTTGCCAGAGCAAGGCCCAGCCCGATCGAGGAGGCCAGGCCCATCGAGCCCAGCATATAGAAATTCTCTTTCCTATCCATAACGGAGTAAAGCTCTCGGCTTGGATATCCCAAGTTGCAAACGAGGAGGGAGTCCCCAGCGCTTTTTGCGATGAGTTCGATGGCAGCCAGTCGGTTCATCTCTGCCCCCAGAAGGACGGTTTGACCAGAACTGCTACCGGCTTGAGGGTCTTGACGGCCTCGTCCCAAGCATCGATCACGACGTCCTTCCCATGTCCTCCCTTATCCAGGGTGTAAATAGAGATTTTCATAGTTCGCAGCAACGGCCCGGTCAGCCGTCCCATGGGCACCTGGGCCTCAATCTGCTCGTCCTCCATCCCTCGATGGCTGATGATCATCAACAATGGGATGCCATAGAGCTGGTTCAGCGAGGCCAGCGCATTGATCGAGTTGCCTAGCCCGGAGTTCTGCATTAGAAGGGCCGGCCTCATCCCGCCCATGTAGGCTCCGGCGCAGACGCCGATGCCTTCCTCTTCCCTGGTCACAGGAACGTGCTTTATCTCCGGATCTCTCTGAACAAGAAGGATAAGTTCGCTTAGATTGATGCATGGTACGCTGGCTATGAAGTCTATGCCACAGCTCTTAAGTCCCTCAAAGACCTCGATCGTTCCACTCATTCGCTCTCAGACCACACCTTGAGGTCTATCCCCTCTATTCTTATTTTTCTTCCTTCGATGCCCACCACGACTCCGGAGTGCACCTTGCCCATCATGCAGTGATGCGGAAGGAACCTGACCGTTTGGCAGACTTTGGGCATCTTTCCCTTGCCCAAAACGCCTTCGAACGCGGCAACCATGCATATCCCGATGTCAAGCGGTTCGAAGGCCCCTTCGCCGATAAGATTGCGAGGACCAATGATGTGCACGGTCAGGATGCCGTTGGAGACGCGTAGAATCTTGGCGAAATGGGTGATGGGGCAGCCCAATGGGCGATAGCGAATGATCTCGCCTTCCTTGAGTTCCACAGAACGATTGAACGGGTAGAGGTCCTCACGGCAAGAGCGCTCTCCCTCCAGAGGAACCAGGGAGAACTGCGCTTTTAGCCCATCCACGACACCCACAATCTCTTCCTCTATTTCGCAATTAGCCAACATTGCCAGGATCTTGGTCTTTCGAGCAGAGAAGCGGTCCTGATCCATGAACTTACATAATTCAATCCTTTCCCCCGTCACCAAGGATTCTGCGAAGGTCTCGCAGTCCTTTCGGCCGCATTTTCCGCAATTGAAGCCAGGTAGGAGTTCGACTATGCGGCCCATTATCATTCCCCTTGGTACTCAACGAAGCTGTCCATATGGCGAAGTATTCCCCTATGGTGCTCCTTCTCAACTCGCGTCTCACCAGCACAGAGCGTGCAGATGGAGAAGGGTGGATTGTTCCGCAACCTCATCCCCTTCGTCACATGCCCCCACCGCGTGACGATGTCCGCCAGCTCCGTCGATCCTTTTCCGGTCAGGCCATTGGCTTCGATTGCCTGGCATGTCGGATTTGCTTCTAGCACTCTTTCTCGGAACACCTCCCTCTCAGCCTGAGAGACCATATCGCCCTTGGTCATCATCACCACATCAGCTGAGGTCAATAGCGGTCCGACCTTTAGGGGCGTGTTCGGTCCAGACGTCACATCAATTACACAAACCGCTAGACAGGATTCGGTGAATGGCGCGCATCTTAGGCAAAGGCCGGCCGTCTCGTTGAGAAGTAGATCGGAATCTTCTTGCCCAGCCCAGGCGATCATTTCCTCGATATTGTAAATAGCGAAATGGTCGGGGCACATGTCCTTGGACAGAGCGACCCTGACCGGAAGACCGAGACGCAATAACCTCTTATCATCCTCCGTCCACAGGCAGTCAATCTTTACAATGGATGGTCGGAATCCCCTCTCTTGCATCGTCTTCGCGAGGGACATTAGCACCGACGTCTTGCCCGAGCCCGGCGTTCCTGCGAACACCACATACTTCATGGTTGTTCTCCGACCATATGGCCATTCCGGATGACCTCGCGAAGTGAGATCAGCATGTTATCGACCTCGGCCAATCGAGAGCACATCGTTCTCTCTCGCTCAGAGCGTTCGATTATTTTTGACATGCCACCATTGCTCATCGCCACTCTTCTTGCTGTAAGCAATGCCAATATCGGGTCATGAGTCACCACAATTACGATCTTGCCTTCGCCAGAGAGCAAATGCAGGGCCTCTTGCTTACGGATGCCAGCATTCTCAATCTCGTCGATAAGCACTATGGGCGAATCGCTTATCAGTGCTATGTCCGCGGTCATGAGCGCTCTCGACTGCCCCCCGCTCAGGGTGGTAAGGTGGTCGTCCACACTCAATGGCTCACCGCAAAGAGTGTTCGCCAGATCGACCGTTTCAGGCGCCAAGGAAGCAGGTTTGCCGCGGCTCTTGGCATGCATCTTCAGAAACTCTCCCACATCCATGTCAGCAAGGAAGTGCATACTCTGAGATAGCTGGGCGACCAGTTTGCGCCTGGGATCGGTCCTTACGGACCACTCTGGTCGCTCTCCGTTAATTAGGACCATCCTATGCGAGGGGGTATCGAGCTGCGCAAGTTGCTCTATGTCGCTTATTAACGTCGACTTTCCTGACCCCGTTGGACCGACTATGCCTACTATCTCTCCCCCCTCTACCGTAATGGACCTCACCGGCTCATCGATCCCGCTCTTGTCGATCCCGCCTTTGATCGTTAGCGTCATTCTCTCGCTCATGTTACCTGACCTTCCCTAATTTGCTAATGGCCTGCTTAACAATCCGGCCGATCTCCTGCCCCTTGGGTGGGACCTTCAGATCCGCCGATAACTGAACCGTGGGATTCTCTCTTCGAAGGCATGCCTCCCCACCCCCGGTGATGTTGAGAAGTATTTTTTCATCGGCACCGACCTGGCCCCGATCGACAGCCTCCATGAGCGCTGCCACCGCCACGGCTGCCGCTGGCATGATGTCGATGCCTTCCGTGCGTTCGAAGATGTCTTTCGCCTTTGCCGCTTCTGAGTTGGTGACCCCTGACACGGAGCCATTGGTCGCTTCCAAAGCGTCCGCCACCCCGCCGGCAACGCTGAAGGGTGGCCTTCGGTTGAAAAGGACCGCATCGAACATGTCCTTCGGACATTTTGTGTCATATGCTCCACCGTGGACAGCGGAATAAATGGGCGCGCACGGCAGATTCTGGGCGAGATGGAGAGCCGGTAGGTTGTCACCATAACGACCGTCCTCCACCAGTCTCATCGAGGCCTCCCACGCAGCTATGCCCCCAGTCCCACTCCCGACAGCTTGGAAATAATGGGCAGGGAGCTCCCCGATACAAAGAACGGCTTCGAGCATTACCGTGCCCATACCGTCCCTCCTGGCGATGTTCCTGCATCCACCCTCAGGAATGAAACCTGGTTGAGAGGCCAAAACATCCCCGAGAGCGATGGCATCGCTATAATCGCCCTCCACCGAAACTATGTAAATGGACGCTGTGTCAAGGCCGTCATCTGGCAGCCACAGCTTCCTCATTGCAGACGAAGGAACCACGAGGACCAATGGATAGCCTGTCAATGACGAGATATGCGCGAAGGATCTGGCCGTGTTGCCGGCAGAGGCAACGACAAGAATTTCCCTATGATCGTTTTCCATCAAGCGTTGAACGGTCGGAGGAGCCTCGAGGTCTTTGAAACTGCACGTATTCAGATTAGCATTCCTTTCTGGCCAGTATCCGTTAAAAGAGACATAGAGTTCGTTCAGGCCGAGCTCTTTGGCGATCCCACCGCTCCTATAACTTATTGAGCCCCCCTTGAATCGATCTATAGTGCCTTCCACTGGGAGCCAATCGATGAACTTCCAAATGCCAGGATAACCAGACACCTTTAGGCGCTTCTGCGAATAAATCGTCCTGAGGAGCGCCTCGTCCTCACTGCATTTGGTCGTTACTCCTTTGAACTCGTTAGAGCAACTTACACAACGAATCGCATACTTGCTCATCGGAACCGTTCACGTCTACATACCCTTAGCTATTTTCCATTTTGGGTTAATGCTTTCCTATTTGTACCAATTGCCCTGGTTATTGCACAATCAGGCAAGAAGCCTTCGGTCTGAGGTGGATTAGCCTCACTTTCTTTGATTCAGCATGACCTACCAATTCTCTGATCGTTTTCGATTCAGTCGGTCTGCGATGATATTCGGGCTCCGATCATCATCTAAATGCGGAGCAATCTCCCCCACGATAGATTATTTATATTGGCTGTTAAAGAATCGAATACTTGATGGTGAGACTATGAGCTTCGTTGAGGTTGCAAAGACTCGAGAGATTCCGGCCGGTAGAATGATGCATTTTGAGGTGAATGGTAAGGAAGTACTTTTGGCAAACGTGGCTGGCGAATTCTACGCCACAAGCGATAGATGTCCGCATGCCAATGCGCGACTCTCGATGGGAAAATTGGATGGAACGACATTGATCTGCCCGCTGCACTTTGCTCGATTCGATATATCCACAGGAGAACTGCTAGCAGGGCCAGCAGAAATGCAGATGGGTGATATGAGTAAGTTACCCCCTGAATTCGTCCAGACCATGTCGCGAATGGGCGAAATCATTGCGAAAATTGAAGCTTACGACCTTAGAGTATATCCGGTCAAGATTCGCGGGGAAAAGATACTCGTTAATGTTCTCTGATATGTCATTCGGTATTTAGCCCGTATCAGGCCTCAATGCCATTCATTAGCCGAAGCCAGTTATCGGGGCAATTTGGATGCGCTAGGTTCGGGCTCCCATCCGGGAACACCCCTTGACCGATCCACAGTAGTCAATTATTACTCATCAAACCAAAAACGGTATTTTTGAGTTTTCCGCGAGAGGCCTTTCACACAGGTCGAGACCCTTTAAAATGCCAGGTTTGGAATCAAGAGATGAAATCAGTTGGGGGATCAATAACAGATTGACCATCAATTAATCGAATTGAAAAGAGATGAATTGGGGGGTGAACACCCCCTCTTAGAATGTGGTTTCAGAACTTCAGGGGGTATTTGCCCTTTTCCAAGGCTGCCTTCCCCATCGCGATGATGTTATCGTCCGGGCAATCCCTCGGGGTTTCGCATCCTGTGGATAGAATCAATCCCCCTCCCACGCCGGCCTTCCTCATGCATTCGATCGACGCCTTGGTCACGTCTGCGGGCTTGCCATTTAGCGCGACTTCGATTGGATGGACGTTGCCCATGATCGCGATCTTCTTCCCGATCTTCTGCTTGGCCACCGCGATATCTACCTTGTGATCGATACTGAAGCAGTCGACTCCGACCTCTGGCAAGTAGGTCATGGTGTTCGTTGTATCGCCACAAATATGCATTATGAAGGGGACCTTGTATTCTTTCTTGATGTCCCGGATCATCGTTTTGACCGGTTCGTATACGAACTGCTTGTACATGTCCGCAGAAATCAGATCTTCGGAAGCCGAGGGATCTGGCATCCAGACATGCGTGGCTCCCGCAGCCACCCCCCTCTTCTCAAGCTGTCCATTCCATTTCGCACATTTCTTGACCAGCTTGGTGACGAGGTCCGGGTTGGCGAAAACATCCATCATTAACCTTTCCGTGCCTCTCAGATGACCGGCGGTGGTGAACGGACCCCACGAAATGCCAGCAACATGATAGTCCTCATCCATTGTCTTGACCACTGCCTCGACCTTGTTGGTAATTCCCTTTACGAAGTTGGGGCATGCTTTATCATCGAAGGCATCATAGAATTCCATCTTATCGACGTCTTCATCGTTCTTGAGAAGGTCCGCAGCAACGCTTCCATAATTATCATCGGGCAGCTTTGACTCCACGCCAAGATCCAGATAGATCGACTGGATTTCCAATTGAGGGAATACGAAATCCGAATGGGTCATTTTCGCGTATCTCAAGGCTACTTGCGCCGACTTCTTTGCATCCCAGCGCAAATCCCCCATCTTCATTCCAGCGCTCTGTATGGGCGTAATATTGGCAAAATTGTGCACTGGCACATGATCCGGTTCTTTCAACTTCAGAGCTAGCTCGACCCTTTGTCTGTGACCTGCGTCTTTGAACAAGATATCACCGATTGTGAAGATTGAATTAATGCTATTTATAACAT
>PNBI01000163.1 GCA_003135935.1 Methanomassiliicoccaceae archaeon
GAGCATGACTGATTCCAATTATACACATGTCTAGTATTATTGGAATTACTGGGTTTATGTATCGTATAATAATATTTATTTAGCTGATTGTCTATGAATCTCGTGCAATATCGTACATATGCCTGAAATGCAGCATGAAGGCAAACAACGTGGATGCTCTTCAACTCCCGAGGAGCGCGCCGTTGCTAGAATCGGGGAATCAGGTCCAGGAGAGGGAGATCAGAGGTGAGGAAGACATGGCAATTGATTCAGGCGACACGGCATGGATGTTGATCTCCACTGCACTGGTATTCATCATGATCCCCGCAGTAGGATTCTTTTACGGTGGGATGCTGCGGAAGCAGAACATGCTTTCCATCCTCGGGCAGACGATCATAATTCTGGGAATGGTGACACTTATCTGGGTGATAGCAGGGTTCTCCCTGGCATTTGGGTCAAACGGCAGTCCGTTCCTGGGGAACCTCGACTGGTTGATGTTGAGGGGTGTGGGACAAGATCCACTAAGCGCCGCCTATGGACCTACCATACCTGGCATCTTGTATATGATGTTCCAGGGGATGTTTGCCATCATCACCGTGGCCCTCATCATCGGAGGCGTTGCCGAAAGGATGAAGCTGAAAGCCTTGGTCATATTCCTAGGTATCTGGACTTTCTTGGTCTACATGCCGGTGGCACACTGGGTATGGGGGGGAGGCTTCTTGGCGCAGCTGGGGGCCTTGGACTTTGCTGGAGGGACGGTCGTTCACATCACAGCGGGTATGTCTGTCCTAGCGGCGGTCCTCATCCTCGGCAAAAGGGTTTCTGCCTCGAACGGCGGACCGGAGACACCTCACAATATCCCGTTCGTCGTGTTGGGCGGCGCCCTGCTTTGGATAGGTTGGTTCGGGTTCAATGGCGGTAGTGCCATTGGGTCGAATGGGCTTGCCGCCCAAGCCTTCGTTACGACTCAGATCGCAGCGGCGACGGCGGCGCTTGTCTGGGGTCTGATAAGTTGGCTGCATTTGGGCAGGCCAGGTGTGCTGGGCATGATTTCCGGAGCAGTGGCTGGCCTTGTCGCGATAACGCCCGCTTCCGGGTTCGTGGATGTGAGCGGCGCCATTCTCATCGGCATCGGGGCGGGCGGCTTCTGCTATGGGGGCATCCTCCTCCGACGCAGATTCGGGTTCGATGATGCCTTAGACGTTTGGGGCGTGCATGGTATCGGTGGTACCTGGGGGGCGATTGCCACTGGGTTCTTCGCCACCACGGCGGTCAATGCGGCCGGAAAGGATGGCCTCTTCTATGGGGGAGGCGCCAATCTGTTGATCGCGCAGCTAATCGCTGTAGCAGTAGTATGGGCTTTCGCCTTCAGCATGACCGCCGCAGTGATGTGGACCCTGAGCAAAGTGATGAAGGTCCGAATGACCAAGGAAGAGGAGAGGATTGGCGCGGACATTATCCAGCATGGAGAGAGCGCATATGGATGAGGTGAACGAAATGATGAAGGTCGAAGCAATAATCAGATCCGAGAAGCTCGGTGCTGTAAAATCTGCATTGGAGGATATCAAGGTCCATGGCATGACGGTCTCCGAGGTGAAAGGCCGCGGCGAGCAAAAAGGCTTGGAGTTCACCCATCGAGCCGGCAAGTTCCGGATCGATATGTTGCCCAAGACGAAGATCGAGATCGTGATCAAGGACTCAATGGTGAATTCGGTGATCGAGACCATATGCAATTCTGCACGAACGGGCGAAGTAGGCGATGGCAAGATCTTCGTTTTGCCAGTGCTGAAGTCGATCAGGGTCAGAACAGGAGAGGAAGAGTAATGACAGACTAGTAACTGAAAGAGTTCATTGATCCTAAGGGTGTGACTGGATATTCAGCATGGGTCATATTGATATAGTGCCGCCTCAACTCTTATTGGGCATGAATCTCTCATTACGAAGTGACAAAACTGCTAGAATCGGGGTAATCGGTGCCATTGTAATCATTGTCGTAGTATTGGCTGTCCTGGCTTTCTTCGGGGTCTTCGGGCTGCATCTGTGATTCGTGCAAGCTTGCTGGCTGCCATGTTCTATTGTGTCATGAGGAGTATCAGCTGATGCTTGAATCTACTCTCGCATCGTTGAAAATCGATGCCCATCTGGCATGAATGGAGCGGGCGAGCGGGGATTCGAACCCCGGACCTGCAGCTTAGGAGGCTGCTGCCATATCCAGTCTAGGCCACTCGCCCTGAATCAATGAATAAGTGGAAGGATTTGAAGTTTGATGAATGGATTATTGAGGGAGTTCCTCGGGCTCGCGCCCTTCCGGCTTTGCCTCATCCTTCTTCGCTTCCTCTTTTTTGAGGTACTCCTCGATGAAGCGGATGGTCTTGGCGTTGAAATTGTCTCGAAGGTCTGCTACGACCTTGTACTTGGCTAGGATCCATTTCTGGTCGTACTTGCAAACATCCGGCAGGGTGATGTCATAGTTCTCCCCGTCCACCTTCACGCCGAAGCCTTCAGCGTTGCCGTAGTCCATCTGTATTAGTGACTGGACTTTCTCCACTTCATCTACGATCTTGCAGGTGACCTTGAACTTGTACCTCAATGGTCTTCCAGCGAACCTGCGGTTGAAGTCCACCCTCACCATGCGCGGGCTGACCGACATGACCATCCCCACGCGGTTCTTCATGTTGACTTCCATTCCCACTTGCGGTTCGATTTCTTGGCGTAGGAATTCTCGCAAAGGTATCTGCTCAACGAGCTTGGGGTCCCTCGGCCCAGCAGCCTTCTCCGGGGTCAGAACTACTTCCCTGTCTTCGCCCACATTAGAGTTGATGATGGCCTCATCTAACCCCTCGAACAACCTCCCACTCCCAACCAAGACTGGAATGGCGCCATAAGTTGCGTTCTCGTCGAATATCCCTGCCTCCTTCGCTACATCGGCATTCGAAGTGTCAAACAGCTCTCCTCCATCAACTAGGTAACCGCTGTACTCCAACCTGATAATGTCTCCCTTGGCAATCTTAAGTATCTTCTCAATCTCGTCGGCTGACATTGAACTTCACCAGTGTAATGACTCAATTAGATGTTTTGCGTCATCCCTTCGCCATTATTATATCTTTTGGTCATGACCAGTATTCCATATCTTCAGTAGCAGACGTTGCGGAGATGCCAGCGCTGATGATATATACTTCTCCACATTGGACCATACCTCGACGGGGCGAGTATGCAGATTTGCTTCATGAATGCCGCCTCCCCGTAGAAAACATGATAAACAGAGAGCAAATTACGAGGGCAAGAAGCCACCATAGCTCAGCCTGGTGGAGCGGCTGACTTGTAATCAGCAGGTCGGGAGTTCAACTCTCCCTGGTGGCTCCATCCTTCCATTCGTCATTTCAATAGGAGATTATCGCTTTAGCCCGGCGTCCTTGCTGACGTCCCGGATAACGCCCTCGAGCACGTCGACCCCATCGTCTAGCATTTCCTCCGTAACTGTCAAGGGGGGGATGTAGCGCATTGCCGATCTGCCACAACCCATGATTATCAACCCTCTTTTGAATGCAAGGATCTCCATCTCATTCCTAGCTTTGATCGCTGGCTCCTTCGTTCTACCATCCAGAACGAACTCCGTCGCTTGCATTAGCCCCAAACCTCTCACGTCTCCGATTATTTGATATTCTTCCTTCAACTCTTGCAATCGGTGGTGAAGGTAGCGACCCTTCTTCTCCGCCGCCTTGGCCAATTTCTCAGAATCGATTATGTCCAGGGTGGCCAAGGCCGCTGCGCATGCCAATGCGTTCCCGCCAAAGGTGTTGGAATGGGATCCCACCTTTTGCCAATCGAGTTCGCTTCTGAAGATCGTCGCCCCAATGGGGACGCCTGAGCCGAGGGCTTTGGCGGCGCAAACCACGTCCGGCACGACGCCGTAATGATCGATGGCCCAGAACTTGCCGGTNNCGCCCTCGCCTTGCACCGGCTCAAGGAAGAATGCTGCCACTTCCTCTGGTGGCAAGTGAGTATCGAAATGCACCTCTTCGATCATCTTGGCGCACCAAATTCCGCACGAAGGATACTCCAGGTGATAGGCGCAGCGGTAACAGTAGCCATAGGGGATGTGGGTCACGCCGGGGGTCGAGGGGAAGTATCTTTCCTGCTGGACCGCTTTGCTTGCTGTTAGGGACAATGAGCCAAGGGTCCGGCCGTGGAACCCGTTGATGAACGAGATGAATTGCTTCCTCTGAGTGGACCATCGAGCAAGCTTCATGGCCGCCTCGATCGACTCCGTCCCCGAATTGCTCAAGAATATCTTTTTGTCGCAACCGCCGGGCGCGAGCCTGCACAGCCTCTCAGACAAATCGGCTTGGAGCTGGTGGTAATAGTCCGTCCCAGCAAAATGCGCAAAGACCTTTGCTTGGTCCTCTATCGCCTTCGTGACCTTCGGATGGCAATGGCCGACGTTCATTACCGAGACCCCGCTGGAAAAATCGATGAACGCGTTCCCATCCACGTCCCAAACCACGCTGCCCTTGGCCTTGCTAACGACCAGGGGTGTTGACTTTGTTGATGTAGCTAGATACCTCTTGTCGAGTTGAACGATCTTCCTGGCCTTCGGTCCAGGCGGCTCGACGCTGATATTGGGGATCTTGACCATTTGGAATCCTCGTTAATCAGACTTCAGTTCCCTGCACATATAGATGCCCATTAGATCTGCGATTCGCAGCGGATTTGATTCCTTGTCCAGTACCCACTGATAATTCAAACTCTCTATTCGAGCGCGAATGGCAGAAATCGAAGCGAAATTCGCCTATTGCTCTTCCATCGTCTCGACCGCCTCAGCGCTCTCAATCAGCTTGGTGAGGATGGAATAAGCGTAGATCATGTCCGCCTCGTTGACTATAAAGATGGTATCGGTGTAACAGCTGGCAGTCTCGACCACATTGACATTGTTCTCAGCGATATTAGATGCGAGGAACGCGAAGACGCCCGAGGTCTCGACGATCCGCTCTGGAGATTTTACGGTGATCTCCACCAGGTCCACCCGCACCTTCAGGATGTTCTCTCTGCCAACCGCGTTCACTACGTCGTTCTTTAGCTTCTCATCCGCAATGACGGTTATTGCCCTCGCACCCTGGATAACCTGCATTATTGCCTTTTCGTTTATCAGGCGCTGGAAAACGCTCTCTAACCGATGGAGCACGGTCCAATCGTTTTTCGCGGTGACGATGCAGATCTTCGTCCGCATTTCGAGACTGGAATTGGCCAGGATCTTGAGGATGTCCCTTTCATGATCGCTCTTGGCGATCTTGACCGCATATCGGCGGCAGGCGATCATCACCGCCTCCTCGTTTGTTATGGTCAGATCCTTCATTATCTGACGCGCCAACGAGGAGTAGTTGATGAGATCCTTTGAGATACAGTCCTTGATGCTCGGGTGCGCATCGATGTACGTGCGGGTGCGCTCAGCGATGCTCTCCTTCTGGGACTGCTCCTTCATAAGGGGCTAACGAAAAGATTGGAAGTTATTAAAACGTTGCATCAGGGCGCTCTCAGGAAGGAGCGCAACGCCTCGTTGAAAACGTCGATGGATTGGTCGTTGATGATCAAGGGAGGAACCAGGCGGATGGTCTTGGCCGCAGCGACGTTGACTAACAGCCTTCTTTTGAAAGCGTACTTCTGGAATTCCTTCGCAATATCGCCTTCCATCTCAATCCCGATCATCAACCCCTTCCCTCTTACCTCGCGAATTTGCTTATTCGTCTCAGCGATGGCTCGCAAGCTCGCCATCCATTCCTCTCCTTTCTTCGCCGACCTCTCAACCAGCCTCTCCTGCTTCATCGCGCCGATCACCGCGGTGGCGACAGCGCAGCCGAGGGGATTTCCCCCGAAGGTGGTCCCGTGCGAGCCAGGAGCAAAGGTCTTCGAAATCTCCAAGCTGGATACAATCGCCCCGATCGGAAATCCCCCTCCCAGCGCTTTGGCCACGGTCATGATGTCCGGGACGATCCCAAAATGTTCGAACCCGAACCATTTGCCGGTCCTGCCAAAGCCGGTCTGGACCTCATCGATTATAAGCATCGCGCCTACGTCACTGCACACATCTCTCGCGGTCCTCATGAACTCCTGGCTAGGGACGATGACCCCACCTTCCCCCTGGATTGGTTCGACCATGAGGGCCGCTGTCTCACGGGTTACGGTCGACTTCAACTGCTCCACATTGTCATATTCTATGAAGTCGAATGCTTTGGAGAGGAGCGGTTCGAATCCCTGTTGGTACTTGACCTGCCCGGTTGCCGAAAGGGAAGCGGACGTGCGGCCATGGAATGAGTTCATGGTGGCTACGAAACGAGGGCGAGCGGTCCGCTTAGATGCCAATTTCAAAGCCGCTTCGTTTGCCTCCGCGCCGCTGTTTACGAAGAGCGATACGCCCAATGGCCAGGGAACGATCGACGCGATAGCCTCCCCGAGCGCTGCCTGCTCCTTGATGTAATAGAGATTGGAAACATGGACGAGTCGCCTCGCTTGGTCGGCGATGGTTGTGACGATTGCCGGATGATTGTGCCCCAGAACGTTCACCGCGATGCCGGCCACGAAATCCGTGTAACGCTGATCATTGAGATCGAAGAGATACTCCTTTTCACCATGGTCGAAGCAGACGTCCTCCCGGCCGTAGTTCTGGAAAAGGTAGGAGGCGGAGAGTTGCNNGCTTGATGTCATCCAAAGTCTGGCTCATTGAATTTACCTCGTGACGACGGTACCATGTTCCTTGTCGGATAAGAGGGCATCGACAATGATGCTTTTCTCCCGGCCACATACCATATGCGCTCGGCTGACTCCTCCTTTGATGGCCACCTTGCACGCCTCCACCTTGGGGATCATTCCGTCGCTCACCACCCCCGATTCGATCAGTTCGTCGATCTCATCGATTGTCGCTTGCCGGATGACCGTCTCTTCGTTGCCGAATTCTCGCATTATGCCAGCAACATCAGTCACCAGCACGAGCTCTTCTGAGCCGATGGCCATCGCGATGTGAGCGGCCATGGTGTCAGCATTAACATTCATCATTCTGCCATTGCCAGCCAAGCAGATCGGATAGACCACTGGAACGAACCCAGAGGTCAGGAGCAGCTTGAGCCTCGATGGCTCGACCTTTGTTATTTCGCCGACATTGCCCAGATCCACCGCGACCTCTTTCCCGTTCTCGTCCTTGACGATCGATGAGCTCATCTTCATGCACATTACGGTGCGACATTCCCCGCCTGCCATGCCCACCGCCTTCAACCCTGCTCGCTTCAATGCATCCACTATTTGATGATTGATTTTGGCGAGAACATCGACGGCCACGGCAAGGGTGGCGTCATCGGTGATGCGCAGTCCTGCGACCTTTCTCACCGCCAGGCCGCGTTTCCTCAGCTCATCGCTAATCTCCGGCCCTCCGCCGTGGACTATCACCGGTTTGATTCCGAGGGAAACCAGAAATGAGATGTCCTGAGCGAATAGGCCCAGCTCGCCTTGGCCGCCGATGGAACTGCCGCCGAACTTGATGACCACCTTCTTGCCGCGCAGCTTCGGGGCGAGGGGATAGCGCTGCTTGTCTATGCTTGCCATGCCCGACCTCAGGTCGTATACGATGCGTTGATCTTGACATACTCGTAGCTCAGGTCGCAGCCCCAGGCCTCGCCTGCTCCATTCCCAATCCCCAGATCAAGTTCCACCACCATTCTCTTCTCGTGAAGGATGGCGCTCGCGACCTGCTCTTCCGCCGAGCCAGGCGTGATCAGCGGGATGCCATTGCCAAACAGCGCCACCGTCTTGCCATTCGATAAGCGCAGGCGGACCTTGGAGATATCGAACTCGCTCCCCGAGTTGCCCAGAGCGGCGAGGATACGCCCGAAATTGGGGTCAGCTCCGAATATCGCCGCTTTGACCAGATTTGAAGCGACTATGGAACGCGCCGCCGCCCTTGCCTCATTGTCGTCCTTGGCACCAGTGACATGAACTTCGATCAGCTTGGTCGCCCCCTCACCATCGATGACGACCGCCTTGGCCAACCATTTCGCTACCCACATCACCGCCTCCCAAAACTCAGGTTGGTCGTCGGCTGGCATTCCGCCCGCCGCGCCATTTGCCATGAAGGCCGAGATGTCGTTGGTGCTTTGATCGCCATCCACGTTGATAACGTTGAAACTGGAATCCATGACCGCTTGCCATTTCGCGCCGATTGGCTTGTCCAGTCGTGCATCGGTGGTGACGAAGCTTAGAGTGGTGGCATGGAGCGCTTTCATCGCTGGGGAGATCATCCCGGACCCTTTGGCGATCCCGCCGATCGTCGCTAGGGTCCCGTCGCTCAGAGTGATCTGACATGCCACGGTCTTCATCTTCGTGTCTGTGGTCATTATCGCCTTCGCCGCAGAGATATTGGCTTCGCTGCCGCGCTCCAGCTGCTTGACTGCTTCGGTGATCCCCTTCGTCACCATGTCCATTGGCAAATATCGGCCGATGACCCCAGTGGAGGCGACGCCAACTTCCACCGGCTTTATGTTAAGAAGCTGAGCGGTGAGGGTTCTCATGCTCTCCGCGTCCTCCATTCCTTTCGGGCCGGTCAACGCGTTCGCGTTGCCGGAATTGATGACGAATGCTCTGAGCGTCTGCGGGTCGTCTCGCATCATGACCTCAATCGGTGCCGCCCTGGCTTTGTTCTGCGTATAAGCCAATGCGGTTCTTGCCGGCGTCTCCGAGTAGAGGACTGCTAAGTCCAACTTATCCTTCTTTATCCCGGAGCGCACGCCGGTTGCCTTCCATCCCAAAGGGGACGTTATCCCTCCTTCGATCGCTTTCACCCTCACACCCCCAATCCAGGGAAATCCAATCCCGCCGTCTCATTCAGGCCGAGCATGATATTTGCGTTCTGAATTGCCTGTCCGCTTGCACCCTTCACCAGATTGTCCAGTGCACTCATTATCACGACCGTGTTGGTTCCAGCCAGCTCGAGTCCGATCTCGCAGAAGTTGGACCCCACCACTGATGAGATTGACGGCGAGTTGACCATTCGTATGAATCTCTCGCCCGAATAGAATTCTGAGTAAAGGGCGAACAGCGACTCCTTATCCATTCTCTTCTTGAGCTGCACATAGCATGTGCAGAGCATTCCCCGCACGATCGGCATCAGGTGCGGGGTGAAGATTACTTCGATCGGTGAGCCAGACACCTTCTCCAGGGCCATCTGAATCTCTGGAGAGTGGCGGTGAGTTCCGACCTTGTAGGGCATGATCTGCGAACCACAATTTGGATGGTGGGTCATCTTCGTCGGTTCCATTCCCGCGCCAGATGTTCCGGACTTGGCATCGACAATGACCCTTTCCTCCACCGCGCCGTTCGAGAACAGCGGCGCGAGGCCGAGGCAAGTGCAGGTGGGATAGCATCCGGGGTTGGCGACCAGCTTTGCTTGAGCAACTGAATCCCGGAACAGCTCTGGAATGCCATAGGTCGAGATCGCCAGGTTCTTCACGTCCTTATGCTCCAGCCCATACCATTTGCTGTAAACATTAGGATCGGAGAGGCGGTAGTCACCGCTAAGGTCGACGACCATCATGCCTCTTTCGAGTAGGGATGGCACGATCTCCATGGAAGTGCCGTGAGGTGCGGCTACGAACACGATATCGTAATCCTCTTTGGCATTGAGGGCCTGAACATACCTCAGGTCGACGAACCCTTCGAGATAGCTATGTTCATCTGCCACTTTGGACCCTGCCAAGCGACGAGATGTTATCGCCTCCAACGTGATCTTGGGGTGGCGACATAACAACCTTGCTAGCTCTCCACCAGTATAACCGGAACCGCCAATGATGGCCGCTTTCACCATTTATTTCCTTTCCTTCTTACCTTCAATGGAACAAGGAAAACGCTCACGCTCTCCCTGCATCAATGAAACTAGAGTTCCGCTGATTATAGACCGTATATAAAACGTGATGACCGAAACTAGACATTTGAGGAGAGGGGTGTTTTCGAGGGGACGATGCGAGCCTGGCTGTACGTGTCCCAAAGAAGACTAGCATCTATCGGCGATGTCGTTATTATGTCAGCAATCCTTAATAACGAATCTCGAGTAGCAGCCCAGATTCCAATGAAACCCAGCAAGTCTGAGCGCAAACGAGTGGTGCTCGCATATTCAGGTGGCCTTGACACTTCCGTTGCAATCCGTTGGCTTCAAGAGAAGCACAATGTAGATGTGATCGCAGTGGGAGTCGATGTCGGTCAACCCGGGAACATGACGGAGGCCATCGATCGCGCCAAGAAGATCGGCGCCATTAGTGCCTATGCCATTGATGCAAAAGAGGAGTTCGTCACCGATTACATCTTCCCATCATTGAAAGCGAATGCGATGTACGAGGGGTCCTATCCAGTCTGCACATCGATCGCCCGACCCCTGATCGTTAAGAAACTAGTAGAGGTGGCGCGGAAGGAGGGCGCTTCCTTCATAGCGCATGGTTGCACCGCCAAAGGCAACGACCAGGTGCGCTTCGA
>PNBI01000030.1 GCA_003135935.1 Methanomassiliicoccaceae archaeon
TATTTGATTGATTAAAAATACAGATATTTCCTTGGCCAGAGCTATCATTATAGCAGCTCACAGCAATGTCATTCTTACCGTCTTTCCCAAGCAGGTCGCCGATTGCAATGCTCCTGACATCAGTGACGCCGGGACTGTATAGCCTCCAGGGAACTGGGTTGAAGGAACCTCCCATTGTTCTGTTGTAGATGCAGATGGGATCTGTCTGGTTGCTTATTATGACGAGGTCTTTCAGACCATCCCCATTCAGATCCCCGATGGCAAAATCTCTGGCATCAGGGTCGACTCTAATTGCCCAGGAATAATCATTGAAGCAAATGCCAGGTTTGAATAGGGCCGATGGGTTATATTGCGTCGCAGCAAGCGTCTTGCCAGGATCCGAAGATATCGTTGATGAGCTTGCAACCGGCATCGCGATTAGGAAACAAGGGGCGAGGAAAGCTATCACTAGGAGAATAATGCCCACTCTGCCAGAAACTCCCATTGCTCCCATCCCGCAAACCTCTGAATCAGCATGCCACAATATAAACATTTGTTGCATCTGGCTATCTTTTCGGAACGTTCAGGAGCGCCAACTTTCGCCTAGCCAGAAGAAGAATGCATGATCTCGCTATCGCCTCCAATTGGTCAGAAATGTCGGTTTAGAATTATCACTGGAAAGAATCAGTGGTGATTTTCCAACAGCAGAGGGTATATAACTCTACATCGCATGGATTCCTCGATGACAATAGGAGGGATGGAGTTCAAGATCACTCGTCTAGCGTTCGATGATGACGTTAGGAGGATCTTATCAGCCACATGCCCCTCGGCGATGTGCGTGAAGGACATATCGAATCGTCTCGATATGCCGATCACCAAATGCTATCGCCTGGTGCGGTTGATGGAAAAGAGGGGAATGCTAAGGAAGATGGATGGACTAGAGTCGAACATAGCCTCGTATCAGTCGAACCTGCGCACCATAAACCTGCGTATCGAGCAGGACCGTCTCAGCATCGACGTGGAATTCATAGACGGCGGAAAGCGCGTGTTCGAGTTCTGTCCGCGGCAGATGGCAGCTAGAACTTAGGGCCGTTCGTCACTCCTCAATGCATAGGGAGTAGATTATCTCAGCGATCTGGCCGGCTTGCTCTTTTCCCTTCACTGGACCCATCATCAGCCTGCCATTCCGGAAGATCGTGACCTCGTAGTCGCGATTGCATGCAGTCAGCATGACGTCCGATGTGTCGACCTGGAAGCCTTTCTCCCTTAACTTCGGAGTTGTTCTGGCCAGGTCTATCTTGATGCTATCCATTGGTACTGCGGACATGGCGTCTTGCTTGCACATTCGAATGATCTTGAAGTTCATCCTATCCCAATCCTGTCAAGAACGCCTTCACCATTGCTTTGAACTCGTCCATCTCGCCATCGTTCAGCAACATCACATCCGCCATGGCGATAAGGTTGCCAAGTCCCCATCCCAGCTCCCTTTTATCCCTCGCCACGAACTCCGTCCAGGATGCGGGAGCGTCGGGTCGTCCTCGTTTCTTAAGTCGGGGGTAACGCGATTCGGGTGAGGAATGGATCGCCACTAGGAGAACGCCATCGCCGAAAAACTGGCGGAAGATATCCATCTCATCCAATCCCCTGCTGCCATCGATGATGGTCCTTTCAGATCGGACATTCAAAGCAGAACGCTTCGCCCAGATATCGAAACCATGGAGACGCCGTTCCTGGTCCGCGAAACCACCAATGCTTTTGTCCGTTTCGGCAATGCCCTGTTTCTTCGCTTCAGCCCTTACTGCATTGCCCATGCGCACAACATCGTACCCGAGCGATCTGGCAACCTGAACGAACTCCTCCTTCCCTGCACCAGGCATTCCCGTTACTACGATAACATTCATCCGATGATCACCGAGGTGTTGTAAGAGGTGAAGCTTTGGGTGGATTAAAGACTAGCTAGCTCCGGACAGTCCCTCTTGCTCATTCCCAGCGGAAGAGCTCGTTACATCGTTGGATTGATGATTCGGGCTTCTGACCGCCTAGTGAAGGGCTTGGCTGTTCCGAGGCTCTGCAAAATGTCCCTTCCCATTCGAACTGGAATGGCGATATATTTGCGATTTAGTTGCTAATTCCCGTCGAACTGTATGCAAAAGCATTAATTGGGTAGACGAACATTCGATTGCCAAATCGGCTGTTATTGACGAGACAGGGATGGTCTCAGGAGGAACAATGGTGCAGCAAACAAAAAGTGTGGAAAATATCCTTGAGGAGATCATTCAACAGGAGTTCCCTCAGGACACGAATATCCATAGTGTCTCCATCGTTTCCAAAACTGGCCTGATGATCGCAGGGAGGACCACCTCGCCATCGAAACCCGAGACGTTCTCGGCCATGGCAGCGATTATGTATTCCTCTGCGGAGGCGACACGCAGCGATCCGTTAAAGGACAAGTGCGAGTACCTTCTCGGTGTGTTCCACGACAGCAAGCTGATCATAACCGAGGTCTCCTCCAGCCTTCTCATCGTCGTAACTTGTGATCGAGGGACCGATGAATCGAAGATCTTGGAGAGCATGAACAAGGTCATCACCCGGACAAAGCAGGAGCTTGTCTGGCTGAGATGAGCTCGACTCATTTGTGTAATTCTGAGAGTGCTTTTGGAATAGAGACTCTATCGCAAAACGTGTCTATGGCATCGATTCAGATCAAATGCTCGGCCGTATCGTCGAGGATGCGATCGCAGTAAATGCAGCGCAGCACTGGCGGCTTCTTCGATTCGACGCTGAACTCCGGCTCCACCGGCTCGTTCAGATTCGTTATGCAAGAGGGGTTTCCGCAGCGGACGATCCCCCGGACAACCTGAGGCAGTGTCACCTTATATTTCTCCGCCACATTGAAATCGCGGATGATGTTGATCGTCGCGTCGGGCGAGATCAGCGAGATCTTGTCTACCTCCTTCGGGTCGAGCTCCCTATCTTCAACTTTGACGACGTCCTTGAATCCTTCCTTCTTGGAGGGGACGTGCATGAGCACGCTGATAGGCGAGCTGACGTTGTTGCTCGACACTCCGATGATACGCAGCACCTTCAGCGCCATCCCGCAGTCTATGTGGTCGATCACCGTCCCGTTGCGGATCGGGGTGACCTTGAACTCTTTCATCACAGTTCGCCTCCGAGCACCAGTGAAAGGAGCGCCATCCTCACTGGCACCCCGTTGAAAGCCTGTTCGAAGTACTTGGCATGCTGGGTGTAATCGACCTCGGGCGCGATCTCGTCTACCCTGGGCAGCGGATGCATCACGGTTAGGTTTTGCTTCGCCTCTCGCAATAGTGTGTTATCGATGCGGTAGCTTCCCGCGACCTTCAGATACTCGCTCGGGTCCGGGAACCTCTCCCTCTGGATGCGGGTGACGTAAAGCACATCTATGTCCTTGATGACCTCCTCCAGCTTGGAGGTGAGCTTCGGCTTCCCGCCGAGCTTCTCGACCTGCTTAACCGTCTCTCGGGGCATCTGCAACGATGCCGGCGCTACGAAGGTGACCTCCGCTCCGAACAAAGTCAGCGCTTCGGCCAAGGAATGCGCGGTCCGGCCATACTTCAGGTCCCCGACCAGGGCGACCTTGATGCCTTCGATGTGCTGCTTGTCCCTTCTGATAGTGAACAGATCCAATAACGTCTGCGTGGGATGCTGCCCCGCTCCGTCTCCGGCGTTGATCACCGGACTGCGGGAGAACTTCGCTGCCAAGCGGGCCGCCCCTTCGTGCGGATGCCTGAGAACGATTGCGTCAGAATAAGATTCGACCATGCGGATGGTATCCGCCAGCGTCTCGCCTTTCGCGATCGACATCATCGAAGGGTGGGACATCTCTAGAGTCCGTCCGCCCAACCGCGCCATTGCGGTCTCGAAGGACATGCGCGTACGGGTCGAAGGCTCGAAGAACAGGTTGGCGAGGATGCGTCCCTCCAACATCTTGGTGAACTTCTCCCCTCGGGCGTAGGGGATCATCTTCTCCGAAAGATCAAGAACGAACTCTATCTGCTCCCGCGTCAGGTCGCGGATGGAGACGATGTCCAAGCCTTTGAATTCCATGCTAACCGGGCTACGAATATCCGGTGGGGCTATTTGACTTCTTCGTAGCGACTAATTGGATTTGGCCGAATGCCCTGGTGCTTCACCGAATCTGCTCAATACTTCCTGCATGTGGGCATACCAATCATTCACGCACCGCTCTAATTTTTCGCGGAGCACTTCTTTGTCGATCGCCCTGTAAACATGGAAGTAGCCTCCGCGCTCGATGCTCTTCGTCTCTCGATAGACCATCCCGCATGTCATGAGCTTCTGCAGGGCTCGATAAACGGTGGTGCGGTCCTTGCCGATCTTTGCCGCTAGCTCGTCCGCCCTAAGTGGCCCTGATTGCGAAAGCTGATAGTACACTTCAACCTCGAACTCGGCCAGGCTGAACGCGCATTGCACGAGGTCGTGGCAGGTATGAACCTCTCCTATGATCTTCTCTGGAAGCATCTGGCTCGTCTCCCTAGGCATCTTGAATCTGCAAAAAGCTTATATGGGTAGAGGTTATATATAGTTGTCGCACAACCGTGCAAAACCGATGGAAAAGGTGTTGTTATGGACAAGGACGAGACCTTAGATTGCAGGGGCCTGATGTGCCCCATGCCGATAGTCAGGCTGGCAAAGAAGATGAAGGAGATGCAGGTGGGAAAGGTGGTCGAATTGATCGCTGACGACCCCGGCTCGAAAGAGGACGTCCCCGCCTGGGCCCAGCGCACCGGAAATGAAGTCGTGGAAATGAAGCAGGATGGAAAAATATTCACCTTCTACATTAGAAAGAAGTCGGCTTGAAACAGAAGGCTCGTCATTGATCGATGGAAGAAAAATTCATATCATGAAAGAATCGAGGTGAAAAAATGCCAGAAGCAAAGAAGGTAACGAAGGTCGCTATTGTCGTATCCGAAGGCACTTTCGACAAAGCGATGGAGTCTCTGATGATTGCCAACACCGCCGCGAGCATGGGAATGGAGGTCCATATCTTCCACACGTTCTTCGGGCTGAAGCTGGTCACCAAGACCGCAAACCCCAAGGCACCAGGGATGTACCGGCTCTTCACTGGCATGTTCAAGAAGAAAATGCTCGCCGTTGGAGTCGAGGACTACCCCGCCCAGAAGAAGATGGCGCTGGAGCTCGGCGTGAAGATGTACGCCTGCAGCACCAGCATGGGCGTGATGGGCGTCAAGCAAGAGGACCTGGACGAAGGCGTTACAGTTCTCGGTGCGGCAGGCTTCTTGAACATCGCCGCGGACACGGATATGCAGTACTTCATCGGATGATGATGAAAATGGCGTCCATACTGTTCGTGATGTTGAAATCGCCTCACGAGAACGTCAACCTGGAGCTGACGTCAGGCCTCGGTGGGCAATCGAGGAAGGCGGCGATCCTGTTCGAGGACGCTGTCTACTACGCCATGGATGAGAAAGCTTCGAAGCATCTTTCGGAGCACGTGGATGATGTCTTCGTTATCTCCGACGACCTGGCTGCCAGAGGGTTCGATTGCCAAGCGGGTGGCAAGTTCAAGACCATTGACTATGGCCAAGCGGTCGACCTGATCATGCATTACGACCGGACCGTTACCTTGTGAGGTGGAAAAATGAAGACACTGCTGATTCACCTGCGCTCAGGAAGCATGATGAACATGGACTCGAACCTGGCCGTGAAGCTGGCGAAGGCAGCTTTGGACAAGGGCCATAACGTGCGCATTTTCGGATATGGCGAGGGGATCACCCCAATCAAGGAAGGTCAGGAGCCCAAGCGATTCCCCAATGTGGGGAAGGAACTTACCGAACTCGCCGAGCGCGGGGCGACCGTTGTGGTCTGTGAGACCTGCTGCGCCGCACGAGGGATCCATCGAGGCGAAGAGGTGAAAGGCTCTAAGATCGGGAGTCTGACAAACGACCTTTCCAAGTTCGTGCTGGAAGCTGACCGCATAGTGACCATCGCGAGGTGAGAAGATGGCACAGAGCATCCTGATTCTTGCGACTAAGGCGCCCTACGGAACGGAGGACTTCTTTGCTGGCGCTCGCCTCGCCCTGGCGATGTTGGCTAGTGGAAGCATATCCAGGTCCACTGTCCTCATGGTCGGCGATGGGACGTTGAACGCAATTGCAGCCCAGAACCCTGGCGCCATCGGCATGCCTTCGAATGTCGAGGCGATTAATGACCTGGCCGACTTCGAAGGAGAAGTCTTCGTTCTCGAGGACGACCTGAAGGCGCGCGTCGGCGACAGGGCGACTATTGAGGGCGTTAAAAGGATATCATGGGAGAAGGCCAGAGAGCTGATATTCGACCATGAGTTCGTGACGACCTTCTGATCGCCACGCTCTGCCTTTTTTCTTTTTACGCTAAGGAATTTCAGCAGACGGCTGGTTCGATTCTTCGCGGTCGTCATGCCAAGGGTCTATATGGGAGCACGATATCGTATTAGCAATGGTGTTCGACCTGTTCAATCTGGACCAAATGATCCTAATACTCGGCCAGATCACCCTTTTGATATTGGGAGGGCTTCTGGTCCTTGGGCTCGTTCTGGCGGTTCTGATCGCGTTCTCGATAAGGACGGGTCACATGGTCTTCCCTCATCTTTTCCTGGCTGGAATGGCGCTAGTAGAGGGTGTTATCCGGGCGCTTTGTGGCCTGCTGGGGATCGAGGATACTGAGCTGACCGAGTTCGTGATCAGGCTCCATAATCGGCTTAATCAGGCCAAATTCGACAGTATCCCAGCGAAGAACAAGGCCATATTCCTCCCGCAATGCTTGCGTTCTGCCAAATGCCCGGCCCATCTCACTCCGGAAGGGCTGATCTGCCAACGGTGCATGCTCTGCGGGATCGGCCGGTCGATTGATAATCTGGAGGCCCAAGGATATCGGGTGCATATCGTTCCCGGCTCCACCTTCATCAAGCGCATCGTCAGGGCTGAAAAGCCGAAGGCGATCATTGGTGTGGGTTGCCTGATGGAAGTGAGGGAGGGGATCATGCTTGCGGATCGTTTGGGGCTCGTAGCGATGGGCGTCGTCACGTTGAAGGATGGCTGCATCGAGACGCTGGTCAACTGGGCCGATCTCAATGATTTGGCCTCAGGTGGCAGGGACAACATCGAGGCTCGGCCAGCGGTGGGCGCAACGCAATGAGATCCCTTATCGGATCACCTCAAACTAGCTTGTGGCTTAAGCAAACCCTTTAATCGTTGAGGGGATTACTTCGTTGAATGATCGAGGTTCTGAGCCGCTCTGGATTGTCCAAGACCACGTCGTGGACCTCGGGGAAGGGCAAGGCTCGAACGCCGAACCTGATCGTCCTTAGCTCATCAACTTCGGCGCATCCCGATTGCTCCCAATTGATCCTCGACGAGGAGCTCGCGACNNGCGATGCTGACTTCCAGACCATAGATCTCCCGGCAGGCATCTATATGCCTTTCTCGGCAGGTTCCAAACAGGAAAAGGAAGATATCTGTGGAGCGGTCGAGACCGAGGGAGCGCTGATCTCTCCCAGCATTGAATGGCTCACAAACGACTTGGCAATCGTTCCCAACGCCTTCGAAATGAGAAGAGATGCAGGCGCTTTCGTCCGGAATCTGGTTCGTTTGCGAAAGCAGGTCGGCTACAGCAAGCTGCTTTATGCTCCCGGCATGATGGAAGCCTCCAATCTCGCACTTCTGGTCTACATGGGCATCGATCTATTCGATACCTCTTTGATGGAATACCAATCATCCCGCGGCATCATCAGCAGGGTGGAGGGCGCATTCACTTCAGATAACGCGAAATGGGCTTCGCTGCCGGGGGAGAGCATCTTGGAGCTGAACCTCGGGAACGTCTGGGAAGAATTGAAGCTGACCAAGCGCATGATCGAGATCGGTCGGCTGAGGGAGCTCGTTGAGATAAGGGTTCATGCCACGCCTTGGAACGTGGCCGCCCTTCGGATCCTGGACGAGCTCTTCTACGAGCACCAGGAAATGTATACACCGGTGGTCGGGCCGCGCTTCTATGCCAATGCTAAGCAGTCGCTCAGTCGTCCGGATGTGGTACGTCACCGTCGAAGGGTCGCAGAGCGATATCGGCCAGCCGCCCACAAGAAGGTCCTGCTGCTCATACCATGCTCTGCTAGGAAGCCGTATTTCTTATCAAAAAGCCATCAGATATTCAGGAACGTCTTGAGCTCGGTGCCCAATTCGACCGTCGTCCAGGAGCTGATCATCACCTCCCCCCTGGGAGTAGTGCCGCGCGAGCTTGAGCTGTTCTATCCATCCGCGCAATATGACATCCCTGTCACGGGGCATTGGGACATGGAGGAGCAGGCCATGGTTCGGGAACTTGTGGCGCATGTCGCATCGCTCGGTTTCGAGCAGGTCATCAGCCATTTGGGTGGAGAAGGGGACATCGTCAAAGATGCGGTCGATTGTACGGACACCTCTCAGGGTAGCCCAACGTCCAGAGATGCCCTGACAAGACTACAGGAGACGCTGACCGAAGCTTGCTCCAAGCAACCGAGAGTGCCATTCCCGGTCGAGAGGGCCGCTGCCTTGGCAGCGGTGGCGCGGTTCCAGTTCGGCGTTGGAGGTGAGTCGTTGTTGGAGGGATGCACCGTCAGCGGCAATTACCCTTACTCTCGAATCTCGAGCGGCAACAGGCAAATGGGTCTCCTGACGCCTGAAAGGGGAATGATCTCCCTCACGCTGGACGGAGCTGAGCGGCTCGCATCCCAAGGGCTCAACCTGGTCGAGATTGAGGACTTCGATTTGACTGGGAATCTTTTCGCGAAAGGGGTTAGGCGAGCCGATCCAATCATCCGCATCGGCGACGAGGCGATAATCATGCGCAATGGCCTGGTCGAGGGAGTGGGGATAGCGAACATGAGCGCCGCAGAGATGACGGTGAGCGAAAGAGGGGAAGCGGTTAGGGTTAGGCATAAGCGCAAACGCACCTGACTTTCGGTGCTTTTGATGGTAAATCTGTCAGCCAGTCGTACGATTCAAGTAATTACTTTCGCTCACCTCCCCCCGTCCGGGATATTAATACTGTCGGGCATCAGAGAATCAGCGGTGTATCATGGAAACCGATGCAGAGGACTACGGTTGGGAAGAAATGTACCACCTTTATGGAGTCTGCACTGAGCTACAAGATGCACACCCATCCCTCGGTGAGGTGTGGAGTTGCCCCACTCCCCCCACCGACTTTTATGGGATGAAGAAATGGTTCTGAACGGCGCCCAAACATCAAGTTGAAGGTGCTCCCTTCATTCATATCATTCCTCAATCCAATTCTTGCTCGTCATCCTTCTGGATTCCGCTTACTATCGAGGATGTGATGCGTCGATAAGCAGCCTTGTAAGCGTCCCAGATCAAGTAGGTGATCAACATCGCGATAAATCCAATCGCCACCAATGGGAGGAAGTTGAGGCCCTCCACCCGTGGCAGAAAGGGCAGAAAGACGAGGAAGATGATGAAGGCCAGTAGAGATTCGCTGAGGTTCTTGAACACTTTGCCTGCCGCGCCTAGGAGCATCTTCTGCTTTCCATCCTCCCTAAGGGCAGAGGCCAGTATTCGGGACAGCTTTTTGATCCTAGTGACCAATATGAAGATGAGGGGCAAAGTGAGGATCAGCCCGACGAGGAAAGCGACCAGCGAGGATACGACGCCCAGGCCTGCACCCAGGTTCTCAGCAACGACATTCAGAACCGAGAGAAGATTTACCGCGATGATAACGCAGATTATCAGGACCATGTCGGTGACAATCAGCATCAGTTCTCTCCGCACCTCACTCCTGATCTGAGGGGAGATGGCGGTCTTTCTGCTGAACTCAGCCCGGGCATTTTCATACTTCTTTAGGTCTTGTTGCATTCTGACCGGCATTCTTCTTATGATCCAATCGAATAAACGAGGCGAACCCCGAGAGATGAAGGGGTAGGTCAAGAGGGTGATGATCGCAGCCCCGATCACGGCCGAATACAATACCCCATCGATGAGGCCGTTGTCCAATGCCAGTTTCGCCACGACGAACGAGAATTCGCCCATGGCCACGAGGCTTGCGCCGATGAGCAGGCAGGAGCGAGCCTTGTAATTTGCCATGTAGCAAGCCAGACTGACGCTCGACATCTTGGCCAGAATGAACGCTATCGCGATGACGAGAGCGATTACAGCGCCTTGCACGAATAGTGCAGGATTGAACTGGTATCCAATGGAGATGAAGAATGTGGCGATGAATAGCTCCTTCATTGGCTCCACCTTGGTGATGACCGTCCTGCTGCATTCGCTCTCCGAAACGATGATGCCCATCAGGAATGCGCCGACGGCCACGGATAGGCCGATCGCGCTCGATATCCAGGCCATCGCAAATGCCATCGCCAAAGAGGTGAGGAACAGCACCTCGTCCGAGGAATGGGACCTTATCCTGTCCAGCATCTTGGGTATGATCGCAATCCCCAGCAAGATTGTGATGGCGATGAATATCGCGATGCCGATTATCAGGCCTGGTATAGATCCAAAGGCGTTTGACTCCCCGATTATTGCCGGGCCCAGAATGGTTAGGATTATTATCAGGCCCAAGTCCTCCATGATCAGTATTCCCGTTATCGTGCGCCTGTCCTCCCCTCCAAAGTGTCTGTTATTGGGAATGATCGTTAGGACGGCCGCGGTGCTGGCGCAAGACATGACGATGCCAAGGAATATCGCCTGAGAAGGTTGGAAGCCGAAGGCCAGTCCAAGATAGAAGCCTATCAGAATCATTATCGTCATCTCTATCGATACGACGATTAGAGCGAATGAAGCGACCTTTCTTAGGCCTCGTAGATTAAGCTCGATACCGATAAAGAACATCAAGAGCACGATGCCCATGCTTGAGAAAATGGAGACGATGTCTTGACTGAGGATGTACTGCGGGAATAGGTTCGGACCGAGAAGGACTC